>JBDNAG010000224.1:0-15630 GCA_039768565.1 Akkermansiaceae bacterium | reverse complement strand
GGCGGTGGCGGTGAGGCTTCGATGTGGCGCGACTTCCTTTTTGCGAATGGAAGTTTTTCCAGCAACGCGGGGAGCGGACTCCGGCTCGCGTTCTCCGGCCTTCAACCCAATACCGAGTATCCCGTCAAAATCTGGGGATACGATTCCAGCTCAAGCGGAGGACGGGCAGCGGACTGGAACGGGGGTGGCTCGGCAACAAAGCGACTCACCTTCACAAGCCAACCATCCACACTCGCCGAAAACCTCATCACTTTGAACGTGACTACGGACGGGAGTGGTACGGTGACTATTCGTGGAATCGTCTCCGTCACAAACCCCAACTCGTCCCACAATGTTTTCATCAATGGACTGGAGATTGGCGATCCGGTCGCAACCGACGGGCCCAGCGACCTCGCGCTTTCCAGCCTCATCGTTGCCAAGACCGCGACGATTGGCTCGGCACTTGGCATCTTCTCCACCACCGATCCCACACCGATCGATTCCTTCACCTACTCCCTCGAGGAGGGCGCAGGCAGCACCGACAACGGCCTCTTTGAGATCGCCGGAAACTCCTTGCGAGTCGACCGCGATCTGAGTGCCTTGGCTGGCGGCGCCATCCTGAGTATCAGAGTCCGGACAGCCGATGCCGCGGGTTCATTTTACGAAGAAGTCTTCAATATCGAGATTGTGAATGATTCGGACAATGACGGCTTGGATGATGACTGGGAGCTCACTTACTTCCCGGCTCTCTCCACTGTTTCGGGCGGCGACGATGGTGACACTGACAGTCTCACGAATATCGAGGAACAAAGCACCGGGACCAATCCCACGCTCGCGGACACCGATAGCGACACGCTAAGTGATGGAGAGGAAATCAATACTTACGGCACCGATCCGCTTCTTGCCGATACCGATGGCGAAGGTCTCAGCGATGCTGACGAGCTGAATGGAGTGGGAGGATTTGTCACCGACCCGAAACTAGCCGACACCGACAGCGACGGATTCAATGATGCCTTGGAGGTCAGCGAGGGCACCGACCCCACGAACACAAGCGACTTCCCTGACACCCTTCTACCGCTCCGTCTCAACGAAATCCTGACCCGAAATGTCACTGATCTTCAAGATGGCTTTGGCCGCCGCGAAGATTGGATCGAGATCTACAATCCCAACAATCAGACCGTAAATCTCGACGGTTACTACCTCACTGACAGCGTGGGAAATCCCACCAAATGGAACTTCCCGGATATTACGATTTCAGCGCAGAGCTACCTTGTTATTTTTGCCTCAGGCGAGGACACCGTGGATCCAGATGGCAATGCCCACACCAACTTTGGCCTTAGCACGGGAGGAGAATACCTTGCCATCGTCCGGCCAAATGGAACCACGGTGGACGATAGTTTCTCGCCCACTTTTCCCGAGCAATTTACCGACACTTCTTATGGAGTTCCCGCCAGTGGAGGCCAGCCGGTCTTTTTCCAAAGCACCACGCCGGGCTCCATCAACAGTGCCTCGGCTTTTCCAGGTGTGGTCAAAGACACCAACTTTTTGACAGATCGTGGATTTTACACCGACTCTTTTCAATTGGTGATCACCTCGGATACGCCCGGCGCGACCATCCGTTATACCCTGGACGGGACACCACCGACTCCGACGTCGGGAAGCATCTATTCCGGACCAATCACCATTAGTACGACGAGCACGGTCCGCGCTCTTGCCACCTTCAGCGACTGGCTCCCTACCAATGTTGACACACACACTTACATCTTTATCGAGGACGTGGTCCGGCAGCCCACCAACCCACCCGGTTGGCCTTCCGATTGGGGATTTGACAGTCAGGTCGGGCAGAACGTCGCTTCAGACTACGAGATGGATCCGCGAGTCGTAAACAATGCCAATGGTTTAGGTGTTTACACGGTGCAAGAAGCCTTGCTCGATATTCCGACAGTAGCGATTTCGATGAAACAAGAGGACATCACCGGAGGAACCGGCGGGGTGCTCACCAATCCGAGAGGTCGCTTTGAGCGGGCATGCTCAATCGAATACATCTTCCCGGATGGAACAACTGGATTTCAGGAAGACTGTAAAATCGAAACCCAAGGCAACTCAAGCCGGACTCCCAACCGGATGCAGAAGCACTCCATGCGCCTAACCTTCACCTCAGAGTTTGGGATTCCAAAACTAAACTACCCACTCTTCGAAGATTCGAAAGTTGAGACCTTCAACAAGCTTGTGCTGCGCGCTTGCTTCACCGACTCGTGGGCCTTGAACACCTGGAGCAGCAGCCGCTATCGCCCCAACGATTCGCAATACACCCGCGATGTCTGGATGAAGGACAGCATGACCGATCTCGGTCACGCCAGCGGCCACGGTCGCTTTGTTCATCTCTATTACAACGGGCTCTACTTTGGTGTTCACGATTTAACCGAACGAATCGAAGACGATTGGTATGCCGAGCACCTCGGAGGAAGAGAGGATGACTGGAAAGTAAACAAGGACCACGTCGTGAGTGAATCCGGCCCCCGCTGGAATGCCATGACCAGCCTCCTCAATGGAACTATCACCAACAACGGCGTTTACGATCAAGTGAAGGACTACATCGACCTCGAGAACTACATTGACTACATGCTCCTCCACTTCTACGCAGACGCCGAAGATTGGCCGACCAAGAACGGCTACGGCGCGGTGAACGAAATCACCGGCGACGGAAAATTCCGATTTCAAGTTTGGGACCAAGAAATCGCCTTGGATAAATTCAACTGGAATCGCTACAGCAGCGGATCGGGATCAGGCGCGCCCTTCCAGCGGTTGCGCTTGAACGACGAGTTCCGGCTGCTTTTCGCCGATCGCGTTCACAAACACATGTTTAACGGTGGAGCACTCAGTGAGAGCGAATCGATCGCTCGCTATCGCAAGATTGCCGATGAAATTAACAAGGCGATCGTTGCAGAATCAGCCCGCTGGGGAGACACGCAGGACAACACACCTTATGGAAATACCGCCTCAAGCTCCACCAACATTGACGCTGATTATTACCCACCAACCATTAATGACCCCATCTACTTCACCCGCGAACAACACTGGGCCGTCGAGCGTGACGTCATTACCAATCATTACATTCCCATCCTGCACGATGAGAGCGACAGTCGCTCAATCGTTCGTGAACTGCGGGCCCGGAATCTCTACCCTTCCATTGATCCCCCGATTTATTCGCAACATGGTGGAGTTGTTCCGAACGGTTTTGACCTCGCCGTTACTGCCTCTGAAGGAAACATTTACTACACCACTGATGGGAGCGATCCACGACTGACCGGAGGAGGAATCCATCCGAACGCCGGGATGCTCACAGGCGGCGCACTTGTCGATACCTTCATCGACTTCGAAGCGAACAGCTGGCGCTACCTCGACAACGGTATCGGACAAAGTACCAGCAATGTTGTCGTTGGCAATGAATCCTACAACTCCAACGACTGGAAACATCCAGACTACAACGACAACGGTTGGCGAACCGGGCAGGCCATGCTGGGCTATGGCGCTGTCGGAGCAATTCCCATCCGGACGACTATTGGTCCAGCAAACACTCCGCGACACATTACGACCTACTTCCGCAGGGAGTTCACCGTGACCGGCGCAGCCGACTACACCGAGCTCACCTTCGATCTCATTCGTGACGATGGCGCCATTGTCTATCTCAACGGAAAAGAAATCGATCGGAGCAATCTCAACGACGGCGTGGTGACTTCTAACACCCTTGCAAGCAGCGCCAGTCCGGAAGATGAAATTGTGCCTCTCCGCACCCTCGCTCTTGCCCCGGGCGACCTTTTGGAGGGAATCAACGTTATCGCAATTGAGGTTCACCAAACCTCCACAGGTAGCAGCGACCTGGGTGTTGATCTCCGAGTGCGCGGCAACAAGCCCAACCCGGGCGCGTCCGATGTCACTCTGATCCAGACTGGAATCCTCAAGGCCCGATCATTCAGCAGTGGCGAATGGTCGGCGCTCACCGAAGCTGACTTCATCGTGGGAATTCCTGCATCACCGAGCAATTTGGTCGTCTCGGAAATCAACTACAACCCGGCGGGAGTCGATGACACCAAGGAATGGCTTGAGTTGATGAACATCGCTTCAAACACCACCGACCTTACCGACGTTTCCTTCACCGGGATTACCTATACCTTTCCGGCCGGAACCACCCTTGCGGCAGGACAGCGCATAGTCGTCGTGAAAGATCAGGTGGGATTCGCAGAAGACTACGACACCGCTGGCATTCTGATAGCGCCCGGCATCTTTACCGGTAGCCTCAACAACAGTGGTGAGGAACTGGCGATTCTCGATGCCAGTGGAATGGCCGATATCCAACGCTTCACCTATCTCGACGATGCTCCCTGGCCAACCGCACCGGACGGCACGGGAGCAACTTTGGTTCTTGTCTCTCCACTCACCTCCCCCGCTCACGGGGATCCAGCCAGCTGGCGCTCCAGCTTTACCCCGGGTGGCTCTCCTGGTGAAAGCGACGGCCAGACCTTCACAGGCGATCCCAATGCCGATCTTGATGGCGATGGCCTCACCGCCCTCCTCGAATACGCTTTTGGCTCGATCAACGGGGACAGCGGCCCAAGTCCGGAATCTACCATCTCCATTGGCTCGGGAATCTATGGAGATCCTGCCACACAAAACATGACCATTACCTTCCGGCGAAACTCCGCTGCAGATGATGTCGTTATTACCGTGGAGGCCTCTGCCGATCTTATCGACTGGGGCCTCATTCAAACTGAGATCGTCTCATCCGCCCCAAATGGCGATGGCACCGAGACTGTAACCTATCGCTCGCTTTCGGATGCCGCGGCAAGCAACCGCGGATTCATCCGTGTGAAGGTCACTCAATCTCCTTGAGCCACTTTTCCACGGCGTTATTCCAAATGAGATAACCTTTTTCGTTCATATGAAGACCGTCATTTTTGAAGAGATCCGGCATGGGTTTCCCATCCGTTCCCATCATAGGGGTGGCAGTATCAATGTAGTCGAGAAGCGGGTTCTTCGAAGCCATGGCCTGAATCACGAGATTGGTTTTCTTCATTTCCGGCCATTTCCCCCAGCGTGAAAGACTTGGCTTGATTGGCAGAAAAACGATACGGGTTTTGGGAAGAGCCTCACGGACCTTCTTCACGAATTTCTGATAATCATCCACCACTCTTTCAGCGGTCTTTCCCTTGTTGATGTCATTGTCACCCGCGTATAGAAAAACAACCTTGGGAGCATGGGGAATAATGATGCGACCCGCAAAGTGGAGGGAATCCTCCAACTCCGATCCGCCAAAACCATGATTAATGGTCACGCGATCCGGAAAGGATTTCTTTAAGTCCCACATCCGGATACTTGATGATCCCACAAACAGAAGAGCTTCCTTTGGCAAAGGCTTCGTCTTCGCAGCGGCTTCGAACTTGGCAATGTCCTTCTCCCACTTCTCCGGTGCAGCCAGAAGACAAGATATCGTAAGGGCAATAATTGTAAGTGTTTTCATGCTTTCTTTGAAAAAGTTTGGTTTTTCTGGCGGCGGTATCCTTCGAGTTTGATTGAGCCATCATCGAAGAACCGCAATAGAGAATACGAGCTGCTCTCAATTCCCTTTCCCTCAACCATAGCTGCGAGTGTGCAATAAGGAATCCCATTCACCTCCTCCAACTCGTTCTTGTGACTGTGCCCCTGGAAAACCACGCGCACTCGCTTGGAGCCCTCAAGTATCTTTCTCACCTCAACCGACTGCTTGATGGCATGCTTGTTCGGTCGATCAACATCGAGACGTTGGTGGGTGAAAATGACAGTGGGAAGTTTGGTCTCTGCGAGATCCTTCTTCAGCCACACGATTTCCTCCGGAGTCATATTGGAGTCGTGCCAGACAAAGTTGTTCCGGCCATAAGGCTCCATCTTGGAATTGTAACAGGCGTCCAGAACAACGAAATGGTTTCCCTTGAGATCAAACGAATAGTGACCTTCATTATTCGCTGACCTAGAATGCTTGAAAAACTCCTCTTTGTTGAGGGTGGCCACACAGTGATTTCCAAGGACGTGATGCCTGGGGATTCCGGCGACATCAAGGACCTTACAGATTTTGGAAAGGTAGGAGATCTCGGTGTCCACCGAAGGAGCAGCATCAATGAGGTCTCCGAGGCACACCATGACCGCCGGCTTCTCCTCCTTGAAAAACTCCGCCGCCTCCTTGCCCTTTAGCAGGCTGTCACGATAAGCCCGCGAGCCCCAGGTATTCTTGTCTGCATAGTGAACATCGGTCAGGAGCCCAAGCGAGAGAACTTCGGTTGGTTCAGCTTTGGCTGCCTTAAGAGTAGATCCGGAAGCGAGGGTCAGCGAACTCATGAGATTGAAGCGGCGGCGATTCATCGTGGTTCAGTCTGAGCAAAGAAAACCCGCTGGTCACTCTGATTTTCCAGAGTAAGCAGCGGGGTTCCAAAAAAATTAAGCAGCCTTAGAGCTCTTTGAGGTAGAGATTCTTCCAGAGGATATCGCCCGAAGGACCACCGTGAACCTGCAGCGCGAAGAAACCCTTGAGGTCGGCGTTCTTCTCGTCGGTGTCGGTGAAGTCTGCACGCTTTTCACCATTCAAGTAGGTTTCAATGTGGTTGCCCTTACACTTGATCACGATGGTATTCCAGCCATCCCACTTGAAGAGACGGTTACCTTGCTCGGTGAATTTATCCTTCACTTCGGCTGTAGCCTTCTTGTGGGGGTCCAGCCATCCACGCCGCGCTTCGTCGAAAATGCCGGCGGTCCAAGCGCGTTTTCCATCCTTGAAGTTGTCGTGTTCGCATTGGTATCCGGTCACACGGCCATCTGGTTTCCCATCCTTTTGGAAGCCGCGGAACATGCAGCCCGAGTTACCGGACTTGTCGATGAACTTGAATTGGAAGGTGAAAATAAAGTCGCCATATTCCTTCTCGGTGCGCAGGAAGGTGTTGCCCTTGATTTTCTCTCCGAATCCACGGACTGCTCCGTCCTTCACTTCGTAGCTCGCAGAGCCACCAACTTTCTTCCAACCGGTGAGGTCCTTGCCATTAAAGAGGGACTTGAATCCGGCCTTTTTGAGCGCAACTGCGTCCGACTTAGCAGGAAGGCCGGCGGGAAGCGCCGCCGCCTCCTTTTTGGCTTCCCCGTGATGATCACCGAAGGCCGGAACCGCGAGGAGGAAAGTGAGTAAAAGTGATTTTTTCATAAGATCCGATTGTGTTTGAGAGGGCGACAAGCTGAAGGAGTCGGGGAGATTGCGACAGAAAAAAATCAATGCAATCTGTCTGCGAGATTCGCTGCTTCTTGAACGTAACAAATGCCCATGAAATTCATTTGCCTCTTTTTTCTCAGCCTCATTCCGGTTCTTGGTCAGATCACCTACAAGGGTGGTGAAGGCCCGGGGAAAGGGAAACACATCGTCTTTGTCGCGTCTGATCATGAGTATCGAACCGAGGAGACCTGTCCGGCCCTCGCTCGTATTCTTGCGCAGCACCACGGATTCAAAACCACCGTTCTTTTTGGAGTCGATGAGAAGGGTCATATCAAAGCCGGATCATCCAATATTAATGGACTTGAGGCTCTCAAGGACGCCGACCTTATGGTGATTTTCGCCCGATTCCTCGATCTTCCCGACGAGCAAATGAAGCACATCGCTGACTACGTGGAGCGCGGAGGTGCAGTTGTCGGACTTCGCACTTCCTCCCATGCTTTCAAAATTCCAAAGGGAAAAACCTATTCAAAATTCGATTTTAAATACAACGGTAAGGAGTATGAAAAAGGCTTCGGTCATCAAGTCCTCGGCAATACCTGGGTGGGTCACTACGGCCGTAACCACAAGCAAGCCACCCGAATCCAATTGATCAAGAAACATGCGGACAATCCCATCCTCCGTGGAGTCGGCGACAATGCTCTCTGCATGGCTGGAGCTTATGTTGGAATTCCCGACGACACCTTCACCGTCCTCACTGAAAGCCAGCCCCTCAATGGCATGACAAAAGACTCCGAAGCCGATCCAAAGAAGAAGCCAAGCCCTTCCACCTGGACCCGCCACTACAAATCGAAAAATGGCAAAAAATCCCGCGTTTTCCACTCCACTCAAGGCGCTTCGCAGGACCTTCTTGATGCCGACTACCGCCGGCTGATTATCAACGGCATCTTTTGGGCCGCCGGGCTTGAAGATGAGATTAAAGGCGACGCCAAGATCGATTTCGTGGGAGCCTACAATCCAACTCGTTTTGGATTCGGAGGAGAAGTGAAGGAAGTGAAACCAAGCGACTTGGCGGACATCAACTCACCTCTCATGCCGAAAAAGTAGGCGACCCAACTACCGCTGGAAGTGGTCCCACCCACCTTCAACCAAGTCCCCTTGTCCTTTAGTCAAGGTGCCTATTCTGGTGAGCTTGAGTTTTGGGAATTTCTTCCGCCACTCCGGCCCCGGATCATCACCGCTAGTGAATAAAAGTTCATAGTCTTCACCATCAGTCAGCGCTTGCTTGGTGGTGGAACCCTCTGAACAAGGCACCGCATCGCGATCCAGCTCAAAACCCACGCCGCTCATTCGAGCGAGTCGCGGGAGATCTTTGGCGAGACCATCAGAAAGATCCATCATTGCAGTCATCGAACCAAGACCGGTCAGCCAAGCCGCCTCCTGAAGCCGTGGCCTGAAATCGAGGTGCTTTCCGCGGATTGATCCGCCAAGCCTGCCGGTCACGAAAATGCCATCGCCCGGACAGCCGCCGCTCCGCGTGACAAGATTGGTGCGGGCTACCATCCCCTTTCCCGCTACGGAAATCATGGTCGGAGTTCCTGTCGGAAGCGAAGTCGTTTCACCACCTACAATGACTCCACCATGCTGGTCCAAGCACGAGGCCATTCCTCGATAAACATCATCCACCCAGTCGATCGAAACTTCAGGGGCCAAAGCCAATGTCACCAGCAGCTCACCAGGTTGGCCACCCATTGCCGCGAAATCGCTCAGCACGCGCGCCACCGCCTTCCACCCGACACGATTAGGTTTTTCCTCCGGCAAAAAATGCACTCCCGCCACCACCGCATCGGTCTTTAGCAGCACCAAATCATCTCCGGTCCCAACCACCGCACAGTCGTCGCCCGGGCCCACCAGAACATTCGATCCATTGGCCAAATTCCCACAGACGCGTTCAATCAAGCCGTCCTCACCCAAATCTCCAACTGACTTCATGGCTGCCCAGGAAATTCATAAACTCGCGAGATTATCATCAACCCAACCGATGTCGCATTGAAGGCGGCATGACAACCGATCGGAACCCAAAGTGATCCAGATTTTTCATAAACCACCGCGAGCACCACTCCCATCAAGGCCAACATGGGCAAAGCCATCAAGTTGAAGTGAATGACGCCAAAAAATACTCCGGTAAAAACCGAAGCGAACCAGCGGTCGGTAAATTTTTTCACGACCGGATAGAGGTAACCTCTAAAAATAACCTCCTCGGCAATCGGAGCAAAGATAATCGCCGCCACCGCCATCGCTACCAACAATCCAATATCCGAGGTCTCTCTCACCAAGGTAACTGCTTCCTGGGGTTTTGAGCCGAGGGAATCCTGCACCCAGGTCTGCCAACCGCAAGCCACCATTAAAGCCCCGACGACCATCATGGAAAAAACAAAAGCCGGCATAATCCAGAAAATATTTCTCCAACCCATCCAGCGAAGTCCGAAAATCTCAACCAACTTGACCCTCCAAAAAAGCACTGCTGGAACAACGCCTGCAATCAAAAGCATCGTGATAGAACTCGCCATCACCACCCCAGCAGAAATTTTCAATTCTTCCGGATTATTCATTTTATATTCCGTTCCCTTCAAAAAACCCGCGAAGACAAGAATATAGAGTCCCACCACCAAGAGATCGAGAGGCGTGATCACCGCGGGCGAAGAACCTTCCTCCAGATCCGTATCACTCACTGCCGCTGATTTCCGGAGTAATGCGTATCCCGGTAATCCGAGCACTAGAAACGATCCGACAGCCGTCAGGAAAACGATTTTCAAAATCTGAAACTCAGCAGGACTCACGGCGAGACTCTAGTCCTCAAAGGCGGGATGAAAAGCACAAGCCCGTGATTTGAACGCGTTATCGAATTCCACTTTGAGAAACCAAATCTTGATTGAGCTTAACGATGTGCATGAATTTTCAGCGCTTTTCATCCTCTTTTACGCCATCCTCATGGTTCGCGCACGCGGAGTATCGCACATTTACCAATACCCAGGGCCGCGCCCTCGAAGCCGAGCTCATCGACTACCTCGTCGGCCGTTCCGTATTGGACAACGATCAATACAGGGTCCTTTTCCGACAAGTTTTTTGACACATCCATCAAGCCTAGAGCCAACAAAGCATTGCCGTGAAGTCGACCAAACTCAGCACGAATGGAGCCGTAAGAAGTCTCAGAAAAAACGACCCCGGAATTTCCCGACAAATAGAAATCCCCCGGACCAGTGGATCCTCTCTCATTTGGACCTCGTAATTCCCTGCCAATATTTCCGGCTTTCGGCCTGAAGCCTATCCACCACCTCCGGGTGTTCCTTGGCAAGGTTGCGCGATTCTCCCAAATCATTGGGCAAGTCGAAGAGCTCTACCTTTTTACCACTCGTCACCAGTTTCCACTTTCCTGCCCGAACCGCCAAGGCTTTCCCTGACTTCCAATGGAAAATTCCATGAGCAGTGGTAGCGTTTTGATTTTTGATGACCGGGAGCAAACTTTTGCCATCTATCTTATGCTTGGCCGCCGGTATCTTGCAGAGCTCCATGATGGTGGGAAACCAATCGCAACCTGTGGCAATCTGATCGCGCACTTCGTTTTCAGGTAAGGTGCCGGGCCAGGAGATAATAGCCGGAACCCGAATCCCCCCTTCATAAAGGCTGAATTTGGCTCCCCGATGCGGGCCCGCACTACCACCGCCTTTATGCGCCCGCACTTCCTCCGAAGCGCCATGATCGGACTGGAAAATGATGATGGTGTCGTCGGTGAGACCAGCATCATCCACCTTCTTCAAAAGCGCCCCGATTCGATCATCTGTTGTCGAAAGAAACGCTGCATAAAGATTTCGGGGATAAGGAAGATCTCGGTAATGCTCCAGCCATTCCGGAGAACCTTGGTATGGGTAGTGTGGAGTATTGAGAGCGAAGTAGATGAAGAATGGTTTGGATTTGTTCTGGTCGATGAACTCGCCCGCTTCCTTCACCATAAGATCGGGAAAAAACTGACCATTGTAAAAGACCTCTTCACCATTTCTCCAAAGGTCGTGCTTATTGGGTCCGCTCCAGTAGAAGAAGTGCGAATAATTATCGATGCAGCCTACAAGATGGCCAAAGGAATGATCAAAACCCTGGGCATTTGGAATCGTTTCCTCATGGTGGCCGAGGTGCCACTTGCCTATGTGCGCGGTGGCATAACCAGCATTCTTCATCTCCTCGGCAATCGTGATTTGCTGCGATGGCATTCCGACTGAATCGATCGGGACGTTACCATTGAGCCCGCCGTGTTGTGGAGTGCGACCAGTCAGTAAGCCCACCCGCGACGGCGAACAAACCGGAGCTGCCGAATAGAATTGGGTGAGGCGCACTCCTCGCTTGGCAAGGCCGTCCATATTCGGCGTGATGAGATCTTTGGCCCCATAGCAATTCATATCCACGGTACCCTGATCATCAGTGAAAATAACAATAACGTTAGGCTTGCGGGCCGAAAGCGATAGGACGCACGCCAAAAATATTAGCAAGATTTTCATTAAGAAGAACCTTACTGAACTTGCCGGGCTCCATCCACGAAAAACCTTGGGGCTATTTTTCAGCCCCAGATTGAGCACTCCGACCCGTGAACCAATGACTCGTTTTTCGGTAGTAACCAAAAAACGTCAATATGAGAGGCAACTCGATCAAGACACCAACCACCGTGACCACAGCCGCACCCGAGCCAAGTCCGAAAAGCCAACCACTCAAGGTCCCATAAAGAACCAATATCAATAGCGAATTCCTCACCACCAGAATCAAGGTGAGGCGCTGATTACTCTTTGCCAAAAATCCCCCAACCAACACCGATTATCTCGAGCCGAAAATGGGTTTCGGGGTGATAGCCTAGAATTCCATAAATTTCTCATCGGGCCCGACTTGAATCGTTCAGTCTTGATTTTTCCGTTTCCCTATCCACCGTCCCCGCATGTCTTACGATCTTGTCGTTATCGGTGGTGGCCCCGGCGGATATGTCGCGGCCATCCGGGCCGGTCAGCTTGGAAAAAAGGTGGCCTGTGTCGAAATGGAGCGCGCCGGCGGAACCTGCCTCAATTGGGGCTGCATTCCCACCAAAGCCCTCCTCAAAAACGCTCACCTTTACCATCAGCTAAAGCACGATGCCGGAAAGTTTGGCCTCAGTTTCGATAATCTCAGCTACGACTGGACCAAGGTCGTCGGGCGCTCACGTCAGGTTTCCGGCAAACTAGCTGGTGGGATCGAGTACCTCTTCAAGAAAAACAATGTCGACTACGTCAAGGGCTTCGGCTCCGTTCAGGCTCCCGGCAAGGTGGAGGTCAAAAAAGAAAACGGCACCACCGAGATCCTCGACGCTAAGAATGTCATCATCGCCACCGGCGCTAAATCGCGCCCCATGCCCGGCTTCCCTTTTAACGGAACTTCGGTCATTTCCTCCAAAGAAGCGATGACTCTCGAAACGCAACCCAAGTCGATGGTCATCATCGGAGCGGGCGCAATCGGAGTGGAATTTGGCTACATTTACAACGCCTTCGGCACCGAGGTCACCATCATCGAGATGATGCCCAACCTGCTTCCTGTCGAGGACGATGACGTCAGCGATGCCATCACCAAGAGCTATCGCAAAGCAGGAATCAATTGCCTCACCGAAACCAAGGTCACTGGTACTTGCGACAATGGAAACTCTGTAACCATAACAATCGAGAACTCTAACGGCACCAAGGAAATCACCGCCGATTGCTGCCTCGTGGCCATCGGAGTGGCACCCGTTCTCCCGGGTGGCCAGCAGCCCAAACTCACCGACCGCGGTTGGGTTGAGATTGGCGAGCGCTATGAAACCTCCCTACCAAACGTTTATGCCATTGGCGACATCGCTGGACCTCCCTGGCTCGCCCACACCGCCAGCTTCGAGGCAATGCAATGTGTCGAGGGAATTTTCGTAGAAGGCACTGAGGTCAAACGTGTTGGAGATTTCCCAGGGTGCACATATTGCTACCCCGAGGTGGCCTCAGTTGGCAAAACCGAGCGCGCCCTCAAGGAGGAAGGTATCGATTACAAAGTCGGAAAGTTCCCCTACCAAGCACTTGGAAAAGCACAAGCCAGCGGCGAGACTGAAGGCTTCGTGAAACTACTCTTCGGCAAAGAACATGGCGAGGTTCTCGGCGCTCACATCATTGGCGAGAATGCCACCGACCTGATTTCGGAGATGGGCCTAGCCCTCTCACTCGAGGCCACGATTGATGACATCCACGCCACCATTCACGCCCACCCGACTCTCGCCGAAGCCATCCACGAGGCTACCCTCGATGCGGACGGCCACGCCATTCACTTTTAGGACACTTCTGCATCGTGGCCAGACTCCCTTCTCGTCCCAATTCATCTCCATCACGCCGGACCACGGGTTCCGCGGGATGGTTTTATGAAATTGAGGGCGAGTCGTTTGGTCCGTTGGACTTTCGTGAACTCCGTGCCCTTGCCATCGAGCGAAAACTTCTTGGTCATCATCTCGTTTGGAAGGGCGAGGCCGGAGAAAAAAAGACGGCGGATAGCGTCCTCGGCTTGATTCCTGCTCAAAAAAGAAGATCGGAACCCGCTCCAGTCCCGCCCTCGAACCTCAGCGACCAAGACCCCTATGCCGTGCCAAAAACCCGGACTATTTGGGACGGTCCTCCCGGAGGAATGTATCTCCCGCATCTCCACCCCGCAAATCTCCTCCTCTTTTTGCTGACCCTGATCCTTCCCGGCGGCCTCGTGTATCTTTGCCAGCATACTGAAAGCGAAAACACCAAAACCTTCCTCCTAGCACTGGCTGGCCTGAGCATCGCCGGGTGGGTAGCTATGGCCATCATCTATCTTTATAGAGCCTGGGAGATGATGCACATGTTCGGAGCCCACCTCACAGGAGGGAAAGCAATCCGCTTTCTCTTCCTGCCATTCTTCAACGCCCTCTGGTGCTTCGTCGCTATCTTCGGTTGGTCAAAGTTGTGGAATTACAATGTCCGGAACCACCCCGGCCTCCAACCTGCAAACACCGTTTGGAAGCCGCTTTTCTTCCTCTTTCCAGTCATGTTTCTAATCAGCCAAGCACTGCTTGTAATGCATTTCGTAACTCAGGAATGGCCGGACGATCTCCAAAATCAGAATCACCTGATTTCGCTCGGGACATGGGCGGCAACTCTCGTCGTCACTCTGATCTGTTGGTTCCAAATCGGGCTCTCAATCAACTTTCTGGCGAGGAAGAAGTCGTAGCGGGACCAAGCTTCTTCGTTGCTCGCTTTACCTTCCACGCCTTGAGCCTCTTTTTACGGGTTTCACCTTTTTCATTTGCCTGCCAGTAGCGGCCTGTCTTTGCGTTGAAACAGGTCAACCATCTTCCCCGGCAAGCCGCCGTGTCAATGCACACCGTATGCCCCCTATCGGTCGGCTTTCCCTTGCGCTGAATCGTGTGCCCGCAAACCACGAGCTTTCCTGAACGGTGCTGTTTGGCATCCGGAAAACGACGCCATGCCAAATTCACAGGGTTCTGTTTTACGAGCGGTTTCTTCGGACCCACACCTCCGTGGACATAAATCACCTTTTCAGTCTCGTAATAAGGCAACGTATTTCTAATGAATTCCCAGTGGCTTTTGGGAATATTTGCATAGCGCGCATCATAAGAAGCAATCGTTTCCAATCCACCCACCTGACACCAATAGTTTAAATGATCAGCTGAAAATGCCGACTCATCCATGATGATTTCATGATTACCCTTTAGGAGGATCAATTTTGCCTCCCAAGGCCAGTCAATCAGGTAATCTATTACCCCTTTGCTGTCGGGACCACGATCCACATAGTCGCCCAGCATGATCACCACGTCTTTCGCGACCGGTTGGACAAATTGCAGAAGCGTTTTCAACGATTTTAAACATCCGTGAATATCTCCAATGGCTAGCTTGCGACCCAAATCAGTTAGTGTATCTAAAGTAATTTATTACATGAATCAAACTCTAAAACGCCTCCATCTCTTCCCACTCCTGCAAGTTTCCAAGTAACCTCTTCCAGATGGCGCTCAAGGCATTGTCCATCTTGATATGACGCAGTGGTCGGCTGGCAACGAATTCCCCCTGATCATCATATGACAAATGCCAGCGAAACATCGGAAGCAATTTCCTGCTCTCATGATCCCGCATTTCGCCAAAGCGGATATCCACAAATTCCACCTGATTGTCTGACGTCTCCCGGGCCACCCAATGCCCCCGCGAAAACCACTCCAGGCCCTTGAACATCTCTTCTTCCTGGAATGCCTCGCCAAGCTCATGCTGCTTCAAAAAAAAATAATAGCCCGCCGGCCCGTCATCAAAAGGCGACCAGTGGGTCACAAAATACCCCTTCTCCGTCTCGATCAGACCACGCCAGAGAAT
>JBDNAG010000223.1:0-11551 GCA_039768565.1 Akkermansiaceae bacterium | reverse complement strand
CTATACCGCCCTCGTTGTCCTATACGGCCTTCTGTCACCTGCTGATGGCTCTCCTTTCGATCAACCGCCTGAATGGTCCCGGAATGCGATTTGGTATCAAATTTTCGTCGAACGTTTTGAGAATGGAGATTCTTCAAATGACCCCCGCCCGATCGACATGGAAGGCTCATATCCAGGATTTGTCCCACCGGGTTGGAAGATCACTCCTTGGGAGCACGATTGGTATGAGCAGGAAAGGTGGGCCAGAGAAACGGATGAAGATTTTCACAAGGTCGTGGCGGCCCGCCGCTATGGAGGAGACCTCCAAGGAGTTTTAGACAAGCTCGACTACCTCCAAGACCTCGGGATCACCGCAATTTACTTCAACCCACTGAACGATGCTCCTTCGCTGCATAAATACGATGCTCGAAACTACCGCCACATCGACAGGAATTTTGGACCAGACCCAATTGGAGATCATACAATCATCAACAAAGAAAATCCGCTTAACCCGGAAACTTGGTCTTGGACTTCTGCTGATCGCTTATTTCTGAAACTCATCAACGAAATCCACCGTCGTAAAATGCGCGTGATTATCGACGTCTCGTGGAACCACACCGGCAACACCTTCTGGGCCTGGAAAGATGTAGTGAAAAATCAAAAGAATAGCAGGTTCCGTGACTGGTATGATATCCATTCATTCGATGATCCAAAAACTCCCGAAAACGAATTTCAATTCGAAGGCTGGCTCGGAATGCAAACGCTCCCCGAGTTCAAAAAAGTAAATGTTTCGGGTAAACGAAGAGGGCATGTATTCGAGGGGAATCTTCAACCTGAAGTGAAAGAGCACATCTTCAACGTCACTCGGCGCTGGATGGACCCAAATAACGATGGAGACCCAAGTGATGGAGTTGATGGTTTTCGCCTTGATGTCGCCTCACACGTTCCTCTTGGCTTTTGGCGAGATTACCGAAAATTCGTTCGTAAGATAAACCCAGACTCCCTGCTACTCGGTGAAGCATGGTGGACCAAGTGGCCAGACACCTTAATGGATCCGCGCCCATTCCTCCAAGGAGATACCTTTGACTCGGTGATGCATTATCAATGGTATAAGCCAGCACGCCAATTGTTTGGCAAAGCAGGAGGCGGGATCAAACCCAGCGAATTCATTGCGAAGATTAGACGGGTCTACGCGGGATATAGCCCAGCCCAGTCACAGAGTTTAATGAACTTGGTCGCAAGCCACGACAGCCCGAGACTCAGCACCTCTTTTCTAAATAAACAAAAATACAAGTTTCAGATGGGAGCCCGTGGAAACAAGCAACTCAAGCTTGGACCACCAGACAAAACCACCACCAGTGAAATACGTATGATGTTGTTGCACCAATTCACCTACCTCAGTGCACCCCACATCTGGAATGGTGACGAACTTGGAATGTGGGGAGCGGACGATCCCGACTGCCGAAAACCTCTACTCTGGGGAAATATTGATCACAATCCTCAGGTCTTCGCTCCAGATGGTTCCCGAAGTAAGGCCATAGCCGTCTTCCCAAACAAAGAGCGGCTTAGCTACCAAAAAAAACTTATCTCACTGCGTCGAACACGTCTCGAATGGACAAGAGGAGACGCTCAATTTCTTCACTGTAATGACAAAGCCCTCACTCTCGCCTATCTCCGTAAAATTGGCCAACGTCGATCGCTGATAGCTTTCAATTTTTCAAACACACCTCAAACTCTCTTGCTAAACAACCAATCAGTTTCAAGCTTCAAGCTCCTCGTAGCATCTCGCCCAGAGGCCCTACTCTCAGGGACGATTGAAGCCCGAATCCTGCGCCTCAAGCTTGCACCCCTCTCTGGTGTAGCCCTCCACCTAAACTAGGGGCAGATAAGTCCATGCCTTTTTAGATGAGACTTAGGTTCCCAATCACTTAGAGTTTTCCAAGTAATAGGTTCAAGAGCACACGTTGCTAAACGACCTCTCGCTCAGCAGAAAACTACTCATCAATACGAACCAAGATTTCATTGCGTCGCATGAAAGGAGGGGTGAAAGGGGGATCATAGCTGGCCTTCTCCATCACAGACGTTAAGTTCAAATTTTGCTCTTTGGCCCATTTTGCGAGTGTTTGACGGGCTTTCTTATCCCGGGTTTCAGTCCAGCGGCCACTGTATCGATAGACGGCAAAGCGACCGGCTTGCCGTTTGCTAACGGCAATATTGCTATTGTTTGCTTTTGGCGCCCCGTCTTTCGCAACTTTTTCGGGCAGGACAAAACTCATCTCTTGAAGATTACCGCCGGTCTTTGAGAAAACTGGCGTTGTCATAGCGATCTTTTGGTCAGCTTCGTTTTTCCCAGAAATATATCGGAACAAGCTCATGAATCCGGAATTTTGACTGCCACCACCATTCTTCATGGTCGCAGTCGCAACGACAATTTCCGGATAGTCTCGAATTTCAAAGGCACCATCAGTTTCGATTGTTGTGTAGGGTGCGGACTCATACCCACCGCGTCCAAGAGGGCCACTACAAGAAGAGAACGCGGTGAAAAGAAGAGTGCCTCCAATGGCAAGGACGATGGCAAATTTGGTTTTCATTGGTGTGGGTTAAGTAAAAAAAGTAAGGAGGTGGATGATGACATCGGATGGGATGAAAAAAAGACCCTGATTACAGATTTATCCTTATCCTTTTAATTCTAACACGAGAACCGTTAATCGCAACATTAGCCATAACTCGATTGATCGAGTTGACTTTAATTCCCTAAATGTTGGCTATGACCACCCCTCGCGTTCCGCCAAGGTAAGGTTGGCAAATCGTCTCTAAACAAAAGAAAACCTCATTACCTAAAGCCGTGAGGTTGTCGGAAAAAATCTTGATCGTTCTAGCGCCGTTGACGTCCTATCATAGGCAATGAAGCTAAGCCAAGAAGGGCAATACTTGATGGCTCTGGAACTGCCACCGAGAACTGGGCATCTGTTCCTGCCCAAAAATTCACCAAAATTGGCGATATTTGCGATGTTTCCGCTAATAGCAAATTCCTAGCAGTCAACCTGCTCGAAGACGGCCAGTTGCAAAATCTTGATGGCCTCACTAACCTCAGAAAACTCTGCCTCGGTGAAAACCAGTTTCCTTGCATTTCCGACCTCAAGCAGTATTCCAAGCCGAAAGAGCGTTCACTTTCCGGACAGTTTCACCATGACAACCTTTCGCGGGTTTCCGCGACCTTTCCACCAAAAGCAAATTCCTAGCAGTAAAGTAAAGTGAGTTCCCCACACCCCCAGCTCGAAAACTTTAAGTACCGCCCCGACGTCGATGGGCTCAGGGCCCTCGCGGTCATCCCCGTTGTCCTCTACCACGCAGCGCTGGGTTTCCCAGGCGGATTTGTCGGAGTCGATATCTTCTTCGTCATTTCAGGCTACCTCATCACCAGCATTATCATGAAGGAGATGATTCAGGGGATCTTTTCAATGAAAGCCTTCTGGGCACGCCGGATCAAACGGATCCTGCCGGCAGCCACCGTCATGGTTCTTTTCACCCTCCTCGCCGGAGCTCTCATCCTTTTGCCTTATCAGTTTCAAGATCTAGGCAAAGCCTCCGTTGCCCAAACCTTCATGGTTTCGAATTTCTACTTTTGGCAACAGGATGGCTACTTTGCAGCACCTTCAGATTTCGAACCACTTCTCCACACTTGGTCTCTTTCTGTTGAGGAGCAATTCTACTTCTTTTTTCCTCTTCTCTCACTCTTCCTTTGGCGCAAGTTCCCCCGCAAACTCCTTCCTCTCATTCTAGTCATCATCATGGCCTCACTTGCCTGTAGTATTTTGACAATCACCCCCTTTCCAGGAGCGACCTTCTACCTTCTACCTTCTCGCGCATGGGAACTCCTCGTAGGTGCCCTCATCGCAATTACCCCGCTTAAAATCTCTAGCGCCAGCTTCCGAGAAACCTTTTCTTGGATAGGGCTAGCCCTCATCACTTACAGCGTCTTTGCCTACTCTGCTGCAACCCACTTCCCTGGACTGAGTGCCATCCCTCCTGTCCTAGGTGCCGCTCTCCTCATTCTAAGCAACCGCGATGCCCTCACCAGCGTCGGAAAAGGCCTCAGCTCTCACCCCTTTGTTTTTGTCGGTAAACTCTCCTATTCACTTTACCTTTGGCACTGGCCCCTTCTTATTTTTGGAAAACACCTCTCAATTCATGAGACCCCAAACTCGGTCCGGATCGTCCTCGTCTTGGCCTCATTCCTCTTTGCTTATCTTTCTTGGAAATTTATCGAAACCCCTTTCCGCAACAAGAATCGACTCCCCAGCCATAAATCCGCCTTTAAGTTCTTCTTGGGCACCACCGCTGGTATCACCCTCATCGGCACCGCCATTTACCAGCTCGATGGGATCCCATCCCGCTTCAGCGCCCAAGCTCAAAGGATTGCCTCAGTCGCTACTGAAGACCGCCTAGTCAAAGACACTCGCCAAGTCGTCAAAACTAAAATCCTCCCCCTACTCGGCCCACCATCAGCAGAAAAGACTACTCTTCCAGTCCTTTTTTGGGGCGACAGCCACAACAAAATGATAATGCCTATCATCCGAGAACTCTGCAACGAACACAAAGTCGATGTCTACTATTCCTGCCGAGCAGAGCACCCCCCGCTCCTTAACACCAATCGTTTCCCTGACTGCGAAAACCTCGCCGAATTCAACGATGCTGTTTTAACTTTCATCCAGAACCAAAAAATTAAAAACGTTATCCTGAGCGCTCGCTGGACGAAATACTGTGTTCAAGATCCAGACTCCACCGACGTCGCCCTCACTGATCGACTTGGAACAAAAGAGCCCCCCGAAATCGTGTTCGAACGAGCCTTACTCGAGACCCTTCAAATACTTCACGACTTAGACATTCGCGTCTGGATCATTCCTCAGGTTCCCTACCAAAAACGAAACCCCATTGACCTCCTCTTTCACGCCCACCGCCTAGGCCGTGATCGAGATAACCTCGGAGTCACTATCGTAGAAGCTCAAAGTCATCACCAAGTCGCCAACGATATTTTTGATCGAACCCCTGCTCCCTTAGCGACATTTCTTAACCCTCTCCCTCTCTTTTCTAACAAAAACGATCACACCAAAATCCACATAGATGGTGACTCCCTCTACCGTGATGAAGACCACCTCTCTAACCGAGGAGCCCTTTACATGAAGCCGATCTTCGCTGAAATCTTCGAAAAAATTAGCCCCCGCTAAGCCTCGGCCCGCTCTGAAATAATCTCGCCCTTATCCAGTTCGATCATACGGCTCGCTATCTTTGTCGTCGAAAGTCTATGAGCGATTAGAAGCATTGCCTTCCCCTTCACGAGATCAGCGAATTCCTCTTGGATCACCGCTTCACTCTCGTTATCGAGCTTACTAGTCGCCTCATCAAGTAGAAGAATTGGAGCATCTTTCAGGAAGGCTCGGGCAATCGCAATTCGCTAACGCTGCCCTCCCGATAGGCTCGTCTCTCTCTTAGAAACATCGGTGTCATACCCCTTCTCTTGCTCGAGAATAAAATTATGCGCATTCGCGCGGCGCGCGGCATCATCCACCTCAACCCCCTTTCTCCCCCATGTATTTCGCCCAACCCGGGTTTCCGCGACCTTTCCGACAATAGCAAATTCCTCGTAGTCAGGTGGCTGGGGTATCAAAGAATTACCCTTGGCTTTTGATCTTGCTGGCTGCAAAGAATTTGCTTTTGTCAAATAGTCGCTGGACCAGTTCCCGGACACCCAAAATTCCATCCCGGAAGCACAATGACTCTCAGAAAGATCCTATTCCTAATCGGCACAGTATTGGCCCTGTCGTCACCTCCACTTTTCAGCGATGAGAATTCGAACGATCAGGAAAATTTTGGGCTGAAAGTCGCGGTCTATGTTTCAAGTAGTCCGGCGACAAAATTTCAGGGAGCCACTCATCTTGCCTTCGGAGCAAAAAATCTGGAGATCGTGAGCGACTGCACCGGCAGTCAGATCATGTACCGTGAAAGTCCCAAGAAGCCCTTCAAGGTATCGCCGCTCGCACTTAAAAAACATCACTCGCTTGTCTATCATCCCGCAGATCAGCTCTATTATCTAAACGATACCGATCACCACCGGATCATCGCTTTCAAGAGTCCCGCCAGTAATAAGATCAGCGCCCAGACTAAAAAAATTGCCGGCCTTGCTTTGGATCGCCCTCACGATATCGTCATCGATCCTGAGACAGGTTGGATCTATACGATCAATCCAAATTCAGGGCATGTCTTTCGCTTCAAAGCGATCGGGAAAAATGAGTCCGTGCTCAAGGTTCCCGTTCAGGGATATTCCCGAGCCCTGACCTTTGTGAATGGAAAGCTCTATGTCATTAATTCGGCAAAGGGCCGCATTGTGGAAGTGGTGGATTGGGAGAAAAAAGAGTTCAAAATCTACGACAGTTTTGATCCCACAAATCGTACTGGGCCCGCAGGCTCCTGGAAGAGGACAGGGCTGGTGCTCAACGAGCTCGATTACTTCGACGGCTATTTTTACGCGACGAGTTATTTCACGAAATCCTATGCCAGAGGAACCGATCCAGATGAGCATAAGTTTATTCGCTTCAAAAAGCTGGAAGACCTTGTTTCCGGGGACTGGGCTGATCTCAGCCATCTTGTCCCCAAAGGCATGACTCCATACTATCTCACGAAAAAAGAGAAGAAACTCTACCTCGCGATCTTCAACCATGAGTCACCCGGAAGCGGCGACTCGATCCTCCAGTTCAGCCTGCTAAGCGACTTGATCGATAAATCATAATGCGCTTTCCCAAGGACAAGTTAGTAACCGCAGCTGATCCCAGACTACTTGTTAACTCCCTTGTGATTCATAAACTCCCAGATCCGGTCCATCCAGGTGTCGCTGCCAGTGCCGGGAACGACTTTTCTTTGGAAACGCGACCAATTCCCTTTCTCCCCCATGTAATCCGCCAAACCCGGGTTTTCGCGATCTTCCCGCCAAAAGGAAATTCCTAGCAGAAATCAACTCAGATTGTGGCATTGGCCTCGATACCGTCCTCACTCACCTGCGAAATATCTACAAAAACTTCAAGTTCGCACCCGAACTAAGGCAGTCGATAAGTATCTCGGGAACGAATAGCCCGCCCTCCCCCTTTTGGGTGAGAAACGCTGGAATGGCTTGCCTATCTGACACTTAGAAGTGTTGAATCGCCATGTGCGTAGCGTTTCCCGGAAAAGTGGCGCCACGAAATAACCCTATTAATTGAAAAACAACCCCCTTTCTCCCCCATATATTTCGCCCAACCAGCGGTTCAGCGGCCTTTCCGCAAAAAGCAAATTTCTAGCAGTACACAACGACAAACAAAGTAACTTATAATGAAAATGAAAATAGTAGTAGGATCAATGGTTCTAGCGAGCTCCGCTTTTGTGGCTCAAGGAGCATTGGTCGCTGAATTTAACTTCGAAGAGGGATCTGGCACTACTGCTGTTGATTCCAGTGGTAACAGCCTTAACGGAGTCATCAACGGAGGAGCAGCCTGGGTTCCGGGGGTTAATGGAACAGCGCTCAGTTTAGACGGAGTTGATGATTTTGTCGCTCTTGATGCGAATACCTTTTCAGGGATGGGTAGCACAGTCTCGATCTCTGCTTGGGTGTTAGGCGGACCTAGCCATCCTGAGAGGTCTACCTTCTTCTGGGGTGCGGAGAATGCCGATGGATCCGGACGTCAGCTTCAGGTTCACCTTCCTTGGTCAAATGGCACTGCCTACTGGCGAGCACCCGGTGGGCAGGTTGCTGCTGCGTTGAGTGCTGATGAACAATCAGGGACATGGAATCACTGGGCATTCACTAAGGAGCAGAGCACCGGCGCTATCAAGATCTACGCAAACGGGGTAGAAATCGCAAGCGGCACTGGTTCTACGGGAGCATTCAGTGTCGCTCAAGGATATCTCGGGATCGATCCTAATGATCCTGCACGGGCTTACGATGGCGCTATCGATGACTTCCAAGTTTACAATCATGAGCTCAGCCTCAGCGAAGTGGAAACTCTCGCGGGTATTGTCCCCGAGCCTTCATCAATTCTTCTAACTGGCTTGGCTGCTCTCGGCTTTATTAGCCGTCGCCGCCGCTAGAATCAGCGAATTACACAAAAAGGCACGCTGGAAACAGCGTGCCTTTTTTTATTTCTGCGGTGCGTGGTTCAGCGACAGAAAAAGTGCCCGCTACGGTGAGCTTCTGGAAGGTTGATTTGCTTTCAGCTACTCATAGCTTCGGCTGGTGGGACGAAGGTAGTGAGGGGGATTCCTTTCACGGCGACTTTGTTTTCCTCCATGGTAGAATTAAGGCCGAGGATGGCACTCAAGATTACGACGGGTATTGAGGCAAGTAGGGACTCTCCTTTCTCGACCTTTCCGCCAAAAGAAAATTCCTAGCAGTCTTCCGCTAGGGGTTTTCCGAAACCCCCTGATCAAGACTTCGATCAAAGCCTGATTAGTCTCCGCGAGGCATCACCCGGAAAGCTCCATAGTAAAAAATACCAGCACACCCAGATACAGACACGCTTCTGCCTGGGAGGAAAAATCCTACTTCCGCCCCTTCAGCGCCTTTATGACGGCTTCCTGAATACCCGCATCCATGAGATTTTTAGCAACAACCCGACCCTCTGGATCAATAAGCCAGATGGATGGGACGCTCTCTATACCGTAAGCCGTCCGGATGGGAGTGTAGAGCTCTTTTGTGCCAACATAGCCCTGCCGATACGATGAGGGCTTCCTCCCAAGATAGGATACCGCGTTTTTCACTTCCTCATCAATGCTCAAGCCCAAAACCTGGAAGCGCTCACCCCCGAATTTTTTGGAAACCGATTCAAGTTTGGGCATTTGCCCAATACAGGGACCACACCACGTTGCCCAAAAATCAAAGAGGACATACTTCCCCCGATAATCCGACAGTTTGAAAGTTCCGCCTTGGTAGTCGTTCACAATGAAATCAGGCGCCTCCACGCCGGCCACAATGACATTTTTCACCTTTAAGGTGGATGTGCCTAGTTGATGGGGTTTCTCGACCGTCTTTACGAAAAACTGACGTAGGGCATAGGCTCGCGCCGTGGAAAATTCCGAATTAGCCGGGACGTTCGGAGGCGTAATTTGAACCGTGAGTTGATACCAGGAAGGCTTCACATTTTCTAGGATGAAGGTGCCATCTGCTGCCAGAAACGTGGATTTGCGATAGCGCTGGGCTCGAGCGGCCTCAACCTTCTTCCGGTAGGCGACACCGGCCGGGGAATTAGCAAAATCATTCTGCCAGGCCCTGCGCTCTTCAGGAGTTTTCCCCCTCCAGTTGCCCGGATAAGGCATTCGCGGATGATTGTATTTCCCTTCCAAAACAACCACCGCATCTTTTAAGAGAAGCCCTTTCATATTGATGCCTTGTGGAATTTCCTTAGGGAATACGACCTTTCCAATGATTGAGGTCATTAAATCTTCTTCAGCATAGAGAGCAGACCCGTGAAAGAGTAGCAGCAGAAGCTGAAAAAGAGGTAGGGTATTGGATGAGAATAATTGGAATTGTCTGTTCATCTTGAGAGCGAATGACGCGAGGGAAATAATCCTCTCACACAGCCGGCCTGCAACTCTATTTCCAATAACGCATCGCCCGGTCTAAAAACAGCCGGAGCTAAAAAAGAGCGAAGCCGCCACCACTAACCCATCGAGCTGCCTTTCCTGATTTTATTTCGAATCAACAAACTCCAAAGCGCCGATATCCGGCTTCCCGCCACCAACAGGAGTTTTCAAAATATCTATCCCGCCATTTTCTTTGATGACGAGGCCGGCACCAATACAGGGCGACCCCGGTTCGGGCCGGTATCCCCGAAGCTTCGACATCGTTTCCAAATCGATCCCCTTGCCCGCAACGCCCGGCCGCAGCAATCCGGGGTGGGATTCAATCGCGCTCGTTTCCGACAGGTGAGGTTCGATGTTGTGATAGAGGTTATTCCGAAAGACGGTGTTGATCCCCTTGGCATTCTTCCCCCATTTCCCCTGTCCTTCAAAATAGAATATATTGTTTTCGAAAGTCGTATTTAGGGGTGTGCGCCCTTCAGCAAATACCCTCACTTCAAGTCCCTTTCGGATGTAGTGGGTATTGTTATAAATGTGGACATTTTGCGCACTCTTGTTTCGCTCAAAGCCATAGAAATAGATTCCGGCCCGATCGTTCTCACTGATATTATAGCGGATGACAACATTCCTCGTGGGCTTCTTCATAATGCCGCAGAACCAGAGATTATCATGGCTGTAGTTATACTGAATAAAGGTATCGACACAATTGTAGTCGGCATCAAAGCCACCTCGATCGCTTTCTCCTCCCCCGTCCCGGTTTTCGGTCTCTCCGACATTCCCATAGGCCTCGTTGTATTGGATCTTTATACCACTAGTATTAAAACAAAATATGCTGTGCCCCGTGTCACGCCGACTGCTGTTTGCCAAAACATTGCGCTCGTAGATGGCATCCTTACTGACCCGAGCTATGATGTTGTTTCTCCCGGTGGTATCAACATGATTTCCGGCGACATAAACCCTGGTCCAGAGGTTCTCGATCTCTTCACCATCAGCCCGTAAGTTCACGCGGCCACACGAGGAGGTATTACCAATACCGACGCCTCCAATATTCTCCACGCGATTGTTCGTAATGCGCAGGTCATCGAAGATTGTCTTCTTCAGCTTCTTAATATGCACATGAATCCCACCACGTCTTTTCCCCGCCACCATGCCATTCACATCGTGAACATGACAGTTGTTAATGAAGACATGCCGGTAGACCGCCTCCCTGCCACTTGCCAGCACATAGATGCCAAATAAATCCCCCTGATCCTCGTCCTTGCCATTGGTGTTTGTGACTTCCAGACCATCCACCTCCCAGTAGGAAGGGTCCTGCAACAATACCCCCGCCTGATGGCGGCCCCTGGCATCAATCCGAGGGCTTTCGCCCTTGCCAAAAGCTCCAATCCGGATCGGAGCACCCTCAATTCCGTTTCCCTTTGGGGAAAGCATTCCAGAAAACTTCATACCTCGCTGCAATAAAATGGCATCGCCCGGCTTGAGCTCAATGGTGCTCATTAGATCGAACTTTTTCTGAGTATCGACCCGGTAATCCCGTGCGAAAGACACGACTGTGCTCGAAATCAAACACACCCAACAAATGACATTTTGGAATCCCATAAACACGGAAGTCACCTCAAACGGTTTTATGGAAAAAGCAAGACTCCCCTTGCCTCCGCTTTTTGGACATCTGACTTTCCTTCCTTGCTCTCATCCAATGAAAAATTCAGGTAGACCATCTTGTTTTTGATCAATTGTTCCCGGATCTTTTTCATTTGAGATTCATCAGATTTTCACCCTGCTCTTTTTCAGCCGTAGCAATCCGGGCGGCAGATCTCGATGACCTAACCTATGACGTAACGGGACCAGACTTAGCGATCGTCGATTGTTTCAGAGTTACCGGCCGCGGCTATCATTTATAGGAAAACCAGCCACCCCGATTGGAAATTCCTATCAGCAAAATGGATAGGTCTTTGTCGCTCATGGT
>JBDNAG010000222.1:0-2984 GCA_039768565.1 Akkermansiaceae bacterium | reverse complement strand
GTTGCCCAGATATCAACAAGCGTTTCCTTGTCACTCACAATTTCAGCATGACCTGTGATTCTAAGTTGATCGTGATCGGGAGCCAGATAAGCAAGCTCCACTTGGGGGTTCGCCGCGATCTCCGAAGTTTTTTTATACATCGCTAGATTTGCGACATAGATCGTAAAATCCGGATCAACCCTTACCGGTGACACTGGGCGGACTCTGGGCTGGAATTGGGAATTCACAGTAGCCAGCATCGGAAATTTTGCATCCTTGATCACCGCATGGGCAAGATCATAGAGTTCGGAAGGATTAACAGGTTCAGGTCGGGGTTTCATTCAAAATCACGTTTGACTGGAAGATCTTTATCACGATTTAAGCAACAATGAAACGCCTCTCGCTCATCTTTCTTGCTTTAGCCCTAATGGTCATTGTCCCTTTTTTAATTTGGGGAAATCATTTCGAAAAGATCATGTCTTTAGACAATACCGTCGAGTGGTTGCAATCCAGCGGCGGCTGGGCTTGGGCAGCAGGAATAGGCCTGTTGATCATCGATCTTTTCCTCCCCATTCTTGGGACGGTTGTCATGTCAGCTCTTGGTTTGGTTTACGGCTGGTTTTGGGGAGGCCTCATTTCTGCATTGGGCTCGATCGCGGCTGGTTTACTAGCCTACGGATTAGCCAGGAAGCTTGGCAGAAAAGCCGTTCATTTTCTAGCGGGCAAAGAAGGAATCTCCGAGGGTGAGCGTATCTTCGGAGGAGAGACCGGCGGATGGCTTGTTGCCTTTTCCCGGTGGATGCCGGTCATGCCCGAAGTAGTCGCCTGCCTCGCAGGCATTTCAAAGATGCCATTCAAACGGTTCTTCGCCGCGCTTTGTGCGGGTTGCATTCCAATGGGTTTTGTCTTTGCATGGATCGGACAAACTGGAACCGAAAACCCGGTATTGGCACTTGGCCTGAGTGCAGGATTACCCCCCGTAATCTGGGGTGCTTTCCGACTATTGTATAGTCGGAGCAAGTAAATCCTTGTTGCTTTTGAACCATGACATGCAGAAAGGAGCATTCGGCGGGGCAAACCACAGCAAGTAATATTACCATTCCAGCCGCCCGGACTTCGCTCTCTCAATTTACAACCAAGGCCGTGTTGATTTACAATTTACCGACTCTCACTCTCAGCCAATTTCTGCTCAAGATAATCAGCAACTCGCTCGAATGGATCGAAGCCAAAAGCTTCGCCGATGGGCCGACGCAAATTCGAATTCGCATTGATATCGTAAAAAACTCGGCGACCATCCGGAGTTTCAAGATACTCAATACCGGCGACATCCATACCCGCATTGCGAACGATTTTCTGAGCCGCTTCTAAAGCATCCGAAGGGAGTTCCGGGAATGGATGGAATTCTACCGGAGCCGCTTTCACCTCTCCCACGATCGGCAGAGCACATGCTCCCCCATCCTCGCTTTCGGCTGGATTGCAAGCCTCCGACGGACAAAGATTATAGCGCCCATGGGTCACCACTCTCATGGCATAAAGCAAATCATCACCCAAAAATTCCATTCGAACGATGCCTACTTCTGGATCGTGGGGCAGGTATTCCTGAAGCAGAAAAAGTTGATCCGGCTCCCAGAGCCCCGGTTGATTGGTCAGTAAATCGTGGAGTTCACCAAGTGATTCCACCTTGTGCATACGCGCACCACTTCCTCCTTGCTCCGGCTTTAACATCGCAGGGAAAGACAAGTCGTCCCGGGTCTCCAATGCCAACACATCGTTAAACATAATCGAGCGCGGATGATCGATCCCCAGCAAATTCAATTTGGCGATCTGCGCACTCTTTGACAACTCGAAGGCAAAGATATTATAACCATTAATGATCTTGGCGCCCTGAATCTCAAGGTTCTTAAGAAGAGCCAAAGTAAAGGGGACGACCCGCGGACGCCCGCGAACATAGGCACTCGGACTCGCTTGATTAAAATAAAGTTTGGCTTGCGGCAGATCACCACCATTGAAAGCTGCTGATTTGAGATCGAATCCGGAATATGAAATGCCTCGTCGATCGAGAGCATCAAAAAGTGGTTGCTGCCACTCCTCGTTTTCAAAAAGAACAACAAGGTCTGTGCTGGGGACGTCTACCATATGTCAGAGAAGATTTTAGTGGTTCTCCCTGAAAGTCGAACCTGTTTTCAGTAATGGTCAGGATTTGAATTCAACATTTATGCACGACGGATGATCTTGCGTCCCTATTATCGTGGCACCGATGCGCCGGAAACACATCCCCTCTTCGGGCATTTTTCAAGTAGCGATCGCATCCCTGATAAGATGGCTTTTTGCTCTCTTTATTTCGAAAAGGGGAAATGTCGATTCAGAAGAAAAAGCCGAACTTCCGGAATGGATTGCAAATCATTCCCTATGACGCCGAATTATCGCATGTTCCGGGAGCTAGTGTTAGCCAAGTGAAACTAAATACTTCTGAAGATCACATGATATCGAGTAATTCTCCGGAATGGAAATCTGCAAAAGCGGAGCATCCTTATCTGGGCAACATCATTCGGTAGGCTACTTGGAAAAAACTGATGATCGAGGTAATGTTACTCGAATCCTTAGATTAGAATCAATGGACAGAGTGCCTTACCTCCGCCATTATTCGTCTTGAAGAGCAAAACGATAGAACTTCTTATCAAGCTCAAGCGGCACGATAACCTCGTTGACCTCATCTCGCTTTGTCCAGACTTTCAAATCATCGGTCTCCTCAATTGAGAAGCGAATCCTTACGCTACTATCACCACTATAGGGCTGAAGCACGACTGAGCCTAAACGAGCATCTTTAACTTCACCAAGAGTCGGACGAGCGTCCCTCTCAGCGATCACCGTATTATAGGCTTCAACTGTTGTAAGATTAAAGTTACCTGGAGTTTCCGTCACATCCGCACGACCTGCTTGGCGCCCCTGTGAGCCCGCCGTCGCCACTGCAGTTTCGTAATCACCCTGCAAATAGAAGACTGTTT
>JBDNAG010000035.1:0-9136 GCA_039768565.1 Akkermansiaceae bacterium | reverse complement strand
CCCAAAAAAGGCGAAAGCCCCTAACTCCATATGAGTGAGGGGCTTTCATTGGTTACGGGAGTAGGATTTGAACCTACGACCTTCAGGTTATGAGCCTGACGAGCTACCTGGCTGCTCCATCCCGCGATTTCGTAACCACCCCTTGCGAGGCGGGCGGAACCTAGGACGGTTTAACCGGGACTGCAAGGATTATTTGGCAAAATACCGGTGATTCGCTAAGACGTAAACACGCCATGCCTCTTCCGGTTCAATCCCCTGCTCCAATTCCGCTTTCCCGATGGCAAAACTCTGCGAAAACCCACCGTGAGGAGGTCGAAAAAATCACGGTTCCAATGCGCGCCCGGAAGTCGAGAGGCGAAAAGCACCCGGTTTACGACTTTCTCCATACTTACTATTCATTCCCTCTGGGCCGACTTGAAAGATGGCACCCGGGAGCTGGAACCACCCTGGAAGTAGCACAAGACATCGATCTGCCAGAAAAATATTATGATCGGGAAAATGGCATTGCCTGGATTGATCCCAGAAAACTAACCGAAAAAGGCTGGGAACGAATTCAATGGATCCACCGGTTGCTGTCTCTAACCCAGTCCCGCCCTCCGAACTTTGCCTGCCACGGACTTCATGAATGGGCCATGGTTTATTCAGGTTCAGATATTCGGCATCGCGAAAGTGCTCCTCTGCGTCTCTCTCAGGAGGAAATCGACGCCCTGGTTTCAAGCCGCCCGCTTTGCTGCTCTCACTTCGATGCCTTTCGATTTTTCGCGCCTGATACCATCCCGCTCAATCGCTTGACGCCCACTCTTCTCACCCGTGAGGATCATGAGCAACCGGGTTGCATTCACGCCAACATGGATCTTTATAAATGGGCTTACAAAAGCTCTCCGTGGGTTTCCTCCGATCTCCTTCGCAAGACTCTGTTCTTTGCAATCGACGCCCGCATCATCGATATGCGCGCCTCGCCCTATGATCTCACGCAGTATGGCTATTCCCCAATTCCCATTGAAACACCGGAGGGCAGACGCGAATATGAACGAGAGCAAAGTGAGCTTTATCGCAGGGGACTGGAGCTTAGATCTGAATTGATTACAGCCCTCGAAAAAATTTTGCGATCTACAAACAGCAAACACCTCCACCTTTGATGAAACGACTTTTCACCTCTCTTGCCCTTGCCGTCTTCCTTATTGGGCTGAGCGCCTGCCGCGAATTACAATCTGCCGCCAGTGACATCAACAAACCTGTTACCGAATTTCCGGCAGATGCGGAAAGAATCAAAATTATCGTCACTGGAATGACCTGAGAAAAGGGATGCGTCCCGAAAGTGCAGTCTGCACTTTCCTATTTTGAAGGAATCGACCACCTCAATGTGAAAGTTGGCAAGGTCGTCTATGCTGGTTCGGCGAACAGAAAGGACGTCATTTCCCAAATCGAAAGCAAGACTCCGTTTCAAGCGACCAGCGAATAGGCCCGAGGGCTCAAATCGCAGACTTCTGCCGCTCGTGTTGATTTAGGGTTTCAAATTCAGCGATTTGCGGCTTTCCTCCCGCCATGATTCCAAACGTCCTCGCCGAACGATACGCTGCAGCCAAAATCCGCGAAATCTGGTCTCCGGAAGGCCGCATCATTCTGGAGCGCGACTTTTGGATCGCGGTGATGAAAGGCCAGCAAAACCTCGGCCTTGATATCCCAGATGAGGCGATCGCCGCCTATGAGTCGGTCAAAGATCAAATCAACCTCGCCTCCATCGACGAGCGGGAACGATTGACCCGTCACGATGTGAAGGCCCGGATCGAGGAGTTTAATGACCTTGCAGGCCACGAGCACATCCATAAAGGGATGACTTCCCGGGATCTCACAGAAAATGTTGAGCAACTTCAGGTCTACCGCTCGCTTGAGGCAATCCGCGACAAATCAGTGGCTGTTCTCGCCCGCCTTTCCGAGCGTGCCAACCAGTGGTCGGACCTCATGATTACGGCCCGCACCCACAATGTCGCGGCCCAACCTACGACCTTTGGCAAACGAATCTCGATGTTTGGCGAAGAGGTTCTCAGCGCTTTTCACAATCTTGATTCCGTCCTGCAATCCTATCCGGTCCGTGGACTCAAGGGCGCCGTTGGAACCCAGATGGATCAGGTGTCCCTTTTCAACGGCGACACTGCCAAGGTCGCAGAATTAGACGAGCAGGTTCGGAGCCACCTCGGTCTCCCGAAGGCCTGGACCAATGTCGGCCAGGTCTATCCCCGCTCGCTTGATTTCCGGGTCGTCAGCGCCTTGGTCGATCTCGCTTCCGGCCCCTCTTCCCTCGCGAAGACCCTCCGCCTCATGGCAGGCCACGAGACGGCATCGGAAGGCTTTGCAAAAGGCCAGACCGGCTCATCCGCGATGCCGCACAAGATGAATTCGCGTTCCTGCGAACGAGTCAATGGCTTCCACGCCATTCTCAAAGGCCACCTCACCATGGCCTCCAATCTCGCTGGAGACCAGTGGAACGAAGGCGATGTTTCTTGCTCCGTGGTGCGGCGCGTCATGCTCCCCGACGCCTTTTACGCCATCGACGGACTTTACGAAACCTTCCTCACAATCCTTGGCCAGATGGACGCCTACCCGGCCGTCATTGAAAAAGAAAACACCCACTACCTCCCCTTCCTCCTCACCACCACCATCATGATGGAAGCAGTGAAAGCGGGAGTAGGCCGGGAAACCGCTCACGAGGCCATTAAGGAGCACGCCGTGGCGACTGTCCACGATCTCAGAAATGGCAAGGCCAGCGAAAACAACCTCCTCCAGAGACTGGAGGAAGATGACCGACTCCCTCTGGATGCCGCCGCGCTGGCTCAAGTCCTCGCACAAGGTCGCGATAACGTCGGGCAGGCCAAGGCTCAAATCGCCCACTTTGATGAGCAGATCACCGCTCTAAAATCCACTCACCCGGGTGCTGCCGACTACTCTCCCAGCTCTATTCTCTAGATCTCGTTTTCACAAAAACTCTCTACGACGCAGGGTCTCAACCCGGCGGGTTGAGACATTTGTTATCCCATCGTAAACTTCTGGCATGAAATGGATTTTGGTCCTGCTGGCAGGAATCTTACTAGGAGCTGGTGGCATTATTGGCGGCTATTTCTTTTTCTCCACCCGGGAGGCCGGAGATGAGATGGTCTCCCTCGTTTTTACCAAAGAAGAGATCCAGGAAAAGATTGGCCGCAAATTCCCAAAGGAGAAAGATATCCTGAAAGTTAGCAAGCTCATTATCGAGGAGCCCAAAGTGACCCTCTTAGGTAAGAAAAACCGCCTTCAGATCGATATCAGCGCCAAATCAATAATCCCCTTTGTTCGAACCGATGAGATTTCGGGAGTCTTTGAGAGCTCAATCCGCTATGAGAAAGAAGATCAGACTCTGCGAATTTCTAATTTTCAGATCATTAGCCTGGATACCGAGCATATCCCCGAGAGGATTGAGCCGCTGGTCAGACTCGGTTTCAATGCCGCCGCAAAAAAATTCATTGAGGATCATGTGGTCTACACCCTGAAAAAGAAGGACTATCAAACCCACGCGGCCGAGTTGTTGCTAAAAGAAGTCAAAGTCAAAAAAGGCAGCCTCGAAGTCATTCTCGGACTGTAATTTCTCCCGGCCAGGTCCACATCGGGTTTGACACCGCCCAGCCTGTTGCGTAGTCCCGCAGCGATATGGCACAAGAAACGACATTGATTCTCTTCAAACCCGACGCGATCAAGCAGGACCTCGTTGGAACCGTCCTCGCCCGCTACCAGGCCGAGGGTTTCAAAATCCGCGGCATCAAAATGATGTCTCTCTCCGACGAGATTCTCGCCGAGCACTACGCCCACATTGCGGAAATGCCCTTCTTCCCATCCGTGCGCGGCTTCATGCAGGAAACTCCTGTCGTGGCTCTCGCGCTCAGCGGCGATAGCGTCATCAGCCGGGTCCGCGATCTCCTCGGACCGACCGATTCCAAGGAAGCTGCCGCCGGCACCATCCGCGGTGACTTTGGCGAAAAGGCCGAGGACTCCAAGATGCGCAACATCTGCCACGCTTCCGACAGCACCGAAGCTGCGGAAGCCGAGCTCAAGCGCTTCTTCAACGAAGGCGAGATCGTCAGCTACTAAGCCGACCGACTCGATCCAACTTTCAAAAGTCGCTCGATAACGGGCGGCTTTTTTTATGACCAAATTTTATGGATCGGAAGGAAATGACAGACCTCATGATTTACCATTGCCCATTCGATTCAATGGATAATCCCCTTTGCGCCATCTGACATCCACAACATCCAGGTCACGAGAACCAAGAGCGCGGATGCAAGGGCCCAAGTGGCAGTCCATCCGGAAGGCTGCGTCTGATATGGAAAAACCAACACCACTGCGAACAAAGGCGATACCAATGTAAAAAAGGTCAACAAGAAGTGCTCTTGTAAGTTGTTGAAAAACAGTAGTCCGAGCCCGAGCAAAAATAGCGAAGCAAAGATGGCTAAGATCCCCAAGAAAGCCATCAGCCCCTTGACCCAACCCTGAAACCAAAAGCTCTTCGTTTCCATGACTTCCAAATCCCTCATTGCCAAGCCAGGTGTTGGTAAACACTACTTAGCGAACCGATCCAAAATCGCTCGAACCAAACCGTCGATGTCATGCTTTTCAGATTCAATCGACGCCGCTTCACAGTGGGACTTGAAGGCCTTGTGAGTGACCGGGCCGATGCAGGCCGCTTCACAGCCATCGGGCCAATCGATGTCCATTTTGAAGAAATTCGTAACCGTCGAGCCACTTGTGAAGGTGATCATATCAGCTCCCTCCTCACGCAATTGACTGGCCGCCCCGGTCGGGTCTGAAGTTTCAGGAACGGTTCGATAAGCTAGACAGGAATCAACGATCGCCCCTTGGTCCATCAATCCATCGTAAATGACATCGCGGGTTTCCTCCGCTTTCACCCAAAGGACTTTTTGGTGTTCGATGCTCTCATTCTTGAAGGCATCCAAAAGCCCTTCCGCCACAAACCGCTCCGGCATGAGATCCACCGCAAAACGGTATTCACGGATTTTGGCCTCGGTACTGGGCCCGATCGCAGCGATCCGACATCCCCCCAAACTCCGCGCATCCTGATAGGTCGCATAGAAGGCATCGAAGAATTTTTCTACTCCGTTCGGGCTCGTGAAGACCAGCCAATCGTATGTGTGAGACTCGGCCACCGACTCTGCGAAGTCTTGTCGATCCTGGGGATGCTCAATGCGGATCGTCGGAAGTTCAATAACATCAGCACCCAGCTCGCCCAAACGCTTGCTCAAGCCGCCGGCTTGCTCGCGCGTGCGGGTCACCACGATTCTTTTTCCGAAGAGAGGCTTGGTCTCAAACCAATTAATCTTCTCTCTTTCCTTCACCACGTTGCCAATCACAGCCACCGCTGGTGATTTAAATTTCTTCTTCTCAACCACATCCGCAATGGTCTCCAAAGTGCCTTGTACCGTCTGGTGCTTCCCGGTAGTCGCCCAGCGAGTCAGGGCAATCGGAGTCTCAGCAGCTGCTCCACCCTTGACGAACTCGGCACAGATTCCGCGGAGTCGTGAAACTCCCATGACAAAAACCTTCGTCCCAGGAGTCTTGGCAAGTTGGTTGAAATCCAGCGAAGTGTCCTCTTTTGTAGGATCCTCGTGACCGGTGAAAATGGTCAATTGCGAGCAATGATCACGGTGGGTTACCGGAATCCCTGCGTAAGCAGGCCCGGCAATGGTGGATGAAATCCCGGGAACGATTTCAAACTTCACCCCGGCCTCAGCCAGCTCGGCAGCTTCCTCGCCGCCTCGCCCAAAGATCATGGGATCTCCGCCCTTGAGCCTCGTGACCACCTTTCCCTGAAGGGTTTTCTCCACAATGATCGCATTGATCTGGTCCTGAGGAATGGCGTGATCAGCGGCGCGTTTTCCGGCAAAAATCAACTCGCATCCCTTCTTGGCCCACCCCACCAACTCGGCGCTGGAAAGAGCATCATAGACCAGAACATCGCACTTCTCGATGCACTCCTTGGCCTTGAGTGTAACCAGCCCCAAATCTCCCGGACCAGCGCCCACGAGGTAACAAATTCCCTTTTCTTGCGCTTCGCTCATTTCAGATTTTCAAAAAGTTGATGGGCCACTTCCATGGGAACCACGCCACTTGCAGTGGCCTTGCGGGGCATTCCCTCCCCATCCGGGAATACTCGTGCCCCCATCTCGAGATGTTCACCTTCCAAGGTGGACCATACCCCAATCGGAGTGGAACAACCGGCATCGAGCAGTCTCAGAAACTCGCGCTCTGCGAACACCCGGTTCCAGGTGGCTTCGTGATTCAGAGCATCGATGATGACTCCAGCCTCTTCATCGCCATTGCGAATCTCCAAGCCAACGGCACCTTGTCCCGCCGCCGGGAAAAAGCTCTTCTCGGCAAGGCACTCCACGAAAAGCGGATGGCGCTCGATCTCGAACATTCCCTCAGTTGGATAGCCCAGACGATTTAGTCCGGCTTCCGCCAGGATGATTCCATCATAGTCAGCATCCATCGCTGCCTTCTCGATTCTCGTTGGAACATTCCCACGAAGATCCACGACTCTCGCACCCGGCTTGAGGAACTTGACCTGCCTCTCGCGTCGTACTGAACTGGTTCCGACCCGCGATCCCTTGCCGACTTCGCTCCAGGGAATCTTTCCAATCCAGACATCTGCCACCGGAGCCCGCTCAAGAACAGAACGCAACTGAAATGGCTCTTCCAATACGGTGGGCAGATCCTTTAGTGAGTGCACCGCTACATCAATTTCGCCAGCTTCCAATGCCACTTCGAGCTCCTTGATGAAGACTCCCTTGTCCCAAATCCCTTCGGCTTTCGCAACCTCATTGAGTGCCACATCCGTTCGGCGGTCACCAGTCGTTTTGATGATCACCCGTTCGACTTCCAGCTCCGGAAAAGCTTCCGCGAGTGCGGCCTCGGTCATCTCGGCTTGCTTCAGCGCAAGGGCACTTCCCCGCGTTCCCAGTTTTAAAGTCTTCATGATTTAATCGTTCATCGCGGGCAGCGAAGCCTTGTCGATCTCCTCCCGGATGATCGCTTCGCATAAACGGAGTTGTTCCTCCCGACGCTTCCTCGCCTGATCCGCCATCTCTTGCAAGGTATCAATGTCGTAAAGATAGACTTCCTCAATCTCACCCACTGCCGGATCGATATCGCGGGGCACCGCAATATCAACCATAATGAGCGGGCGAAACTTCCGCTTTCGTCGCACCGCTTCCACGTGCTGAGGCTTGACCACAAAATGCGGCGCGCCAGTCGCGGCAATCACCACATCAAGATGGGAGAGTTCCTCTTCCCAACCACCGAACGGAACGGCACGCCCACCGATTTCCTCGGCCAGATCCGCAGCCTTATCGAACGAACGGTTCGTTACTATGACCGAAGAAGCACCGCGCGACTGCAAGGCTCTGGCCGTTTTCCGGCTCATCTCCCCCGCGCCAATCACCATCACAGAGCTTCCATGCAAGCGTCCAAAAACTTTCTCGGCCAATTCTACCGAGGCCCCTGCCACCGAAGTCGCACCCTCCTGAATTGCAGTGTGAGTACGGACTTTTTTTCCAACCCCGAAAGCCCGTTGGAAGAGCTTGTTGAGCACCGACTTGGTTGCACCTCCTTCGAGTGCACGCTTATATGCCGTCTTAACCTGTCCGAAAATCTCGGTCTCTCCAAGCACCATCGAGTTCATCCCGCTGGCGACCCGGCAAAGGTGCTCGGCGGCACCGCGCGCTTCGTGGTGGTAAAAAACGCCCTCGCGGGAACCGTGATATTCGCGCTGTTCACAAACCCAATTCTCCAGCTCTACCACCCCACTGCCACCATTGACCACCGCATAATATTCCGTCCGATTGCAGGTGGAGAGCACTACACCTTCCAAGACATCCTCCGAGGATATCAAGTTCTCGGTCTCCTGATCCAGTCCCTTTTCCGAAAGCGCAAATTGCTCCCGCACCTCGACGGGAGCGGTTTCGTGATTTAATCCCAAACAAACAAGTTTCATCACAGCTTTGCAAAAACCACGAGTGAGAGGACAAAAAGAACGGTCAAACCAATAGCCAATTGCCGGCCAGGCAAACCACGAACAAAGTAGATTCCGAGCAAAACCGCATAGAGCACCCAAGTAATGGTCGCCACCATCAAGTGAATGCTCAATTCTCCCTCCGGCATGAGAAGTCCGGCAATAATTCCGGCAGTCAAAATCACCCAACCGACAACAGCAATACGAGCCATCGCCTGCACGAGGCGACTGATCGAAGGCATTCCGTGAACCAAGCCTCCTCCAAATTTACGAGCCTTGAGCCGATAATTCAGGACGAAAAACATCACTCCCGCCACAGCTGCGAGAGCTAGGGCACCGTATGAAAGGACGGAAAGAGAGGTGTGCGTCTCGCGCCAAGCATCGATCGAATCTGCACTGATCACATTTTTCTTAAAAGCTCCAGGAACGAGCGCAACAGCCTGAAGCAGAACAACGAACGGGGCCGTGAAAACACCCAGAAGTGAGACCCGGTAGGTCGTTCCGGTGACGAGATAGAAGAAAGTCAGGGACCAAGCCATAAACAAGCAGACTTCGCCCACATCACCAAGAGGACATTGTCCCCTCAGCTCCCCACGCCATCCGAGCGCCATCAACTGGGCTCCAAAGGTCAAAGCCATCCAGATGAAAGCCGCGCGACCCGGTCTGTCAGAGCGTAGTGCCAAGGCACCAACAACGCCTCCTGCTGCCGCAAGAACTGTCGCGATAATCACCCAACCGATTCCCATGTCCCCTTAACTGACCTCACACAGCCAACCTTTCAAGTGCAGATCGGCTGATTCTTCAGGAGAATTCGCCCCCGCACGGAAAGTTAGGTGAGAGCGCCGGTAGCGTCAGCATTGTGGAAAAAGCCCGAGCCTACATGAATTCACCTTCGAAGTCACCGTCGTCTCCGTCATTTCCCTCAAAGTCTACCTCGCGAACCCGCTTCTTGTCGCGAAGAGTTTCCACTTGTTTCCGTAATTTCTCGCGAATCTCGGCGCCATCCCTGACCGCCCGGATATTGACCTCGGGGAGAGATCGATCTGAGGTCTGCAAAACGATGTTGGAGAGCCCAAAGAT
>JBDNAG010000221.1:0-2680 GCA_039768565.1 Akkermansiaceae bacterium | reverse complement strand
GCGCGCGCCCACGAAGGTAACGGAGCCAAAAAGAAGTCGATCGCAACGACTGCAAGAAGGCCAATCAAGACCACGCTTGCTGTCTTGAGCAGCCCCCGGAACAACTGAATCCGCCTGATTCGCTGACGGAGAGACTTGAGACCTTGGGTAATCTCAGGGGGAAGACAGCTCGGCATGGGGTCATTACGCCTTAAACCAAGCCTGACTTTCGAGGATAAAGTGAGAATTTGACCACAGTCTGGATTGCATTGCAGGACAAGCAGGAGACTGTTTATTCAAATATGCACAATCGAGAACGAAATAATGAGATGGATGAGGCGGGAGCAACGAAGGAGAGCACATCGACAACGAATCACGAACAATCGGTTGATAAAACAACCAACTCATCCATTACCGAAGACTCAGAGTGCTGACTTTTTTGACAGTCCCGCATTGTATCCCAAGTAAATAGAAAGGGAGACTCCCCCTGTCATACAAGTTTCAATTCAGATGCCGAAAGCAGCCCGTATCCTAATTCTCATCCACCTCCTCTCGCTCCACGTTTTTGGCGAGAAAGCGATTTCCTTCGATCGGGATATACAACCGATCTTATCCGAGAATTGCTACTACTGTCACGGAACCGACCCCAAGCATCGTGAAGGAGATCTTCGCCTCGACCTTCAGGAAGACGCCCTCGATGCGGGTGCAATCGTTCCAGGAAAGCCGGAACAGTCGGATCTCATTGATCGAATCCACTCAAAGGATCCAGACGATCTAATGCCACCACCAGATTCCAATCGTAAGCTCACGGTAAAACAAAAAGACCTGTTGGAACGTTGGATCAAGGAGGGGGCCCAATATACCGAGCACTGGGCTTTTACTAAACCGATCAAGCCAACCGGCAAATCGATCGATGCCATTGTCTCTAGCCATCTCGCCAAAGAAGGAATGAGGCTCAAGACCAAAGCGAAGTCCCATCAACTCCTTCGCCGCCTAACATTCGATCTCACCGGACTCCCGCCAACACCAGAACAGATCGAGCAATTTGATCCCGATAATCTTGAGCCCTTCATTGACAGGCTTCTCGCTTCACCTAGTTACGGTGAGCAAATGGCAACGCCATGGCTTGACGTTGCCCGTTATGCTGACAGCTACGGATTTCAACAAGATAGGGACCGACGGGTCTGGCCCTATCGCGACTACGTCATCAACGCTTTTAATTCCAACAAGCCCTTTGACAGGTTCATTCACGAGCAAATTGCCGGCGATCTCCTGCCGGATGCCTCCCGCGAGACCAGGATCGCCACAACCTTCTCACGTCTGCACCAGCAAAAGGTCGAAGGAGGTTCGGTCCCTGAAGAATTCCGCGTCGAATACATTGCCGATCGAGTCCATACCTTTGGCACAACCTTCCTTGGGTTGACCATGGAATGCTCACGCTGCCATGATCACAAATACGATCCTACCACCGCCAAAGATTACTATTCTCTTTTCGCCTTCTTCGACGACATCGATGAGTCAGGACTTTATTCCTACTTCAATCCAGAAGCAACGCCAACTCCGGCGATGCCTCTTCCGAACGAGTCGCAAAAGAAGCAGTTGTCCGAACGAAAAGCAGCCATTGCAGCCGCACTTGCCAAACTTGAAACCACTGCCAGCGAATTCACCTCCACCCCAGTCGAGCCCAAAGACATCCCAAGCTTTAAACCCGATCAACTCCTTCACCTTTCTTTTGATGATGGGAAAGACAAGGGCGCAAATAAGGCCATCGACGGCAAGATGGGCAAAGCCATCAAACTCACCGGAGACGACTCAATCGGAACCAAGGTCGGAGACTTCCACCGTGAACAGCCGTTCACAGTCTCACTCTGGCTCCAAACGCCCGACGTTAAAGATCGCGCCGTCATTTTCTCCCGTTCAAAGGCCTGGCACGACGCCGCATCACGAGGATACGAACTCCTTTTGATCGATAACCACCTTCAATGGTCACTGATTCACTTTTGGCCTGGCAACGCTATCTCGATCAAAACCAAGACCCCGGTCAAACCTGGCGAGTGGGTCCATGTCACTGTAACAAACGATGGTTCGTCATCTGCCGACGGCTTGCAGATATATATGGATGGAAAACCGGCGGCGACTGAAATGGTTCGCGATAATTTGACACGTGCTATTAAAGGCGGCGGAAATCCACATATCACCCTTGGTGAACGCATGCGCGACCGAGGCTTTAAGAATGGCTTGATCGATGAATTCCGGGTCTTCGGAAGCAAGCTTTCAGATCGGGAAATTGGTAATCTGCTATTCCCGGTAGATCCCGCCCCAAAGCCAGAATCAACTCTGGTAAGAGATCTCACCTATCAAAAAGATCTAAAGGCGCTTCAATCTGCCCGTGCTGCCTATAACCGCCTTGAAGAGTCCATCCCTGAAATCATGGTGATGGAGGAAACTCGGGAACCCAAGCAAGCTTACATTCTCAATCGAGGATCCTACGAAAATCGTGGCAAACCGGTTGACGCAGCCTTCCCGGAATTCCTTCCTAGCTTTGGGATGAAGCCCACCAACCGGCTTTCACTTGCGAAGTGGCTGACTCACCCAGAGCACCCGCTCACTTCCCGCGTCATCGTCAACCGCTTCTGGCAATCCTTAATGGGACGCGGTCTCGTGGGAACATCCGAAGATTTCGGAATGCAAGGAGAACGGC
>JBDNAG010000220.1:0-25132 GCA_039768565.1 Akkermansiaceae bacterium | reverse complement strand
GAAGTCAGGGAAGCCGGACTCCTCGGAAACAACATTCTCGAATCAGACTTTGAATTCCACCTATACGTGCGCCGCGGTGCCGGGGCCTATATTTGTGGTGAGGAAGGTTCGCTACTCAACTCATTGGAAGGCAAACACCCCTTCCCTCGCAACAAGCCACCGTTTCCCGTCACCCACGGATTCGAAGATAAACCAACTGCGGTCAACAATGTCGAAACCCTTTGTGCAATCCCCCACATCATCAACAAAGGCGCGGCATGGTATCAATCACTGGGTATTGGTGAGCACGCCGGAACCAAACTGATCTCGCTTTCCGGTGACATTAAACGGCCGGGTAATTACGAGATTCCCATCGGCCTTCCTTTAAAAACCCTTCTTTATGATTGGGCCGGCGGACCACTCGATGGGCGTTCCATTCAAGCCGTCACCATGGCTGGACTTTCCGGAGGATTTCTTGGTTATCAGATCCTCGATGATCTAACGCTCGATGATCCCTGCATTCGTTCACACGGTTCCTTCCTTGGAGCCGGTGGAATTATGGTTTTCGACAACACCCGGGACATGGTGAAAGCCGCCCACGACGCCATGGCCTTCTTCGCGCACGAGTCCTGCGGCAAGTGCTTCCCATGTCGTATTGGCACCCAGCGTCTCACCGAGCGTCTCAATGGTGATGCCAAAGAACTAGATCTGGCGGCATGGACCGAAGAGGTTAACGACATCAACGAGGCCATGAAAGCGACATCCGCTTGCGGACTTGGAATGGCGGCACCACATGTCACGGAATCACTGATGAAATATTTCCCGGAGCAGGTTGAAGCGGCCACAAAGGCCGGTGCCTAGTTTTGTAAAAAGCCTTTGAAAGAGGGCAATACCGCGCGGGTAGTTTGGCTCGCTAAAACAAGGCTAAAATCTTTTCAAAGTTTTGCTGTCATCGGCCTGAGTTTTTTGTCCTAATAACGAGTGAACGGGAAATTAATCCAGCCTGTTCTTCAATGCGCCCCGGGCGGTCCTCCTTTTTCGCAGGCAGTTCGTTCGGGGCGCCCTTTTTTTTTACGGACACTTTTGGCTTGGATCACGACTTACTTGCCTCTTCGAAACTATCCACGACAAACTCAATATCCTTTGCCGAAATCCCGAGGTGAGTAACGAGACGCAGTTTCCCACCAGTGTATCCCCCCATCTTGATCCCCTTCTTTTCAATATTCGCAGTCAATAACGGCCCATTCAATCCGGAGAGATCAACGAAGACCATATTTGTCTGTACCGGATCCACTTCGATCCCTGGAACACCGGCGAGACCGTCGTGCAATTTATGGGCGTTTTCGTGGTCGTTAGCCAGCCGCTCAATGTGGTTTTGCAAAACAAAGATTCCAGCCGCCGCCAAAATTCCAGACTGACGCATTCCACCTCCGAGCATCTTTCGCCACCTCTTCGCTTTCTTAATAAAGTCTGCCGAAGCTACCAGCACAGACCCGACCGGAGCCCCCAACCCTTTGGACAGGCAAATTGACACTGAATCAAAGGGGGCTGCCAACTTGCGGGGAGATTCGCCCATGGCAACGGACGCGTTGAAGAGTCGGGCTCCGTCGAGATGAAGTGAAAGCTGATGTTCACACGCAAAAGATCGCACCGCGTCCAAATACCCCATTGGGAGAACCTTCCCCCACGTTGTATTCTCAAGACACAAAAGTTTGGTCCGAGCGAAGTGAAAATCATCGGGCTTCACGAGTGCCGACAGCTTATCCAAGGCCAGCGTGCCGTCGTCTTCCTGATCAAGTGACTGTGGCTGAATACTTCCAAAGACAGCCGCGCCCCCGCCCTCAAAGAGATATGTGTGAGCAGTTTGACCGACGAGATATTCATCCCCTCTCCCGCAGTGGGTGAGCAAGGCGCAGAGATTACTCTGAGTCCCACTCGGGATAAACATTCCCGACTCTTTCCCAAGCATCTCCGCAGCCAACTCCTCCAACCGGGCCACCGTAGGATCATCGCCCATGACATCGTCACCCACCTCCGCTCGGGACATAACATCCCTTATTTCGGGAGTCGGCTGGGTCACGGTATCACTTCGCAAGTCGATTAACATGACTCTGCTCGTAGATAAGCGGAAGCCAGCCCACAAGAAATTACGCCGGATTACCCCACAAAAAAACAGCCCGTCGAGATTACGCGACAGACTGTTTTGAATGATTCGGAAAAAATCGAGCTAATCAGCAGAATTAGCTGCGGACCCTTCAGACTACTTTTCTTCCTTTGGCTTGATTGGCTTCACCTCGATCGGAGGGGTAACAGCCTCAATTTTTTTAGGAGCCTCGGGAGTCACAATGGTAAAGAGTTCGATGTCGAACACCAACATACCCGAAGGACCACCAGGTCGAGACGGAGTGTCTCCATAAGCAAGCTCGGCAGGAATCCAAAAGCGAGTCTTTTCGCCTTCGACCATAAGCTGAACTCCTTCAGTCCAACCTTTGATCACACCGTTCAGAGGGAATTTGGCTCTCTCATCACGCTCGATGGAGTTGTCGAACATTTTCCCGTCAGTCATCCAACCGGCGTAGTGAACTTCAACCGTATCCGTCGCAATCGGACGACGCTTGCCTGTTCCCGCCTTGAGGACCTTGTAGGAAATTCCAGATTCAGTCTTTTTGGCGTCTGCCGGTGGTGCGGCTACGTCTTCGGGAGTCTTTGGAGCTTCCGGCTTGGCATTAAAATCAACCAATACCAGATCGAAAGTCAAAGCTCCCTCAGGAGCACCAGGCTGCTTGACTTCGAAAGTGAGATTTTCAGGAATCCACACACGACGGCTTTCACCTTTTTTCATGGTTTTCAAGATTTCCACCCACCCCTTGATTGGGGCCTTATCGAGAGAAAGAGCCATGGGGCCACCCATTGTCTCACTTGAACCAATCGAAGCACCGTTAGCGTCCCATCCTTTAAAGCTAACTTTTAAAAGGTCAGTGTCAGCAGGAGAGGCATCACCTTCGCCGGCCTTGATCACTGTGTATGAAATCCCAGACTCAGTTTGGGTTGCGCCTTCAGGAGCAGCGGCAACGTCCTTGGGGGCATTGGGGTCCTTCGGCGGCGGTGGTGGCTTAGGAACTGGCTGAAAGGAAATCAGCTCGAAGTCAAAAATCAAATCACCGGCAGGAGCACCTTCAGGAGCTTCACCGACCTTGCCGTAGGCAAGGCTAGCGGGAATCCAGAAGCGGCGCTTCTCACCCTTCTTCATAAGCTGAACTCCTTCGGTTAATCCTTTGATGGGAATCTGATTCAACGGCAACTGAGCCGGCTGGGGGTTACGAGTCGAGGTCATGAGGAACTCACCGTCGGCTTTCCAGCCAGTAAACTGGCAAGTCACAACATCCTCGGCAGCAGGAGATGGATCTCCTTCACCAGCTTTAAGAACCTTGAATTTAAGCCCGGACTCCGTTGCGACTGCATCTGCCGGAGCAATAAGCTCTTTGGGGGCCGAGGGAGGCTTGACGATTTCAAGAAGCTCCACATCAAAAGTAAGATTTCCGGCAACCCTGCCCTGGTCGCCATAAGCGAGGGCAGAAGGAATCCAAAAGCGTCGCTTTTCGCCGACCACCATCAGCTGTAAACCTTCGGTCCAACCCTTGATAACACCATTGAGAGCGAATTCAGAGGGCTGTCCGCGTTTCACGGAACTATCGAACATCGTACCGTCGGAAGCCTGCCATCCGGTGTAGTGAACTCTCACCGTATCGGTCGCAGCCGGTTTTTCGTTCCCGGTTCCCTTCTTGAGAATGAGTGAAGCCAAACCAGATTCAGTTTTTGATGCTTCTGCAGGAGCTGCAGCGACGTTGTCAGGGGCCTTGAAGAGATCTTCAGCCGGCTTGGCGGGCTCTGCAGGTTCGGCGGGTTTGACGGGCTCGGTCGGAGCCGCAGGCTCCTGAGCGACCACAGTCACCCCGAGAGCACCACTTAGGATACCGGAAATCAGCCGGCGTTTTCTGTTAATCATGTCGGTGGGACGGTCATCTGCGGATGAGGATGTGTCAACGCCACATCTCACAAGAATGAGCCGCAAATCCGGCGCCAAAACTGGTCAACCAGTAGCGGGATTCGCCCTCAGATTGCTTCAAACGCTCCTCCAGAGCAAAGAAGACACAGGGACTGGAGCAATTTCCGGCATTTTGCAGGACCTGACGGGTTTCATGTAACTCCCACCCCATTCGCTTCTCTAAAGACTCGATCACATCCCGTCCTCCGGTGTGAGCGATGACTTGATCTGGATCGTTTCGACGCTTTTGCCAAAGATTTTCCACCGCATCTGCCGCCAATCCGGGAACCGCGCGATGAAGCTTGTTCTCCAATTTACCACCAGAATTGATGAAGCGAATCTTCTCACGCTCCTCCGGGACATGGATTGTATCGAAGTAGCCCGCCTGCCATTTGCCCTCTCCCGCTTCATCGGACCATACGGCGGCCGAGGCTCCATCGCCGAATAGGCACATGCTGATGAGCACGCCCGGCTCTTCATTTACAAAGAGAGCAGCCGAACAAACTTCGACTGCTACAGTCGCCACTTTCTTCCCCGGATTCGCAGCCAGAAATCCGTCGGCGGCTCGCATCATTGGAAGTGCGGCACCACATCCTAAACCAACAATATCCTGAAGATAGACATCATTCCGCAACCCAAGTTGCTCTGCCACGTGGCTCGTCACTCCCGGACAAAGATATCCGGTACAAGTGCATATAATAAGTGCATCAATTTCAGACAAATCTACCCCCGTCTTTTTGAGAGCTTCTATCGAAAGTCTGGGAGCCTCCCTCTCAAAATATTCATTTAGCTCTTGGGCATTCGCATCAAACATCGCCGCCGGATCGTCGGTACAGAAATGGCGTTTGGTGATCCCCGAGTCTCCAAGCAGCACTCTCTCGATAATCCCGCGTCCCCGGGCACTTAGTCCCTCGTAGGAGGAGGTCGCTCGCGTAAATTCGAAGCACTCCTTTTGAGAGTAGGCATTCGGGGGAAAGGCGCTCGCTAGAGCTTCAAGGAACATGTAACGAATCTCCCTCAGTTTGCTGTTTTGCCAAAGATTTATTTTGGCCCGTCAACAAATCAGTAAACACACCACGAAAATCCTCGAGAATTAGATAGAGCGAAGGAACCAGAACCAAAGTAATCGCGGTAGCGAAGAGAATGCCAAAACCCAGCGAAACAGCCATCGGAATAAGGAACTTGGCTTGCATATCATCCTCGAGAAGCATCGGCATTAGGCCCACAAAGGTCGTAAGCGACGTTAGAAGAATCGGCCGAAAACGCCTCATTCCGGCATTTCGAGCGGCTTCCAAAATGCTGACACTCTCCTTCCGATGGCGGTTCACGTAGTCCACCAACACCAGAGAGTCATTTACCACCACCCCGGCCAGCGCAACAATTCCGCACATCGACATGATACTCATATTAAGGCCCATGTAGAGATGCCCGGCCACCGCGCCCACCATACCGAATGGAATCACGCTCATCACAATCAAGGGCTGTAGATAGCTTTTCAGCGGAATGGCCATTAAAACATACATTAATAAAAGGGCTCCCACAAAACCAATCCCCATCTCACGGATACTGTCGCGCTGATCGCTCTGCTCACCCTCGAAGGAATAACGAACTCCCGGATATTTATCGAAAATCTTGTCGAGCACCTCTTCGGTGTATTTCTCTACGATCTCGTTGGCATTAAAACCTCCAGCAAGATCGACATCAGCCTTAAGACTGATCGTGCGAAAACGATCCACCCGGGTCACGGTCGCCGGGCCCCGTCCATATTCCGGAATTATCACATCAAGAAGTGGCACTTCCTCTCCTTCGGGCGTGCGAAGCTTCATCTTCTCAAGATTAGCCAGCGACTCGCGCTCTGCCTCCGGATAGCGGACCATCACCTTCACCTCATCCCGCCCCCGCTGTAATCGTTGCACTTCGTTCCCATAAAAGGCGTCCCGCACTTGGTTCATGACCGAGTTCAATTCAAAACCAAGGGCCTTCCCACGCGGTGTGAGATCCCGGACGATCAATTCCTCCCGACCACGACGGTTTGAATTAAAAACATCAACCACTCCCTTGTAATCATAGCGCAAACGCTCTGTCGCCCAATTTACTGCATCAACCAGTTGATCATTATCAGGCCCGGTAAAATTGATATCGATGGCATTCCCACCAGCCGCGGTCTCCGCCTTAAAGGTAAGCGAAACAACTCCGGAAATTTCACCCGCAAGCTTCTGCCACTTCGATTTCAATTCCTCACTAGAAAAGCTCCGATCTTTCGCCGCGCTCAGCTCAAGGGTCACTTCTCCAAGATGAGTGCCAGTGGGGTTTTCCGGCGAAAAGCCACCCTGAAAGGGCTGCATCCCGGCAGTCGCCAATTGGTTTATTACAATAGAATTGCCATCGTTGTCCTGCGTTGTCGCACCAAGATCCAAAGCGGCTGATTCCAATCTCTTCACCACCTCCTGGGTTTGGGAAAACGGAGCGCCTAGTGGCATTTCAAGTTTTGCCGAGAGAATCTCACCTTCGACTTTTGGAAAAAACTGGAATGGCAAAAATCCGGTTTTCACCAGTGATACAGAGATCACTACGAGGGCTATAAAGACGATCCAAACCAAGTAGCGGAACTGCAAACATAGCCCCAGAAATGGCGAATAAATAGTCTTCACAAACCGTTCAAGCCCTCCCGAAATACTCCTCTGTAATCGGGTTAATGGATTAGCGCTAGGAGTTGAGGAGTGTGGTCGAAGGAGGGCCAAATGAGCAGGCAAAACAAACTTCGACTGAAGCAAAGAGAAAGCCAGCACCGGAATCACCACCAAGGGAATATTTGGCCAGATCTTCCCACTCACCCCACTCAATCCCAGCATTGGAGTGAACGCAGTCATGGTCGTGAGAATTCCAAAAATCACGACAACGCCTACCTCATGGGTTCCTTTCCAACTCGCTTCCCTCGGATGCTCGCCCTGTTGAATACGGGTATAGACATTTTCGCCTACCACAATGGCATCATCCACCACGATTCCCAGGACAAGAATGAAAGCGAAGGCCGAGATCATATTGATCGAAATCCCAAGATCAGGCATTAGCCAGAGACCACCCGCGAACGAAACTGGAATTCCCAACGCCACCAAAAATGCCAGACTCGGTCGCAAAAAAAGTGCAAGCACTACAAGTACTAGAACCAGCCCAATCCCGATATTGCTTTTGAGAAGGTCCAATCGCCCTTTTAGAATGACACTCTGATCATTCCAAACATCAATCTTCACTCCCTCCCTCTTCTCCAGCGACTCCACATATCTTTTTGCGAGCTTGGCAATTGCCAAAGTGTCCTGTTCGGCCACACGAAAAACATGAAGGACTACTGCCGGTCGGTTATTGAACGTAGACACCAGATCGACATCTTCAAAACCATCGATAACCGAAGCAATTTGACCCAACTTCAAATCAGATCCATCGGGCAATTTTTTTACTGTCACCTCACGAAACTCCTCTCCACGATATTTTCGCCCCACAGCCCTGACCACAATCTCGCCCGAATCAGTTTTCACCGAACCACTTGGAAGATCCAACGAAGCGCTTCGAACAGCCAACGCCACTTCCTGAAGAGTGAGATTATACCGCCTGAGTGTTTCCTCCGGCACTTCGATCGAAATCTCGTAGGGTCGGACTGAAGCCAACTCAACTTTTTTGATCTTCTCCTGCCCTTTCAACAGGTTTTGAACAAAGCCACCAGGATCGGAAAGGAACGCCCCCATCTTAGACTCCGGTTTGGGTGGGGTATAATTTAGCAAGCCATCTCGGATGTTTTCAGCATACTCACGCAGGCTTGCCTCGTCAGTATCCGCTGTAATGGCCAGACTCAAAATCTGTCGATTTACGACCAATTCTTCAAAAATCGGCTCCTCGGCATTCTCGGCAAAATTATCGATGGCATCGACATTTGTTTGAACATCCCCCATGACGTCCCTGGTTTTATAACCCGTTTCAACTTCTATCGCCAGAGATCCAGAGTTTCGAACTGCGGTCGAAGTCACTCGCTTGATGCCTTCGACATCCGCAATCGCTTCCTCTATCGGGACAACAATGCCGTTTGTCACCTCCTCCGGGGTGGCATTTGGATAGGGAACGCTCACAATGATCGCGTCAAAAGAAGTCTCGGGAAAGACCTCTTTGCGGATCTGAAACCACGCTGCAAAGCCTGCAAGCAGAACGGCGAGCATAATAAAGTTGGCTGCGACGTGATTACCGCTAAACCATTTGATTGCCTTCTGCATGTCCTTAGTTAGGAGGGTTAGCTTCCTCTTCTTTCTCTTCCAATCCGGCCACTTTAAGTTTCATCCCCACGACAGGCATATCAAGCTTCGTGAGAATGACCTCCTCTTTATCCTCGATTCCTGCCGTAACAAAAACACGATCGGCAGTTCGCCTAATTACCTGTAACTCACGTTCCTTCAATCGACGATCCTCACCCAAAACATATACCCGATTCTGCCCCCGAACTGCTGACCGGGGAACACCGACTACCCCGCGCAGAACGGCTCCATCCACAGTGGCGTTCAGAAAAGTTCCTGGCGAAGGTAATGCAAAGCGGGCTGGATGGTCTTCATTTCCAAGGACCCTAGCCAACATGAATGCGGAAAGTGTCTTTTGATCGATCTCCCCAACCTCCCACATCATCTCGGCTTTCCACTGATAGGATCTCCCGCCAATATCAGCAGAGAGGGTCACCTTTGACTCCTCCGGTAACTGAGCGTAATCATCCAATGAAAACGGCAACCGAATCATAAGATTATTGGGATCATAAATAGTTCCAAGTTGAGCCCCGGGGCCCACTGTTGCCCCAACATTCAAGTTCACCGACCGCACCCGGCAATCGAAGGGTGCGACGATTTTGGTCCTTTCCAAATCGGCTAAAGCCTTTTCAAGCGCTGCGATTGCAGCCGTGACCTTAGCTTCCGCACTCTTCACAAAGGGCAATCGTAGCACGAGATCACTTGCAACCTTCCCTCCTCCTATCTTCTCCCAATCCCGAGCCGCCTGTTTCGCACGAGCTTCCTCCTGATCCAGAGCTAGTTCAGCATCAGCAAGAGTCGACTCCACCTGAGCAACAGCAGCCTGATAATCGACAGCTTCGATCCGCGCAATGACATCCCCCTTCTCATAGGTCACACCAGACTCAAAATCTTCATCCACGTATTTGAGCTTTCCCGCAACCTCGGCAGTAAGCACGGTATCAAGTCGGGCAGCCACAACCCCTTCGCTTTTGAGCGAGAACTCAACATCCCCCCTATTGACAACCTCGACTTTAACGAGAGGCACAGTGACCTCTGTCTCTTTCTTTTCAGCCTGTGGCGCTCTCGCCTCCATAATTTTGACGCCCAAGACTGTCAGACCAAGCACGACGGCAATTCCGACGATTGTTGCAACAACGGTTTTCATAATGATTTATTTTCGAGGCTGGTAATCGCCGCCCAGTGCAAGATGCAGTGTGATTCGATTATCGAGGCGCAGCCTCTTGAGAGTAGACTTTTGCGAAGCAAGAGCGTTTTGATTTTCTTGGGCGGTAATCAGGGTCAGGGCATCGCCAACGCCAGTGGAATACTCGCTGGCCGCAGCATCGGCAGCCTCCCCCGCGAAGATGAGCGCGTTACCAATGGCCAACTCACGAGCGGCGAGAAATCTTTCAGCCACTATCGCTTGTTCGACTTCGCCAAATGCCTGCAAAACCGTGCTTTGAAGTTTAGCAAGGTTCGAGCGATCATCTCCTTCAATTCTCTTATATTCTTCCCGTAATTGTCCCCCGGCCCAAATCGGCTGAGTCAGGCCGCCTGCAAGTGACCAAACTCCAAAGCCGGAATTAAAGACCTTTCTCATTGTGTCGGTCGTTGTTCCTGCGCTCCCGGTAATGGAAAAGCTGGGGTAGAAGGCCCGTTTGGCCCGCGTTACCAGACTGCCGGACGAAGCGAATCGGCGCTCTGCTTCCAAAATATCGGGCCGTCGTAACAGCAATTCTGACGGCAAACCGGATGGCGGCATGGCTGGAATATCGGGCAAAGCGATCGCCCCCTTCAACACTCCCTTGGGGTAGCGTCCCATCAGAAGCTCCAATTGCCTGATCGCTTGCTCTTGCTCCCCTTTTCGTTGTGCAATTAGAGCTTTATTCGTGGCAACCTCGCTCTCAGCCAATCGAACTTCCGCAGCGGAACCACCCTCGGCCGCGAGAGCATTATTATAACGGTCAATTACGATATCTTTTGTGGCCTCAAGAAGTTCCTGCGTTTTCAACGACAACGCAATCTGTTCATTGGCCTCAGCCAAAGCCAACCACGCTCTTAGCACTTGAGCCGCGAGAGAAGCCCGCGCCGCACGATAGGCATTAACCTCGGCCTGGGCTTCGGCAATTCGAGCAGCTTGCCCCGCTCTCCTGACTCCCCAAATATCAGGCTCCCACGAAACCGTCATATTAGCTCCGAAATTATTAAAATTTGCTGAAGGTATTCCACCTCCGCTTTCTCCCCCGAGCGGAATTCCGATGAAGAGTTGTTTCTGACGGGTTGCAGTAAGACCCGCCGAAACTTGGGGTTTCATCGCGGTTCCAGCGATCTTTGCGGAAGAGATTGCGCGATAGACCCGCTCGGCAGCAACCCTCACGTCTGGATTGCGGCGAAAAGCTTCATTGACCAACGCCTCACCCTGAGAGCCTCCGATTCGACCCACCCAATTTGTATCAATCCCGGCTCTCGCCTCGGGAGTCGCCGACCAACTACCAGGAGTAGCTCGGCCCCTTTCGCCCATACGTGAGTTGGGAGCACTGGCAGAGCACCCGGCCAGCATAGCCGCTATTACTGGGATAGTTTTCTTCATTGTTTAAATCCTGCTTCGCAAAAATCGATAACGCGCTTAAGCGTTGCGGGTAGGTCTTCATCTCCGACTTTGCCGGCGCTGATCTTCCTAAGAATATCCCCGTGGGTCAGAGTGTTTGCGAGAACCCCGAAGGAAAAATGAATTCGCCAAAACACTTCTTCAGCTGAGGATCCCGGACATGCAGCCACAAAGGCCGGAACATAACGGGAAGCCACTTCGCGAAATTGCCCCATAACCTCCTCCGGAAATTCATAAGGCCGATCCCCAACCACTCGTCCCATCAACTTGATGAAAAGTTTCTCGCTGAGAAGACTAGTCTGGATTTGCGAACAGAGAGGTTCAAAAAAGGCGACAATTAACTCGCGAACCGTCGCCCCCTCCCTAGCCTCAAGCGCTTCGATCCTCCGGAGTCGCTCGTCATTCACCGGCTTTGTCATCCGAGTCACCACGGCGTCGATCAACCCTTCCCGCGAACCAAAATGATACTTAACCGAAGCGACATTGGCGTTTGCCAGCGTGGTAATTTCCCGGACAGATACGACCTCAAAGCCTTTCTCGGCAAATAATGTCGCCGCCGCCTCCATCAACGCCACCTTTGTTCCGTTTGCTCCTTCAGTGCCTAACATCAACTCTGGAGAACCACTTAAATTGATTTCCAGATAATTCAAACGAATGTTTAAACTTATTTCCCGTGGCAAACTGGGGGGCGATTCAAATTTGCTCGAAGCGAGACTTCCTTTCCGGCTCCAGCATAGAAAGAATCGCGCGTGCACGAACTGATCGAAGAAGACTGCCTCGCAGGGATGAAAAAACTCCCTTCCAGCTGCGTGGATCTCGTCGTTACGTCTCCTCCTTACAATTTGGGCATCAACTACAGCACCTATCGCGACAACGTGGAGCGAAATGACTTTATTTTATGGTGTCAGAAATGGGCGACCGAAGTTCATCGCCTCATGGCCGACGAGGCCTCTCTTTTCCTAAATGTTGGGGCGGCTCCCAAAGACCCCCTGCTCCCGCATCAACTACTCCTTGCACTCACCAGAGAGGAGCCCAATTTTATTCTCCAGAACACGTTCCACTGGATCAAGTCGATCAGCGTCGCGACCCGCGAGGGCGAAACTATTTCTGCAGGCCACTTCAAACCAATTAATTCCAAGCGATTCGTGAATGACTGTCACGAATACGTCTTCCATCTCACAAAATCCGGCAACGTTCCACTCGAACGTCGAGCCGCCGGCGTTGAATATGCGGATAAATCCAACATCGCCCGCTGGGGTCACACTGGCGGCGAGGACAAACGCTGCCGAGGTAACAATTGGTTCATCCCCTACGATACCATTAGTTCCCGCGACAAAGATCGCCCCCACCCTGCCACTTTTCCCGTCGGCCTTGTCGAGCAATGCATCCGCATCCACGGTATCGAACGCACCAAACATCTCCTCGATCCCTTCACCGGGATCGGCACCTCCGCCGTTGCGGCACAACGAATGAAAATTGATAAGTTTACCGGTTTCGATATCGATGGCGATTATCTCGAAACTGCTCGCGAAAGACTCGCCATTGACGCAAACGAAAGTTCGCAACACCTTCTCTAATACTGATGCAAGAGCCCGTCCCCGAACCCGTCCAGGAATTCACCAAAGTCGAATCCATTTTCGTCCGCCATCGCAACTGCCTGATGGTCCGTGCCGAATTCGCCCCCATCTTTACCGATTACTATCTTCACCTTATGGACATCGGGGAACGACACCCTGAAAATCTCGATACTACCATGAAAGAGCTCCTGGCAGTTCTTACTTTGCACCTGACCGCCAGACCCTGGGCAGAGACTATCGCCTGGACCGCCAACCTCCGCGCGCCGCGCGTCAACTTTTTTGCCACCGGATCCTCGGTTCACGAATACGTTGCCGGGCGTCTCTTCACGGAAGACGTTCGCGAACCCGATCGCAATTTCTTATATTCCCAAACCACCACCCAAGGAAAGGAGCCCCGCACTTCAACCATCGAAGTCGACACCAGCGACCCGCTTGAGTGGATTCAGCATTTTTATGATCAATCCGAGCAACGTCCCGGCCGCTCTTTCAGGCTTCCCAACGACACCTATGTCCTGATTGCCGCTCAACCAGACTTTGACGAGGAATGGTTCGAAGCGCTAGATGCCGAGCAAGTCGCAAATATCGTAGACGCCGAGCAGACCAAGATTCTTGAAACCCGAAAATTCAAATTCTCTTGCGGATGCTCGCTCGAAAAGATTCTCCCTACCCTGAGCGCTTGGAAGGACAAACCCGAGGAACTCTTCGGCGATGATGCCAATCTCGCGCTACAATGTCCGCGCTGTGCCAAGAAGTATCTGATCACCCGCGAAGACCTCTCCTGAGAATTTAGACTTAAGCTTTAACCTAGCGCTCCCTAGTGGCGCAAAACGATTCCCCGGGAAATCAAAAGCTTTACCAATTCTGCTATAACCTCGAAACTAATGTGGAGGAATTTAGCGTCACTCTCCTACAGCCAGATTCACCCTTCTAATAGTTGGGAAAAATCCAGCGAAGAATTCGCGGACATTACTGTTCGGTCGCGATAGCTGATTCGACATGGTCGGCATCCAATGCCGCAGCTTGATTACACGGTGAAACGAAGCCAAAAGCTACGCTCATCAGAGCAAATATCCCAACTTTCGAAATCATCCTTAAATCAAGGAATTTACCGTCATCTTTCCCATCTTGTTTTTCGGATTACCCCCTCATCGTCAAATAACATTCTGTTTCGGGTTGAAAAAAACTTGACCAAACCCTCTCAGTCACGAAGAAACGCCTCCTCGCAGGGGACTCCTGCTTGACCTATAATAGGTGAGGTGTGCCTTTCACATTTCAATCCCCAAGTTTCCCGTCATGGCAAAAAAGAAAACTACCGCTAAGAAGGCAGCAAAAAAAGCTCCGGCTAAAAAAGTTGCCAAGAAGGCTCCCGCCAAGAAGACCGCGAAGAAAGCTCCCGCCAAAAAGGCCGCGAAAAAAGCTGTCAAGAAAGCTCCCGCTAAGAAAGCTCCCGCTAAAAAGGCAGCAAAAAAAGCTCCGGCCAAGAAGGCAGCAAAAAAAGCTCCGGCCAAGAAGGCGCCTTCTAAAAAGGCGGCAAAGAAAGTTGCTGCTAAAAAAGAAGCACCCAAGGAGACTTCCGCCACTGAAGCAAAGGCTGGCAAGAAACCGAAAAATCGTATCGATACACCCGAGATTCGCGAAAAAATCCGTGAACTCATCAAGCTCGCCAAAGAGCAGGAATATCTCACCTATGATGATATTCACGAAATCCTTCCCAACAACCTCATCGAGGAAGAAGACATCAAGGCCATCCTTGAACGCCTTCGCCAGATGGAGTTTGAAATCATCGATGCCTCCGAGGTCGACCGCTTCAAGGACAAGAAAAAGGGAGATCTCGATTCCGAGGAAGACACCAAGGACCAAAAACTCGACATCCTCGACGACCCCGTCCGGATGTATCTGAAGCAAATGGGCCAGGTTCCCCTCCTCACTCGTGAGCAGGAAGTTGAAATCTCCAAGCGAATTGAAGACGCCGAAATCGAGGTCCAAAAATACCTCCACCTCTTCGGCTTCACCGCCAGCGGATACCTCGCCCTCGCTGACAAGCTGATGCGAGGCAAGGAGCGCTTCGACCGGGTCATCCTCGACAAGAAGATCGAAAGCCGTGAGCGCTACATGAAGGCCCTCCCAAAACTTTGCGATCAGGTCCGCTCGACTCACGAAGAGACCACCGCAATCATCAAGAAGCTCTCTGCCAAAGCACCACGTGGCAAAAAGAAGCTCGAGACCACCCTCTCGAAAAACCTTCAAACCATTGCCCGCCTTTACAGCCGCTTCTACTTCAAACAGAAAGTCATTGAAGACTTCTGCGATGTCGTCGCCGAGTATCAGGAGAAGATTTGGAAATACTCCCGCAAGAAAGGCGCCGAAGCCGAAACCGCGATCAAAGAACTTTCCCTCGAATCCTGGCACAACGTCGAGCAGTTCGAGGAAACCAACAAGAGCCTCCGCCTCTGGATGCGCAAAGCGCTCAAGGCCAAGACCGAGATGGTCGAAGCCAACCTTCGCCTCGTGATTTCCATCGCCAAGAAATACACCAACCGTGGACTTTCTTTCCTCGACCTCATTCAGGAAGGCAACATGGGCCTCATGAAAGCAGTGGAGAAATTCGAGTATCGTCGCGGATACAAGTTCTCGACTTACGCGACTTGGTGGATTCGTCAGGCCATCACCCGCTCCATTGCCGATCAAGCCCGGACCATTCGTATCCCGGTCCACATGATCGAGACCATTAACAAGCTCATGCGCGTGCAAAAACAGCTCGTACAGGAATATGGCCGCGAACCAACTCCAGACGAGATCGCCGAGGAAATCCACCTCCCCGTCGAGCGTGTCCGCGCCGTCCTCAAGATGGCCCAGCAGCCGATCTCACTCCAAGCCCCCGTTGGCGATTCGGACGACACCTCCTTCGGTGACTTCATCGAAGATAAGTCTGCCGAAAACCCCATGGAGGAAGCCGGCTTTGCCATGCTCAAGGACAAGATCATCGAAGTTCTCGACACCCTCACTGAGCGTGAGCGTGAAGTTCTGGAACAACGCTTCGGACTCAAGGATGGCTACTCACGCACCCTCGAAGAGGTGGGCCGCCAGTTCCAGGTTACCCGCGAGCGGATTCGTCAGATCGAAGCGAAAGCGCTCCGGAAAATGCGTCACCCGACCCGTATCCGGAAGCTGGAAGGCTTTATCGAATTGCCCATGTAAGCAAACTTTCAAAAGCCCGCTGGTTGGAAACCCGCGGGCTTTTTTGACTTAATCATTTTCAGATGCAGCACAACCAATTCGAGCACGCCGTATCCTCAATTATTGAGAAAGAGAAACGCTTCCAGCCCGGAGCCTACTTTTTGGTGAGAGAGACTCTCGACTTTACCGTCGACCGCCTCGCTAAGGAATCCGGCAACGAGAAGCGTCACGTTAGCGGCCACGAACTCCTGCTCGGATTCCGCGACTACGTCCTGCAGGAATACGGCCCGATGGGCGCCACCGTTCTCGAGGACTGGGGCATCACCAAATGCCGCCACGTCGGCGAAATTGTCTTCCTCTTCATCGAGCACGGAGTCTTCGGAAAACAAGACTCCGACAAGCTCGAAGATTTCGACGAAGACTTCGATTTTGCAGAAGCCTTTAAGGCTCCCTTCTTGGTCAAAGCATAACGTAGCACGGGGCTCCTACTACTCCTTCCAATCACGCCAGAGCCACTTCATCATTTCAGGCAGCTTCGCTCCCGCAGCCTTTGATCCATGGAAGCACTTTCCGTAATGAAAGTGATAATCGTAGCCCGAGTATTTTAGGGCCGCTGCCATCTGCTTATTCGCGAGCGGCCAGTTTCCATACTTGTTATCGAGATCGTTTTCCCCTGCGAGAAGGTAAGCGCGGATCGGCTTCTTCTCCGTCTTGCGCACCATCGGCGGATAATTGTGCCCACCCCGAATATCCACAAAAGTCCCCACCCAGATTAGCGCCTTGCGAAACGACTCCGGCTTCTCCCAACAAACCGTCCACGCACAAATCCCGCCCGAGGAACCACCTGCAATTCCTCGCATTTCGGGATCTTCGCTAATCTTATAACCCTTCTCAACCTCAGGAAGAATCTCCTCCAAAAGAAAGCCAGCATAGGTATCACCAAGCGAATCATATTCCACACTCCGATTCCTCGGCTTCTCCTTCAGTCCCTGCTTTTTAAAGCGACCGGGATTGATGAAAACTCCGATCGTCACGGGCATCTCACCACTGGCAATCAAATTATCCATCACCGTCGTCGCCCGGAGATTCCCATTCGGGTCTGCGTGTCGAAGCCCATCCTGGAAAACCATCAAAGCTGCCGGCTTCGAGGCTTCGTATTGAGCCGGAACATACACCAAATACTCACGCTCCGTTCCTGAATAAGTCTTACTCTCATTCCAGGTGTGCTTCGTCACCTTTCCCTTTGGCACCTCCTGAACCAGCGAATCCCTAGAATACTCGTAGCTCTCTAGCTTCACCGCCCCCTTCTCCAATACCTTCTCATCGCCATCCCGAATCGACCATTCGATCTCCTGAAAATTTTTGAATACCTGCTGGAGCCTTCCTTTCTTTAGAACACCAATCCGCCTTCCGCTCTTCTCATTAAAAACCGAAACCGCCTCAGGATTATCACTCACCCAGTGCACGGACAGCCCCTTCGTCCAACTCTTCGCAGACAAACTCCCAACCACACACAGAAAAATCAAAAAGCATCGCTTCATTTCCAAATCCTGCCTTTCCCGACCTGGACTTGACGAGCAAAGAAACTGAGTGAACCACTTTTCCCGGAAAAGAAGCCAAGTGCTAAAGGCCGAAAGTGAATCGCCATGGCGCCCCACCATTTGGCTCCACCCTCACGATTAGACTTCCAAACTCCGCCCCTGCTTGCTCTTCTCCGAATCTACCATGACCCGCCAAAAAGTCATCGACCTGCTCGCCATGAGCCGCTTCGCCAATCTTCCCACCGTCTGGTCAAACGGACTACTCGGCGTCCTCGTCGGCTGGGCCGCCTTCCGTGACCAGGCCCACCTTTGCCCGACCTGCCTCACTCTCCTCGCCATCTCCCTTTCATTTCTCTACCTCGGTGGATGCTTCTTCAACGATTGGCACGATCTCGACTTCGATACCAAAACCCGTCCCGAGCGCCCCATCCCATCCGGTCGCTGGCCACGCCAAACCATCCTTTTTCTCTCCATCATTCTCATGGGCGGTGGACTCGCTCTCAGTAGCTTCGTCAGCCTTCCCGCCGGGCTCTTCGCTCTCGGCATCGTCATTTGCATCCTCGCTTATACCAAGTGGCACAAGATCCACCCCGCCAGCTTTTTCTTTATGGCGGGAGCACGCGCCCTCATTTACCCGACCGCCGCCTTCTCTCTTCTCTCCTGGGATCAATTCACCCAATCAGGAAATCAAATCACCGCCCTCCTGATTCTTCTTGGGGTCGGTCTTGGAGGATACATCCTCGGAATCTCCCTCACCGCCCGCGCGGAAACCTCCAAGGACCCGATCAGCGATGCACGCAAGACCTTCCCCATTCTCTGCCTCTGTGCCCCCGTCTTCTTTTTCTCCGGCCCCCTCCTCATCACCAGTAACGGCAATGCTCTTCCACCGCTCGTCCTCTTTATTGCAGTACTCGCCTTCATTGTCCGACGCCTCCGGGCCAACCACGACGTCGGAGCATTCGTCTCCAGAACCCTTGCAGCCATTCCACTTGTGGACTACCTTCTGTTCTTCGTATTGACTCCGCCAGCGTTTTGGGTGATCTGCCCGCTCCTCGCACTCATGGCCCTCGGACTTCAAAAAATCGCCCCCGCCACCTAAATGATCCTCGCCATCGAATCCTCCTGCGACGAGACCGCGGTTGCCATCATTCGGCGCGAAGACCAAAAGCCAGAACTCCTAACCTCGCTCATCTCGTCGCAAATCGAGATCCATCGCGAATACGGCGGCGTCGTCCCCGAAGTCGCCTGTCGCAATCACGCCCAGCGAATCCGCCCTCTCGTACAACAAGCGCTCGATGACGCCGGCGTCACCCTCAATGACATCACCGCCTTCGCAGCCACACGCGGCCCCGGCCTCGCCTCATCCCTCCTCGTCGGCCTCGCATATGCCAAAGGACTCGCCGCTGCTTCAGGAAAACCCTTCTTCGGAATCAACCACATGGAAGGCCACCTCCTCTCGCCCTTTCTCAAAGACGGAACGATCCCTCCCCACCTCGGTCTTATCGTCTCCGGGGGTCACACCATGCTCATCGACGTGCAGGCGCACGGACAATACCAACTCATCGGGCGCACCATCGACGACGCAGCGGGCGAAGCCTTCGACAAAGTCGGCCGCATGCTCAAGCTCCCCTATCCCGGCGGACCCGAAATTGAAAAGCACGCTCGCGAGGGTAATCCAAAAGCCTTCGTCTTTCCCCGCGCCCACCTCGAGGATAGCCCTTTCAACTTCTCCTTCTCCGGCCTCAAAACAGCCGTTCTTTACCAGCTCCAAAAGCTCGACGACCCCCAAGCTCATCTCGCCGACATCTGCGCCTCTTTTCAAGAAGCCGTCATCGATGCTCTCGTCAAAAAAACGATCAAAGCCGCGCGCGAAACCGGCCACACCTTGATCACCCTGTCCGGAGGAGTGGCCTGCAATCGCAGCCTCCAAAATGCCCTCACCATCGCCGCCCAAAACGCCGGCATGAAAGTCCAGCCCACCCCTCCCGCGCTCACCACTGACAACGCCGGCATGATCGCCTTCGCCGCCCTCCTCGCCTCCGAAAACCGACCCGCCGACCCTCTCGATATCGGTATCAATCCCAATCTCGCCCTCGCCCCAGCTCAAACGTAGCCAGAAGCTCTCGCTTTTGGAACCCGCCCAAACCAGAACCGAAAGCAGGCGCTTTCAGCGACCTCCCATGATCACCCCCAAAATCATCGCCCGCTTCCTCATTGGCGAATGCGATACCATCGAGCAGGTCGCCTCCTCGTAAGGGTCTTTTTCCTTGGCAGCTCTCTTCATGGTATCCGCCGGACTCGCCAGAAACTACGACCGCCGCATATTGGTCCGGGAGCCTCTCTGAGTTTTTGGTCCTCTTGCGATGATCTTCTTCTCATCCTTCTCCATCTTCGCGTTCGTAAAAGCCCTAGCTGGATTACACTTAGGCGCCCTAAAGGGAAGACCGCATTCTTGTCGAAGACGCCTCGGAAACCTGCACCCTGTTTAATATTAACTTCCAGCCCGATTCCATGTCAGTCGAAGAACTCCGAAGCGGCTACATGAATCTACTCACCAGAATCTAAGCCGAAGAATTCGTCGCCGAACGCAACCGCAGCTTCCGCCGCAACCTTCGCCAGAAAATTAAAGAGCAGAGGTAGGCCTAATGAACCCGACTGATTACGATCGCCCCGCGGAGATCAACAAGCCGATGAGCCCAACGATCAGGACAATCATCACGATTCCAAAGATATCGATTCTTTTGTTTTGAGAAAACCCTTTTGGCAAAATGAGACAGGCCAATAAAACGAACATCGATACGATCGGAATGAACATGAGAAGACAAAAGGCAGAATGATAGCCCATGTTCTCAAGTCGTTTTGCAAAGGGATACAACCAAAGCAGAACAGTCACCCCGATCAAAATGATAATTCCCGTAATCCCTCCTTGGGCTGCCACCGCAGCGAAAGCAATCGGCAGAACCAAGACCGCAAATAATAGAACTACAAATATCCCCCGTCCAATTCCGGTGTGATAGATTGGCTCCGCAACTTGAGGCACCGCAAAACCACTTCTAGGGGCCGCGTATGGATCAATCGGCTGATTAAGATCTATCAAAGCATTGCTGACCGGAGTTGGAGCCGGAGTAATTAATGTCGGCCTCGTTGAAAACGCCGGAGCAGCAGGAATCTCAAACTCACCCTGACAAACCGAGCACTCTAGGTCTTGTGCAACACACTGAAGTTCAACTTCGAAATACTGTTGACAGTGGGGACATGAAACAGTCGTCATAGATTCTAGTAGATCAAATGCTACCTGGTCCAAGCCGCGTGGATGTGGGTCGAATGGCCACGGTCTCCCGGCCCCATGGTCTCGGTCGCGCCGAGCTCGCGGCATCTCTGCAAAAACCTCCACCAATAAGGGTTCCCGTAGCCAACCTTTTGTCCGTTGATTCGATCAATATCGAAAGCAAGGCCGGAATAGTGGCAGGAATTTCGGCTATGCGACGCCCCAGCCAGAGCTGTAACGCGGAAAGTATATCCCCGCTTGGCAAGATCACGCATCGCCCGAAGCATCCTAGAATCAAGCCTCACATAACCACCCGGCGCAGTGCCGTAGCTACTCCGTTTGGCTGCATGCCCCGCTGCAGCTTGGTTGATGTTGTCCAGTGCAGATGCACCGTCGTATCGCCCGCTAACCTGACGAGGCAGCCAAGTAATGGAGCGACACCCCTTCAACCAGCGCGACACGTTTGAAGTATTTTGAATCGTAAGAGCCTCGGAGGGAGCTCCACCACAACTCGAGAATCCAAACCCAAAACACACCACGACGGTAATCACGGGAAATAATAGAATGAAACGCTTCACCTCCATTAGGATGGACATTTTACCTCTGTTGGCAATGCCGTGATGCCTCTCTTGTTTTCCAGAGAAGTCACGGCTATAACTCTCCCGTAACCATGCGCCTGCGAAGATTTCTCACCCGAACCAAGCGTCTCGTATTTCGGGATTCGCTGGAGAGGCGCCATGAGAGAACTGCTGAAGCTCTCTCGCAGGTCTTTGCCTCATTTATTAACCACGATGGACATGCGTCTCGAAGGGAGCTCGAAATCGTCTTTGACTTTGTCCGCAATGTTTTTCCTGACGTTGACCATGGCATTCTCGGGAAGTCATTGGAGTCCGCGGTCGCTCGCCCCCAGCCGATCGATCCGGCACTAAAGCATCTAAAAAAGAACCTGAATTCGGAACATCGGATCCCTTTTGCCCTCCAACTCTACTCTGCCATCAGGGCTGGAGGAGACGTATTAGAAGAAAGGGAACGATTCTCTGAAGTGATGCAAGCTGTCGGGAGCCGAAAGATCACGGAAGCAGTTCTTCAGGAACTTGGACAGATCGATGCCCCCAAAAACAGTCTTCTGACACGGGTGGACTTTGGCTCTGAAGGATCATGTGACGTTCGCCTGAACGACGAAGGCGAGGACTCTCCCCGCTTTCGATTTTACCAGGCCGGAGCTCTTATCCTCATTCGTAACCTCCGCGACCAACCGCTTTGGGTTCGCGGATATCAATTGGATTCGGATCGCCTATTACAGATTCGACCCTCGGACGAAGTCATTGCGGGAGGATGGCGGCTGAATTACAACGACCTCGTATTCTTTCTTCAGGCGGAAGAAAAAGGTATCCCTCCCGCGCTTTACCTCATCGAGGAAGACGGGGAGCTCACTTTGAGCCGCAGCAAATCCCGGCTTGCCCTAGCCAAAATTGCCTTCGCCCACCGCGTTCACTTCACTCCGCTCAAGAGCGACCACCTCACTGATTCCAAACGCAGCCCGCTTGTCGCCGGCAAAACTCATAAGTTCGACTACCACGACGTCATTCACTTTGGAGAAAAGGAGCCTCTCCCCCTTGAAGCCCTGAGGCGGCTTACCCAGCAAACCGGGCAGCGATTTGTCCTACCGGCGGGACGACGAAGAGTGCGGGTTTCCAACGATCCCAACCAACTTTCCGGCGACAGCCTCCTCGTCACCCCCGGACTGGCCAGTCGGTTTGTTTTGGAGCTCGAATTCGATCCAAAAACAGGGTTCGGCGAGATCGAAGTCATCGAGTCCACCGAAGCAATCCTCATCAATGGTCAACCGGTCAAAGAAGAGCCATTGCCAGATGGATCGATGATTCGCCTGAGCAATCGGCAGGCCCTTCGCTGCCGCTTCTCAGACAATATTCTCGATGAAGAACGCAATCTCGTTCGACACCTTGAAGTCGAGAATCTCAACCACCGTTTTTGGAAGGGCGGCAAGGCTATCGACAGCCTGTCCTTCCGCCTCGAACGCGGTCAAATGATGTGCATCATTGGCCCCAGCGGCAGCGGGAAAAGCACCCTCCTCGAGATTCTGGCCGGCCAACGGAAGCCCAAAAGCGGGCAGGTTAATCTAAATGGAATCTCGCTTTACGAACGCCCCAAGCGACTCGCACCTCTAATCTCCTTCATGCCGCAAGAGGACGCCCTGACCGAGCAACTCACTGTTTACGAGCACCTTGCTCATGCCGCAGCCATCCGAAGGCCGCACTTATCGGTCGAGTCAATCGACAAACGCGTCAATTTTCTTATCGGTGAGTTGGGACTAGAAAGAATCGGGCATCGACGAGTGGGCAGCCCCGAGTCCAAGAGCCTCAGCGGCGGCGAACGCTCCCGCCTCAATGCGGGACTCGACCTCATCGGAGGTGGTGAAATCTTCCTCTTTGACGAACCTATTTCGGGGCTTTCCTCAAAGGACGCTGAAAACGTGGTGGAGGCCCTTCATGGCTTCGCTCAAGACAAGATCGTGGTTGCCTCTCTTCATCGCCCGAGCGAGAAGGTTCTTGAGGCTTTTGACACCGTTCTCCTTCTCGACCGCGGAGGTAAAATGGCCTACCTCGGGCCACCGAAAGATCTCGTGGGCTACTTCGAACAAGCCGCCCAAGATCTTGAAATCGAACGTCAACCCGACATCACCTCCCAGGGAGCAGACTTTGTTTTTGATGTCCTCGAAAGCGCGATGCTAAAACTTCACACTCCGGGTAAAACGCGCAGACGCTTTCCTCCCGAATTTTGGCAGGAGCGGTTTGAGAATCGTCGCGTTATGGATCATCTTTCGCTATCGCAATCAAACCCCAGCACCGGGGATATGGATTTGCCAACTGCCGAGGATCAGGTCGCAGCTCCGGAACCACCAGTCCACGGCCGTCGACAAAAGTGGATGATTTTCAAAACCCACCTGGCCCGGGCCACAAAATCAAAATTCCGGCATCGGGGAACCTTTAACTCAATTTTACTCGAGGCTCCGCTCCTTGCCGCACTGATCGGCCTGACCTTGCGGGCGTCGCCCGATGGCAGCTACCAGTTCCACTCGGCTCTTCATCTCCCCTCCTACCTTTTTCTCGCCGTAACAGTTGCGATGTTTTTTGGTCTCACCAACAGCGCGACCGAAGTCCTTCGCGATCGTCCGGTGTTAAGGCGCGAACGCAACTGCCGGCCGCACCCGATCCTTTATCTGGGGGCAAAATTTCTGGTGCTTATTCTGGCTGTCGCTGTCCAATCCGCCGTCTTTATCGCAGTCGCCCACCAAATTCTAGATCTACATCACATGTTTTGGAATCACCTTGGCTGGATGATTCTAACCGGAGGCTGTGGAGCCGCGCTGGCCCTGATGATATCGGTGATTTCGCGATCAGAACGCACGGCTCTGGGATCCATTCCCTTAATCCTTGTGCCGCAAATCCTTCTCGCCGGAGCCCTCATCCCCTTTACCGAAATGAACCGCGGACTTTTTGTTGGCGGTGACGAAGGCCGTGACAACGGAGGCGAACCGGTTCCCTCCACCATCATGCCGTTGCGCTATGCCTTCGAAGGAAGCATTGTGAGCCAGGCGTCCGCCAATCGCTTTGAAGAAGTACGACAACCGATTCAGGACAAAGTTGATATCCTCAAGGAAAAGAAAGAATTAACTCAATCGGAAGAGGAGGAACTCGCGGAAGCCGGAGATGAGATCAGGGTTCTCTTTGCCGCGGTGGCAAGAGATTCAGATCAAGCTGACAAGATTTTGCGCAATCCCCTAGGTGAATTAAAACGACTTCAGGAAGAGGAGGTGGCCGGGATGGAGCCCAAGTTCGATGAAGACACTCGTGCGGTTTCCCAGTTTTTCGTGAACGATCACACCGAAAACATGGTCGAACTTGCCGAAACCCTGAGGCTTGATGGTAGGCGAAACGATAGTCCCAATATTTTCCTAGCGAAGGAGAAACCGCTTTTCGGAATCAGTCTTAGCACCCAGTGGTACTGCCGGATCTTTCTAATCTTCCTGACAATAACCTTCCTCCTGCCGGCCGCGAGCTTTCTAAACTATTCACTCACCCGGCGATGAAGAACGAGCGAGAGCAATCTCAAAGCTACGACGAATCGTAGCCAGCGCCTCAGGGGCCAATGGGCGAGCCACCACGAGTCCGGCAATCGAATATCCTTCATCAGATTTCAGTGGGATAATCTCCATCATCCGGTCCTTTGCGATCTCGACTTGCAGAAGACCTCCTGATCCGGAAGCCCTTTTGCTGATCGAAGCCAGCGAGAGCGATCTCGCCACCTTGATGAGCTTCTCACTCCCAATTTCATCGAGAACCGGTTTGCCTTGTGGGTCGCAAACAAAGGCAGCTTGAATAGGCGCCTGCTTTTTGAGCCAACCCCCGAATGTATCGAGAGCGCGAGGCAACGACGGCGGTCCCGCAGGGCGCTCGGGCTCCGATTTTTCCTCCCGGGCCACTTTAAAGGGTGAAGCCTTTTTTTCGGGGAGAGCCGGAGCATTTCTTGATCGGTTTTCCCGGAAGGGATCCCGTTGAATCGGAGGCTTGACCTTTTTGACGACCGACGGGGCTGCCTCGGGCGCTGGTTGAGGAACCAGTGTCACAGGCTCCGCTATAATCTTAGCCGGCTTTGG
>JBDNAG010000219.1:0-2749 GCA_039768565.1 Akkermansiaceae bacterium | reverse complement strand
TTTTGATGAGGGGGAAGATGTGCGGTCCGTAATGCACGGTTGGCCGGGCCACGAGCCAGGTGTCGCGTTGCTTCATCTTGAGGGCTTGCAGAAGGAGTTGAACCACGCGGGCGCGGGCGGGTTCTTCAGCGACTTCAAGATGAAAAGTGGGCTGGTAGATTGCGTGGTCCTTTACGACAGTTTCTTCTTTCTTTTCCGGGTTAGCGGGTGGGGGTGAGGTTCCGCCCCCACGCAAGAGGCGGGCAAGGGTGTTGGGGCGTGAGGCCCGGAGAAGTGCAGCGGCTGCGTGGGGGCAAAAAGACCCAAAGTCACAGGTGCAGGAGGTATCAAATTCCCATCTTGAATTAGACTCCGGCCATAAATTAATCTCGGCATCATGGTCGTCGGAGCGCCCGGTGAGGAGGTAACCATCGTCGACTTCCTCAAGATTTAGCGCGGTGAGGAAACGTGGGGACGAGAGCTTCTTGCCGTGGGCAAGAACGTGTTCGTCGAACCGGTGGAACCAATCAGGATCTTTGAAGAAGGAATTGAGATCAAGTGCCACGCAGAGACTTTAGGGGAAGTCGGGAACCGGGCAAAAGAAAAGGAGAGGTTGTTTCGCTGGGCCTTATCACGGATTCCGCCAGGAATCCGGCGGGTAGGTTGCCTAAATAATTAGCATACAGTCGCCATAGGAATAGAATCGGTATTTTTCTTCAACGGCTCTTGCGTATGCTTCCATGATGAGTTCACGGGTGGCGAAGGCGGACACGAGCATCATGAGAGTGCTGCAGGGGAGATGAAAATTTGTCTGCAGGGCGCTGATCGCCTTGAACTCGTACGGTGGGTAGATGAAGATGTCTGTTTCGCCGTGGCACGCTTCGATCTTGCGATCCCGCGCGAGGTGTTCGAGAACGCGCGTCACGGTGGTGCCCACTGCGGCAAGTTTCTTGGCAGTTTTCATTTTTCCCGCGGCTTCCTCACTCAGGAGGTAGCGTTCGGAGTGCATGTCGTGCTCGCGTGGGTCGTCGGCCTTGACAGGGCGGAAGGTTCCAACTCCGACGTGAAGTGTGAGAAAGGTGTGATCTAGTTTGGAGAGGAGCTCGGGTGTGAAGTGAAGTCCGGCTGTGGGTGCGGCAATGGCGCCTTCTTCTTTTGCGTAAACGGTTTGATAGCGATCGCGGTCGGACTTGTCCGGCTCGCGCTCCATGTAGTGAGGAAGAGCCAGGTGGCCGTGTTCGTCGAGATCGGGGGGCGTGTCCCACCTGATGAGGCGCTCCCCCTTCTCGTTGGTTTGCACAACGGTGCCGGTGCTTTGGCCAACTTCCACGGTTCTGCCGTCCCTCATTTTCTTGCCGGGTCTGACAAGGCACCACCAATGATCGGGGTCAGGGGCGTCGGTTCGAACGAGCTCAATCTTGCCATCGTTCGAAAAGAGGCGGGCCGGGATGACCTTGGTGTCGTTGAGGACGAGGAGATGGTCAGGAGGAAGGAGATCGGGAAAGTCGTTAAAGTGGTGATGTGAGATTCCTCCGGTCGCACGGTTGATGAGCATCATGCGCGACGAGGCACGATCCTTCAAAGGTCGCGAGGCAATGAGTTCCGGCGGGAGGTCGTAGTGGAAGTCCGTGGTGCGCATGTCCGGAGGGAGCTATAGCGGAGGGGGATTTAGCTGCAAGGGCGCGGCTGGCTATTGTTGTGGAAGTTTTTTGAAGTCGATCCCGGGCTTCGTTTTGGGATTGGATGGTTTTTCGAACCATTGGTCAAACTTGACCCGGTCGTCAAAGAAACCGCCATTTTTCATGAAGAAGACGCCGTCTTTGGATCCGCCGGCGTAGTCGAGTCGGTGACCTCCGCGAGCGGTGGCGTCGGCGGTAAAGCGGGCACGGGTGATTTCGTGCCATGTCCCTTCGGTGTCACAGACCCATTGATTTCCATAAAGCCCGAGCCGCTTCTTGGCGCCGTAGTTCACAGAGAAGTTTTCGAGGAATGAGTGGAAGCCGGTGAGGTGAACCTTGGTGCGTGGGCGGCGGAAGCTGGCGATGAGTTTCCATTCATCGGCTTCCTTGTCGCCAAACCACGAGGTGTAAACAGTGGTGTCATCGTCGTTGGGTTCAACGCGGGTGAGAAAGCGGTATGTCTTTCCTGCCTTCCAGGGGTATTTCAAAAAGCTCTGCCCCCCGGATCCCTCGCCTCCGAATTTTTGAGCGCGAACATCCTTTCCTTTAGCCAGGGTTGTGACGCGATCTTTTTCGGGAATGGCTTTTGGGTTGTTGGTTTTGAAAGGACTCCAAACCGAGAAGAGAACCCATCGTTCGGTGGGGCTTTTGACCTGAAAGCCGAAGTAGCCTTGGCCGAAACCATTGGCCATGAAATAGGACCCGATTGGGTCTTCTCCCTCTGGAACGTTGATTTCGCTGTAAGCCCACTCGATGTTTTTTCCTTTTGGCACCTGATAGCCAAGATGGACGGAAGGCCCCCGACGGCCCCAATAGAACATGTTGTCTTTGTTGGATTTAACGTAGTGCAACTTGAGGTCGTCCTTTTCGGATCGAAGGATCAAGTCGCTGATCTCGCCGAAACTGGCTCCGGCCTTTTTGATGCCCGATAGATCCAGTTTTAGGTAGCCAGCCTTCGCGACTTTAATTTTACCAACCGGGTATTCCTTTGTTTCACGTCCTTCCCCATCAACCTCGAAGGCCTGACCGGCGGCTGTTACCTTCCAGCGAACTGGTGTGGCCGCAGCTGCTCGAAGAGCGATCTCAAAGGT
>JBDNAG010000218.1:0-30977 GCA_039768565.1 Akkermansiaceae bacterium | reverse complement strand
GTTGTCGATGAGGACCGTGAAAACGCTGGCAGTCTACAACGCTCCAACTATCGAGTGATTGGTAATCTGACCCGTAATCCCGAAATCATTCACGGTTGGCTAACCGGCCAAAAATGGCCCACCAAGATATCCAGCGGGAACTAGGAAAAACCATTTTTCTTGAGTCGCTGATTGAGGGACTTTACCGCCTTTTTATCTCTCATTGATACGAGTACATCGCGGTAATTCGCAGCCACAATTTCGTAATCGCAACCCGACGTATCTAGGTCGGATTCGAACCCGGCCAACGCCTTTTCAAAGTGAGCCAATCCCTCAGCGACTTGACCGCTTCGCACCAGCACCAGTGCCAAGTTCGCGTAACTCTGTGCGGTCTCCAGATGCAATTCACCAAACAATTCCACCCGGGTTTTCAAAGCCTCTCCATGCATCTTTCCGGCTTGCTCGTCATGCTCCAGCTTGAAGTAAAAACTCCCCACATTATTGTAAAAAACCGCAGTTTCCTTGTGTTCCGGCCCCAACTCCTCGTAACAGGATTTCAAAGCATCCAGAAAACAAGTCTCAGCTTTGTCGTATTCCTCTTCTGACTCATAAATAAACGCGAGATTGTTATTCAACTCTGCGATATCGATCACAGGCAAAGGATCGAGCCCCCTGAGAGTTCTAATAGCTTCTTTGTAATAAGACTTCGCCTTGGAACCATCCCCACTGAGATCATAGGAAACAGCCAACTCCGCGCAAACCCTCCCCACAGTTCCATCGGCATCTTGAACCTCCTTTAAGAGCGAAAGCACCTCTTCGTAATCATCGCGCGCCTTCTCCGAGTCCTCCAGATAGCGAAAGAGGTCGCCGCGAAGCTCCAGCCCTTCGACCAATTTCGGCTTCGACAATAAGTCCGTCTCAATTCCAGCTCTCGCTTTCTCGACTGACTCATCGGCCAGCTGACGAAGATCGTTGTCCGGGACACCATTAAGCGACCTGCCTATCAGCCTTTCCAGTTTTGCGAGGATTGATTTGGGAATAGTCGACATGGTGTGATCTCAACAACGCAGTTGAGCAGAATTTTCTCTCACTTTTTAGGAAGAAGTTCGAGACAATGCCCTCTGGTCCCGGGAAGCTTGCCATAAACTTGCAAAATCCCAAGATGTGCGCCTTTACCCAGCCCCAACATCCGCGCCACTTCGCGCTCAAAATGAAACATGGCACGCCGACTGGATCCAACCTCACCCAAATGCTCCAATCCCCGGCTTAAAAGATCCCACATCTCGGGCTCCGGATGATCTAGCTCAAGCACCATTTCCAGCAATTGCCCAAAGTATCCAGCAACCAACGCATCACGATAACTCTTTCTCAAGCTCTCTCGATAATCTACTACCGAAACCTCTTTCAAGTAATGCAATTCCCCCTTTTTACTTCGCTCCCACTCAAAATCAGCCTCCACGAAGAGGTCCAACCTTCCTGTAAATGAGCTCTTCGAGCGGCGCGCTCCCTTCGCCACCGTTTTAATCAACCCAGCCTCCTCACTCATCCAGTGCACAATCAAGCTGGTATCGGTCAACTTGGTCAGCCGAATGATGGTCCCCCGCCCGCTCTCCATAAAGACAGCTTAGTTTCCTATTTTGAAATCTCAAATCCATTGATCTCGGCTCGCCAAAATGCCAAACCGCTCCCGTGCCAGATTCCGATCAAGCTCAGCAAGATGCCCCGCGCTCACCATTTGCAGGCTGCCTCATCCTCATTGTGATGGCAGTCGTCATTCTCGTCCTCGTAAGCTCCGCCGCATATTTCCTCAAAAAACAGACCGACGCCTACAAGACCTTCACCGAGGAAGAGGCCAAACCTGCTCCCGTCGCCGACCCGAAAACTCACGAGACCGAATTCAATTCGCTTGTGAACCGTCTCCGACATTTCGATCACGAGGTCAATAACGACCGCAGCGCCACGCTCTCGCTGTCGGCACAAGATCTCAATCTCGCCATCGCTCACTTTGAGGTCCTTAAAAGCTACCGGGGCCAATTCCATTTAGAAAAGCTCACCGAATCCGATATTAGTGGAACCATCCACCTTCCCTTCAATTCCACCAGTAAACTCCCCGGCTTCGTTCGCAGTTCGCTCGGCATTGAATCGCGCGACAACAACTTAAATGGGACCTTCATCGGCACCCCCCTCCTCACTGATGGAAAGCTGATCCTTAACATCTCCGAAATCACTCCAAGCAAAGGTGAAATTCCCGAAGAACTCCTTTCTGGAATTTCGCGTTTCCTGATATCCGGCGAACTCGAACAAAAAGCCGAGGACGATCCGGAGAACATCCCCGAACTTCTCAAAACACTGCGAAAACTAACCTCGATCGACCTACGAGGCGAAGCACTCGTTTTTGCATATTCCCCTGATTCCAAGCCACCCAGCGTAAAGGCAGAGTCCGATGCGATGGCGACCAAGGCCAAACACTTCGTCGCACTTGGCGCCGTAATTTTCATCCTGACGATGATCCTTTTCTTCATTTTGATGAGCCGTCGCCAAAAGGCCAAGCGAGCTGCCACGCAATCGGCCTAATTCTTGAAAAAAGTTTGATAACCCGCCGTGCCGGTGTCGTTATCATCTCATGCTGAAAACCAGTTTAACTCTGGCAGCTGCGCTTACGCTCGCAGCCACTGCCGACCCAGCCGATAAGCCTGCCGAGGCTACCAAGCCCAAAGCCGAAGAGGCAGCCAAGCCCAAAGCCGAAGAGGCAGCCAAGCCTCCAAAAAAGGACAAAAAGGAAAAGAAAAAGGAACAGAAGAAACCCCAGGAAAGAAAGCCTTCCGCACCCTCGGAATCGGTAAAAAAAGTCACCGAAGAAGCTAAGACCTCTCCTCCTGCTAAAAAGGTCCCCGCAGCAAAAAAAACTGACGAAACCAAGTCCGCGCCAAAAAGTAAAGAGGACAAGGAAATCGCCAAGGCAAAAGCCGAAACCGAGCGCCTCTCTATTCTCAATGCTCTAGCTACCGAAAAATCAAAGTACGAGACCGTTGAACTACGCTCGGAGATCGCCCGCCTTAAGCTTGAAAAAGAACTCCTAGCCGAAAAAATTGCTCTTGCCGCTGCACAGCAGGGCTCAAAGCACGCAGATCATATCGCCAAGTTTATAGCCGAGAAAGAAGAGCTAACCCGCGAAGCATCTCTTGCCAAACTGGAGGCCGATAAACTGGGTTTTGAACTGAAAATTCTTCAAACCGACTCCTCCTTGAAAACCTCTGAACTTATAGCCGAGATCAGCGAGATCGAGACTCAAAATAAGCGTGATGACTACGCTAACGCCGAGCCCCAGTATCTTGAAAACCCGCTCAAAAAAGATGGCACTCTCGTCATTTCCGACCGCCGCATTCCCTTCAACGGCCCCGTCACCAGTGCCCTCGCCGACCGCGTCACCACTCGTATTAACTACTTCAACAACAAGGACCCCAAGAAGCCTGTCTTCATTGTCATTGACGACTCCCCCGGGGGGTCCGTCATGGCTGGATATCGTATTCTTAAGGCCATGGAAGGGTCGGAAGCTCCAGTTTATGTCGTAGTGAAATCATTCGCCGCATCCATGGCAGCGACCATCACCACCCTGGCCGAGAAATCGTTCGTTTACCCAAATGCCATCATTCTCCATCACCAAATCAGCCAGACCTTCATGTTCTCCAGCATGAACCTCACCGATCAAAAAGAAAATTACGAGGACCTGAAGAAATGGTGGGCACGCCTCGCAGACCCTATTGCCGAGAAAATGGGCATCACGTCCGACGAGTTCATCGAGATGATGTATAAAAAGACAGTCTCAGGTGATTGGACCGAATTCGGTGACGATGCCGTGAAGCTAAAGTGGGCTGACCACGTCGTAAACCGGATTCACGAAACAGCCCTTCTCAAGAATCCGGACGCAAAGCTTACTGTTCCAACAACCACGCGCAGTGCTGCCATCGAGAACGGCCTTACTCCGGCTATCGACGCCGACGGAAGCCCCTACATGATTCTTCCTCGTCGCAATCCCAAGGACCTATACCTCATGCATAATCCCGACGGATTCTATCGCTTCAAGTAAGTTTGGAAAACATTCCACAGAAAGCCCGGTGCTTCGCAAGAAGACCGGGCTTTTTTATTAGAAATTTATCAATAAGCGGCCCAAATCACTCAGTGCTCTGGGTTCAAAACATGAACTTCAGCATAAGCCTCCCTCATATTAGGAGGTAATTACGCCTGCTCTAACTTGGAAAGCTTGGCCTTCGCAGCCCTGTGGGATCCCCGGCCCTGCGCTACGACAGACTCATCCTCCCATACTCCATCGCCATCTTTGGCATCACCTCGAAAATCCCTTTAAATTACTTTTTAGAGCTAAAAAAGAAGCCGCTCAGAGCAAACCCTATCACAAAAATCCTCTTCATCTCCGCAGAGCTAAATCCCTCCAAAACAGAAGTTATACCTCCACCACTCAAGAACCACGGCCACCCTTGGCTACGAGGCACCTCCGGGATTTCGATGTTTCGTCAACAGCTGCCCATGATTCCACCTCAAATAATCTCTATTTCTCCATTTTCGCGATTCACCTTCCATTCAATCCGCCCTAAAATCTTTCTAGCAAGTCGTGTTCAAGGCGCCCGCCATCACCGAGCACCCATCCTAACTTAAACCACCGCCTAAAATATGAGCCTTTATCAAGAGTACCTTCAGGAAATCGCAGAACGCAAAGAACAAGGCCTGCACCCCAAGCCCATCGACGGAGGAGATCTTCTCGCCGAGATCATTACCCAAATAAAAGACCCAGCCAATGAGGACCGCGAAGATTCTCTTAAATTCCTGATTTATAACACCCTACCCGGGACAACCTCTGCCGCAGTCGAGAAAGCCAATTTCCTCCAACAGATTATTCTTGGGCAGGAAAGCATTCCCGAAATCACGCCTGCCTTCGCCTTTGAACTCCTTTCGCACATGAAAGGCGGGCAATCGATGGAGGTTCTTCTCAATCTTGCCCTGGGTGACGATACCGGTATTGCAGCGGAAGCAGCCAAAGTCCTAAAAACGCAGGTCTTCCTTTATGACGCCGACATGGAGCAACTTGGTTCCGCCTTCGAAGCTGGCAATCCCGTCGCAAAGGATCTTCTCGAAAGCTACGCCAAGGCTGAGTTCTTCACCATGCTTCCTGACATTCAGGAAGAAATTCAGGTCGTCACTTACGTTGCAGGTGAAGGAGATATCTCCACGGATCTTCTTTCTCCAGGCAATCAGGCCCACTCCCGCTCCGACCGCGAACTCCACGGCAAATGCTTCATTTCTCCGGAAGCACAAAAAGAAATCAACGCTCTCCAAAAGATTCACCCTAACAAGAGCATCATGCTCATCGCTGAAAAAGGCACGATGGGCGTCGGATCGTCCCGCATGTCCGGAGTCAACAATGCCGCTCTCTGGACGGGCAAGCAGGCCAGCAAATACGTCCCTTTCGTCAACTTCGCTCCAATTGTTGCTGGAACGAATGGCATTTCGCCTATTTTCCTCACCACCGTTGACGTCACTGGCGGCATCGGACTCGACCTTCAAAACTGGGTAAAAAAGAAGGACGCAGAAGGCAACACTGTCCTCGATGATACCGGCGAGCCCATCCTTGAACAGGCGTATTCGGTCGATACCGGGAACATCCTCACGATCAATACAAAGACCCAAAAGCTTTACCAAGGTGACACCGAACTAAAAGATATCTCCAAGGCCTTCACACCACAGAAGGTTGAGTTCATGAAAGCTGGCGGCTCTTACGCCATTGTCTTCGGCAAGAAACTCCAAACCTTTGCGGCCAAGACTCTAGGAATCGAAGCTCCCGTGGTCTTCTCACCTTCCCGCGAGATTTCGCACGAAGGACAAGGCCTTACTGCTGTCGAAAAAATCTTCAACAAGAATGCCGTTGGCACAACCCCGGGCTTGACTCTCCACGCCGGCTCCGACCTCCGCGTCGAAGTCAACATCGTCGGATCACAGGACACCACAGGCCTGATGACAATGCAGGAACTCGAAGCGATGGCTGCTACCACAATCTCCCCCATCGTTGATGGGGCCTACCAGTCAGGTTGCCACACCGCTTCGGTTTGGGATAAAAAAGCCCAAGAAAACATTCCGAAACTCATGAAGTTTATGAACGACTTCGGCCTCATCACTGGACGTGATCCTGAGGACAAATACCACCCGATGACCGACGTGATCCACAAGGTCCTTAATGATCTGACCGTCGATGACTGGTCCATCATTATCGGCGGTGACTCTCACACCCGTATGTCCAAAGGCGTCGCATTTGGAGCAGACTCCGGCACCGTCGCACTTGCTCTCGCTACTGGTGAGGCATCCATGCCCATCCCTGAGTCGGTCAAAGTCACTTTCAAAGGAGCTCTTAAGGAGCACATGGATTTCCGTGATGTTGTTCACGCCACTCAAGCCCAGATGCTCGACAAGTTCGGCGGCGACAACGTCTTCCAGGGCCGGATTATCGAAGTGCATCTCGGGTCACTCCTTGCAGATCAGGCCTTCACTTTCACTGACTGGACTGCCGAAATGAAGGCCAAGGCCTCAATCTGCATTTCCCAGCCCGACACTCTCATCGAGTCTCTCAAGATCGCCAAGTCGCGTATTCAGATCATGATCGATAAGGGCATGGACAATAAGCCTCAGGTTCTTCAGGGCCTTATCAATATCGCCGATAAGCGTATCAGCGAAATTCGCTCCGGCGATAACCCACCGCTCGCTCCAGACACCAATGCTGAGTATCACGCCGAAATGATCGTCGACCTCAACATTATCGATGAACCCATGATCGCAGACCCCGATGTCCACAACAATGATGTCTCCAAGCGCTATACCCACGATGTCATTAGAGAACTTTCTTACTACAAGGGCACCAAGGAAATTGACCTTGGATTCGTTGGTTCCTGCATGGTTCACAAAGGAGACCTCAAGATCGTTTCGAAGATGCTCAAAAATCTCGAAGATGCTCAAGGCGAAGTGAAATTCAACGCCCCTCTCGTCGTCACCGCCCCAACCTATAATATTATCGATGAGCTCAAAGCCGAAGGCGACTGGGACATGCTTCAGAAATACTCCGGCTTCGAATTCGATGATAACGCCCCCAAAGGCGCGGCACGCACCGAATACGAAAACATGATGTATCTCGAACGCCCAGGTTGTAACCTCTGTATGGGCAACCAGGAGAAAGCCGAAAAAGGCGACACCGTCATGGCTACTTCTACCCGGCTATTCCAAGGCAGGGTTGTTGAAGACTCGGATCGCAAAAAAGGAGAGTCACTTCTCTCTTCTACTCCAGTCGTCGTTCTTTCTGCAATTCTAGGTAGAACTCCAACCATGGAAGAATATAAAACCGCCGTCCAAGGAATACCGCTCACGACCTTCACCCCTCCGGTAGAAGCAATGAGCGCCTAAGATTTCCCGGGATTTCCACTCGTTTTAAAAGGCAGCGCTCAGACAAGGCGCTGCTTTTTATTTTCGGTGACTTTATCTCTAGAAAAAACACGTCGAAGCTCCGGCCCCGGGAGCTGACCCTACTCCCACTACCTCCTTGCGCTATTCTCCTTCCATAGAATTATGGACACGCTTAAAACCTTTACCACTGGATCTGGATCCAAGGCCTCGTTCCACTCCCTTCCAGGTCTGAAAGAACTGGGAATTGGTGATGTCTCACGCCTCCCAGTCTCTATCCGTATCGTCCTTGAATCACTCCTCCGAAATCTAGATGGGCGTAAAGTCACCGAATCTGACATCAAAAATCTCGCCAATTGGGATGCTAAAACCCCGGGTGACTTCGAAGTCCCCTTCACAGTCGCTCGGGTCGTCCTTCAGGACTTTACCGGAGTCCCACTGGTCGTCGATCTCGCGACAATGCGCGACGCCGCCAAGAGCGCCGGCGCTAATCCTTCCGACGTTGAACCACTTGTCCCGGTAGACCTCGTAGTCGATCATTCGATGCAAGTTGACTTTGCAGGATCTCAAAACGCCCTCGACCGTAATCTTTCCATTGAGTTTATTCGTAATCAAGAGCGCTACGAGTTTCTCAAGTGGGGCCAACAAGCATTCGACACCTTCAGCGTCGTCCCTCCGGGTATTGGTATCGTCCATCAGGTAAATCTCGAATACCTGGCGACTGGTGTTCTTGAAAAAGATAATGTCTTTCATCCCGACACCCTTGTCGGCACCGACTCCCATACCACAATGATCAATGGACTCGGTGTCGTCGGCTGGGGCGTGGGCGGGATCGAAGCAGAAGCCGCAATGCTCGGCCAGCCGGTTACTATTCTCGTTCCTGAAGTTGTCGGATTTTACATCCACGGAAAACTAAACAAAGGTGTCAATGCTGCCGATCTAACCCTTCGGATTACGGAAATTCTCCGCTGCCACGGCGTTGTCGGAAGATTTGTCGAATTTTATGGCCCTGGAACCGAAGCTCTTAGCCTACCTGATCGCGCAACCATCGCGAACATGGCTCCCGAATACGGAGCGACAATGGGGTTCTTCCCCATCGATTCGGAAACGATCAGCTATCTTCACGGAACAGGTCGTTCCGAAGAACTTTGTAACACTGTTGAAAATTACTTTCGCGCTCAGGAGATGTGGGGCATCCCTCAAAAAGGCGAGATTGACTACACTGATGACCTTTCCCTCGATCTCTCATCTGTGGCCCCCTCCGTCCCAGGCCCTAAGCGACCTCAAAACCGCATCGACGTTCCGCTTGGACAAGACGACGACGGGATTGATATCTACCTCAAAGATCTCTGGCCTACCACAGAACAACCTTATGAAGTCATCGATTCAGCCCTACCACCGGGAGTCTTCAACAAACTTTACAGTAACCTCGACACCGCCAGCGAAAAGTGGATGAGCATTAAATCCGCCTCAGGAGACACATATGATTGGAACGAAGATTCAACTTACATTCAAAATCCTCCCTTTTTTCCCGAAGGCTGGCGTATCCCTGCTACTGAAGGCATAGACATTATTGAGGCTCGCCCACTTGGAGTCTTCGGCGACAGCGTTACCACTGATCACATTTCACCCGCCGGAGCGATCACCCCCACCAGCCCAGCGGGACAATTTCTGCTCGAGAGCGGCGTCGAAAAAGCGAAATTCAACTCCTTCGGCTCCCGCCGGGGAAACGATCAAGTCATGACCCGGGGGACATTTGGCAATGTGAGGATCAAAAACCTGATGACACCCGGAATCGAGGGCGGATATACCCAATACTTTGGGGACGCCCATGTTTCCGCACCTGATCAGGAAATCGAGGCTGCGCCCAATGCAAAGCCGACCTTCATTTATGATGCCGCCATCGCCTACAAGCAAAGCGGACGTAAACTCATTATCATAGCCGGCGAAGACTACGGCATGGGATCATCGCGCGATTGGGCTGCCAAAGGAACAGCCCTTCTCGGAGTAAAAGCCGTCATCACCAAATCCTACGAACGCATTCATCGATCCAACCTCATCGGCATGGGCGTCCTTCCGCTCACCTTCAAGGACAGGTCCGACTACGAAAAAATCAAGGATATGCACTCCTGCACTTTCAGTATTACCGGCCTCACCGGCAAACTCAAAGCAGGACAGGATGCCACTTTAACAACCAGCTGCGGTATCAGCCTAACTCTGATCGTCCGACTCGATACTCCGGCTGAAATCGACTATTATCTTAACGGAGGCATCCTTCCCTACGTTCTGAATCAAATCTTGGACTCAAAAAAGTAGTCGAACCTCGAAAAAACAAGGGTCTGGAATCCCATCCAGGCCCTTGCGAAAAAATTGGAGCGGGTGAAGAGATGCGGGCGATCCCCTGAGCATCATTCGGGAAACCGTCGGTTACACGCCGTGGTATTTCAACATGCTCCCGGAAGACGATGCGCAATACGACATCGCCCGGAAGCAGTTGAACGAAGAGATGGAATTCAAGCAACCCTTCGGCATGTCGACCGCCGAATACCGACACGACTTTTTTAACGAAATGTCCTACGGCTGGAACGGACGCGGCTGGCCTTTCCAAAACTCGGTCGTTTATAAAGCCTACGCCAACTTCCTTCGGAACTACAAAGACCGCCGGGAAAAAACACCAAGGCCGACCACCAGTTACTCTACCATCACATGACGCAATACGTCGAACTCCACGGTCGCCGTCGCACCATCAGAGAATGGTATCTCCCCAGAACCGGCGGCTACCGCATGCCTGGTGGTGGCGACGTCGTTCAGAGCCTTCCCGCCATGAGTAAGGGCTTCGGCGATGTGCAGGACTACTTCCCCACCTAGGAGACCTGCGCTACCACGATCACGATCTCGATATCCTTTGGAAAAAGGACTGAGACGAAGAGAAACAGGGCGATCAGAGCAAGCTCATCGCCTGGTTCGATGGCAAGCGCGCTGGCGAAAGCACCGAGCTGATTCGCCCTCTGAAGATTCAGCTCCCATAGCGAAAGAAACCGCCTGTCCCGCACCGTTCTTAGAACGAAGATGGTCCTTCCAATGAATAAGATACTCGCGTGCCTCAGCTTCTTACTTTCATCATCGTTTTTACAAGCCGATGAGAAGCCCAAGCTCACCGATTACTGCGAGCGACTAGAGCAAGAAATCCAAGGCCGAAAGCACGGCTTCCTAGCGGGCAACGTGACCTACTACGTCGGCGGCTATCACGCCAGTTGGAAGCTTTACGAAGACGAAACCATTGGCCTGACCCACCCCTTTCATCACGATCTCCGCGGCCGCGGCGCCTCCCTCCTCGACAGCGAAATCAGCGGCACCGAGAACACCGGACAAGGAAACGACTACCTCAGCTGGGAGTTCTACAAAGACACCCGCGTCCTTTACGGCAGCGTCATCATCGATGGCAAAACTTACAAGCAACCCAAGCCGACTAGCATGCGCTGGCGGCCGGACAAAATGATCTGCGAATACGAGACCGAAGGAGTAACCATCAGAGAAGAAAAATTCATTGGGGCAAACGATGCCGCCGCTTCCATCATCACCTCTTCAAAGCCGATCACGCTGCAATTCTCCGGGCAAAGTTTCTACACCCGAAACAGCGTTTCTTCCTCGGCCACTATCCGGCTTAAAGATCATGCCCTCATCATTTCCGAGGGCGGCACCATGAAAGGCCGCCCCGACCCCGATCGTCAAGAACGCGTCGGTCCTTCCATCTACTCCGGCATGAGCACCGTGATGAGTTCTTCTCGCGATTTCTCCAAGACCCTCACCACGAAGAAGGATGAAAAAGGTATCCAGCATTACACCTTCTCGGTCCCCTGTGATGATAAGGGAACCATTGTTTCCTGGGCGATGCACGACGATGAAACTTCCGCTATCCAAGCCGCCACCACGATCATCAAAAACCACCACGCTGCAATCACTGCTAAGACAACCGAAATGAACCGGCAGCTCAATGAAGAGATTCCCTACTTCCGCTGCCCCGATCAGAAGTTCGTCGATATCTACTACTACCTTTGGTCAATCTACCTCATGTATCACATCGAGGTTGGAAAAGGCTGGGAACTCGAAGGCCACACCCAGACCGCAGTGAACAATTTCCTCGGAATGCACCGCTACGATGCGGCCTTCCAAATAAAGGTCGGTGCGTGGACGAGCGATAAGAAAAAATATGCCTATGGCAACGTCCTTACTTGGAAACACCTCACCAAGAACAATCGCTTCCGCGAATACCCCAACGGAGCCCGGGTGATCTCGGACAACAAAGGAACCACCTGGCACAGCGGCGCTTACGGCGGGGAGACAACAGAACACGTTCTCGGAGCCTGGCAGATTTACCAGCACACCAGCGATCTCGATTTTCTTCGCGCAGCCTACGACGACCACTTCGAAAAACTCTTTCGAAAACGCCTCGCCGGCTTCGCAATGAACGGCTTCGAAGTCGCCGAAACGCTCGAAAAAATTGCCCGCCTCCTTGGCAAAGAAAACGACGTCAAACACTGGCGGGAATTGCTCCGTCGCGATCCCGAGCACGTTCGCCTCATGTTCGATCAGCGCTGGCAATCAAACGGCGTCTCCAACTACTTCGCCGCCCCTCAAAACAAGATGCTCATGACCAATGCCTTTTGGGCCATGCGCTCTCCTTATTTCCCCAAAGAATATGCCAAGGCCATGGTCCACGCCTGGGCCTTCAACCGGGAAAAAGGTTTCTACGGCGAGTTCTTCCCCCTCGCGATGTCAAAGCAGTCGATGAAGGCCTTCGCCACCGATGTCGATCACTCCTTCGGCTACACTCCGGACACCGCCTACTTCACGCTCGACGGAATGTTCTCCCAAGGACTCAAGGACGAAGCCACCGAGCTGACGCTCAACCATCTCGCGAACTACAACTACCACGACGAATGGAAAATCCCCGTCGCGCCCGAAGCATACCGTCGCGATCTCACCCTCTTCGGCGATCAATATTCCAACTTCAACGCCGGAAAAATCCTCCTTTACCTCGAAGGCCTCGGCGGACTCGATCTCTCCGTCCCCAACAAAAAACTCATCCTCCGCCCCGCCTTACCTAAGGCTTGGGAATGGATGGAAATCCGGCTCCCCATTCAGGAAAAATGGACACGCATCCGCTATCGCCACGATGGCACCGATGTCAAAGGAAGCCCTATTCCTTGGGAGATTCTAAAGGCCAACTAAAGCAGGGAGCTCAATAAGGTGTCCCATTTCTACAAAAATTGGACCAAAATCTCAAATCCGCGGTCTTTCTGTGGATCACGGCGTCCTCTGTAATTCCCTACCCGATGAAATCATTCCTCCCAATCTCAGCCCTCCTTGCGCCACTTTTTATGACCTTAGTGACTTCTTGCTCCGATTCCGAAAGCGCCGAGGAGAAATCCTCGGTCGAAACCTCTGTTTACGGAAGCATCCCCGATGCTGGGGAAGTCAAAATTTTCACCCTCACGAATGCGAATGGCATGACCGCGAAGGTCACGGAATACGGCGCCATTTTAGTCTCCGTCACTTCCGCTGATAAGGATGGCAAACAGGCCGACTTGACCCACAGCTACGACAATCTAGAAGGCTGGCTCACGAACACCTCTTACTTCGGATCGACTGTGGGACGTTTTGGAAATCGCATTGCCGATGGCAAATTCACGCTGGAAGGAAAAGAATATCAGCTTGCAACCAACAATGATCCCGGCGGAATTCCCTGCCATCTTCCCGGCGGGCTCAAGGGTTTCGATAAGGTTCTTTGGAAAGTTGAGCCTTTCCAAAAAGAAGGCTCCCGTGGAGTGAAGTTCAGCTACGTGAGCGTCGATGGAGAAGAAGGGTATCCCCGATGCTTTCGCGAGTTCATTTACTAAGTTCGCCTCAAAGATTGATTAGCCAGTTTTTTGCTTCTTGGTGCTTCTGAAGCTTTGCTGACGTTTTGACTCAGATACGAGAGTTCGACCTGAAATGGGGCGTGAGTTGGGAATAACTACACCAAACTGCACCTGCATCCAATCGGGGCAAAAAACAAGGGCTTAGGATTTCTCCTAAGCCCTTCATTGAAAATGGAGCGGGTGAAGAGATTCGAACTCTCGACATCGACCTTGGCAAGGTCGCGCTCTACCACTGAGCTACACCCGCATTGCTCGTCCCCGAAGGGCCTCACGTGCGGCCACTCTTTGCCATCGGAATGGGATCGGAACAAGAGTTTTTTCACAAGAATTTCAGGTCCCTTTTTTGAAGGTTCCTTCACTGATCTTAAAATTCATCCTTAGTCCATTAGAGCAGTTAACTGTGTGTTATTCGTATTTTTTTTAAACGCAAAGCCTCGACTACCCAATTGATCTAATAGTTTTTTAGTCTTTTTTACTCTCTAGCCCGACTGCTGACCTGTTGTTCCAAGTCTGTTGACGCAGGACAGATTTTTGCTTTCAGGACCATCCCAGACTGCCAATTCTTCGCAACGTCCCGGCCACGGGTCGCCCAGCCATGCGTTGTATTCAGTGCGGAAACCATCAGGACAAAGTCATCGACTCCCGTTCTTCAAAAGACGGGACCTCGATTAGGCGACGACGAGAATGCCTGCATTGTGGATCCCGTTTTACCACTTACGAGCAGGTTGAGCGCACTGAATTGCGGGTCATCAAGCGAGACGGGACCAGAGAGGCGATCAACCGGGAAAAACTTTTCAGGGGCCTCGTGAAAGCCTGCGAGAAACGTAAAGTTTCGATGGATGTAATCGGCCGGTCAGTCGATGAAATTCTCAGCGAGCTTCACAAGGACCACCACAATGAAGTCCCATCCGCCAGCATCGGAGCAAAAGTCATGGACAAGCTACATGACATCGATCCGGTGGCCTACGTCCGCTACGTCTCGGTTTATCGGCAATTCGATAACGTGAGTGAATTTATTCGCGAAATTCAAGCACTCGAGAACCGCTCCCGTCAGGACACAATGCAACGAAAACTCTTCAAATAATAATGATTTGTCTCTCAGGAAATCTCCCTGCCCTTAAAATTGGTCACCATCATGTGGTCGGCTATGAAACAGATTGGATCGAAGAGGCCTTAAACCGCGCCGCCACAGCCTGCGATCGCACAGACTGCCCATTTATCGCCGATATTCGCGATGGAATTCTACACTATCTGGAAAAGCGCTGCTCCCTCCGAGTTTTTGCGATTGAAGATCTCTACTCCAAGATGAGAGCAATGTTGAGAAAGATTGGCTGTCACGATATCGCTCAACATCTATCCCCTTTAGCTCCTCCCATTACAGTCTCCCTCATTGGTCCGGCAGGAAAAGCCGGCCGAGGATCGGAAGCCGACTTTTTCCGCTCGCTCGGTGATGAAATTAAGCTTCTCCAGCAAGCTGGAGCTGAGTCCATACGACTCTGCGACATCGACGAAAGCGTAACCCTGCTACGCGGTCCCGAGGCAAGCGCGGGGTCGAGGGCTCAACTTAGAATCGAGATCACCTCATTTTTGGAGAGCTATCAGCGCCGTCATTCCGCGCCGAAACTGGAACTCGATCTCAAATCTGATTCATGAGCCACGAGCCTACCCTTTTTGAGAAAATCATCGCCCGCGAAATCCCTGCAGACATCGTCTATGAAGATCAACTCTGCTTGTGCTTTCGCGACATCTCCCCGCAGGCGCCCGTCCACTTGCTACTAATTCCAAAAAAACCTATCACCCGGATCGCTCTAGCTGCGCCGGAGGACCGCGACATACTGGGACACCTTATGCTGAAAGTCGGTGAAATCGCTCGCCAAGAAGGCTATTCCGAAGACGGATTCCGCGTCATCGTCAACAATGGCCCTCAGGGAGGAGAAGCAGTCCCCCATCTCCACCTGCATCTTCTGGCGGGGCGCCAACTCCAGTGGCCACCAGGCTAGGATAACCCAAGAACGTAGGAATCATCCGAAAAGAAGACTGAATTAACGGCGCCGAATTTCTTGCAAATCGACCTCTCCGTTTGGAATCTCTCATGAGGTCCGAATATTGAGATACTAAAGGGGCGTAGTCGTGAGCCATTGAAATTCCTGACAATCTTCCTGGGAAAACACTATTTTAGCCATGTGGATGGAGGAGACGATACTGGATCGCTTCCACGCCCAGGGCTGCAGCGGTTCCGAGGATCATTTCCTCGGTCGCAGTCCGCGGAACTTGTCCCGCCGGCCGGGTTAGGCCGCGGATCAATTTCCCGTAACTTTCGGCACCACCAAGGTGACGTAAAATCTTCAAACTGATGTGCGCAGCGTCCAGCGAAGGAAAGACGAGCACGTCTGCGCGCTCACTTTTTGAGATCGCAGGCAACTTACACGCCGCGACTTCGGGATCCAGAGCTACGTCGAGCTGAATCTCCCCATCAATGACACAGTCATCCAGTGAGACCTTCTCACGTGCAGCCGCCGTCGCGGCAACCATCCTAAGGGCTGACTCGCTGCGTGAGCTTCCGTGATTCGAGTGACTCAACATGGCAACCCGAACCCTCCGGCCCAAGTGGTGATGAGCCAGCATTCCGGTCTCGGCGGCGATACTTGCGAGATCTTCTACCTCCGGATCAGGAATCAACCCAGTGTCGGCCAGAAACAAAACGCCATCGCGGCCAAAATTCGGGAGGCGATCTGAAGTCATCGCGGTGACTGCAAAAACCTTGGGAACCTTCGGATCAGGCGCAATCAAATGAAGAAGCGGGCGGAAAACACCGGCTGGATCTGTGAGGTTGCCGCCAAGGCAGGCATCTGCCTGACCGTATTGAACCATCATGGCAGCGAAATAATGGGGTTTTGAAACCACCTCTTCAGCATCAATACCAACAACCCCACGGTAACGCTCGATTCGTTCGAGTCGTCTGCAGAACAGTTGAAAATCCGACGACTTTGCAGGGTCAATGACACGAACAAAGTCCATTGAAATTTCTAAATCTTTCGCCATCGCAAATATTCGATCACGATCTCCCAAAAGAATAGGAACTCCAAGCCCCAACTCCACGAAGCGGGCAGCGACGCGCAGAACTCTTTCATCCTCGCCTTCTGGGAAAACGACCCTTTTAGGATGGCGTTTCAGTTGGTCAAAGAGAGGTCTTGTAAACGAATTGGGCTCGGAAAAATGAGACATGGCGTGTGAGGCTTTGCGCCCGGGGGAGAAACCTAGTAAGAGAAAGCGTCCCAGACAACGCCAAAGCATCCATGCTAGCAGATTACCACACCCACACTCCTCTTTGCCTACATGCCGAAGGCGAACCCGAGGAATACATTGATAAAGCCATCGCCTCCAACCTAGCTGAATACGGCATCTCCGATCATGCTCCGCAGACTCCCGAGCCATTTGATGACTGGCGCATGCTGGAGGAGCACCTTCCGCAGTATTTCGATTGGATTGCACGGGCCCGAAAGCACGCCGGAGACAGACTTCCTGTACGCGCCGGGCTAGAGTGTGACTGGCTCCCTGGCTGCGAAGACTGGATTGGACGGCTCGATTCAAAATACGATTGGGACTACCTCATTGGCTCCATCCATTACCTCGGCGATAAGTGGGACTTTGATAATCCGAAATGGCTGGGTCGCTGGGCTGAAACAGATGTTGAGGAAGTCTGGACAAGCTACTGGCAAGATTATGCCAAAATGGCCAACTCCGGACTTTTCGACTTCCTCGGCCACCCGGATCTAATTAAGAAATTCTCCTACCATCCTCTCGGTGATTTGCGGCGCTTTTACGACCCCGTCATTGAAGCAATTGCTGACAACAAAGTAGCTATCGAACTTAATACCGCCGGCTTCCACAAACCCTGCGCCGAGCAATACCCTTCCATGGAGTTTCTCTCACTCGCTGCGCAGGCACAAATTCCAATTACCCTCTCCTCAGATGCCCACCACCCTTCCGAAGTTGCCCGAGATTTCGACAAAGGACTCCAACTCATCAAGGATTCCGGCTTCACCAGCCTCTGCCGTTTCGGCAACCGAAAACGGACTCTTGTCGAGATTTCCTGAAAATTCATTGTGAGTGAAAATCTCCGTAATCTGGAATAACGACTCCGCTAGGTTTCTCCCAACTCAAGCAGGTATCAATTCGGGCGGCAAATTCGACCATCCGCTTGCGTATCACTGCGCCTGCACGATGATATCAGATGCCGCGGTCTCTTGCTCTCGTCTTTCCCCATCAACTTTTTCAAGATCATCCCGCTCTCAAGAAAGACCGGCCGATTCTCCTGATTGAGGATCCACTTTTTTTCGGTACAGATTCAGAGCAACCGCTTAAATTCCATGCAAAAAAACTCGTCCTTCATCGAGCAAGTATGAAGCGTTGGGCTCAGGGCAGGAACAAGCTCACCTACCTGGAACTTCCAAACGAACCGACACGGACCGATCTCCTCATCGAAGAACACGTCCCACAGGAAATCGAAACCCTCGTCTACGTCGACACCGTTGATTACTTACTCGAACGCCGTCTCAAACGGTTCGCGGAACAACGTGACCTTGAATTAAAAAAGCTTCCCTCCCCGATGTTCCTTACTCCGGATCACTGGATGGAGGAAATCATGGGCGGAATGAAAAAGCCCTTCATGAAGACCTTTTACGAGGCCCAGCGAAAACGCATGAACATCCTTTTGGAAAAGGATGGTTCACCTGTCGGCGGTAAGTGGTCCTTCGATGCCGAAAATCGCAAAAAGCTGCCGAAAAAGCAAACTGTTCCCGAACCCTACTCACCCTCGCCAAACAAAGAAGTGGCCGCTGCTCAAAAGTGGGTGGCTCAGCGATTTCCGGAAGCCCTCGGAATGCGTGCTAATTTCACATACCCCACAAATCGAAGCGAAGCACTCTGCGCAATGTCCTTGTTCTTTAGTGAACGCTTTGAACTCTTCGGCGACTTCGAGGATGCCATCTCAACCCGGACACGTGTTATGTTCCACTCGGTCCTAACTCCTCCTCTTAATATTGGGCTTATTACACCTCAGGAGGTTATCAATGCAGCCCTTGATGCAGCCGAAACCAATCCAACAATCCCTCTCAATTCGCTCGAAGGATTCATCCGGCAGATCATAGGATGGCGTGAGTTCATGCGCATCATCTACCTTCGCCACGGCGTCATGGAGCGGAATGAAAACTTCTGGAATTTTGACCGTGAAATGCCCGCTGCCTTTTACGATGGCACTACTGGGATCGCACCTATTGATCACACCATTCATGCACTTTTGGAAGATGGCTACACCCATCACATCGAAAGACTCATGGTTTTAGGAAACTTCATGCTCCTTTGCCGCATCCACCCGGACGCGGTCTACAAATGGTTCATGGAACTTTTCATCGATGCTTACGATTGGGTTATGGTTCCAAACGTTTACGGTATGTCTCAATTCGCAGACGGCGGGGTCTTTTCAACTAAACCATACATCTCGGGCTCCAACTACATCCGTAAAATGTCCGACTTCCCCAAAGGGGATTGGTGTGAGGTATGGGACGGACTTTACTGGACCTTTATTGAAGACCACCGCGACTTCTTTGCGTCCCAATACCGCCTCTCTATGATGGTGCGCCTTCTCGATAAAATGCCCGCTGAAAAAAGAACGACCCATCGCGAGAATGCCGATGGCTTTGTAAGGAAGCATTTTACCTAGTTTGGAATATTTCCTGAAATCAACAGCGGGCGACCCCTAGAGCGGCCCACGAGATTTTTTTAATCGCGGGCTTGTAACCCCATAAGCCTTTATGGAAATCCAGACAGATCAAGGAAATGTCTTCTGGAACTCGGATTCCCGGCTGGTCACCAATTAATGCGGTTTGTGAACGATCAAGGCAGTCGGCAGACTGACTTTGAAGAGCGGCTCCGGCAATATCTGCCCCCCTTCAGACTCTTCTCCCAAGTTGGCAAATGATAGGGACCGATCGCGATACCATGACCGCTAAGACACTTCAAAAACGTTTTTCAAACTCCGAAAGTTCCGGAACCCTTCTCATCTCACGACTAAGTATGACGATCCGCCGGTGGCCAAGCTCTGCCAACTTCTTCACAATTTCTGCCAGAGTTGTAAGAGACAAAAGACCGGCCGCAGCGATAGCGATATCCAAATAAGGCGAAGGCTGGTGCCGGTTAAAAAGCAAAGCAGCGCAGGACTCCCCTTGGGGCAGCTGACACCACCCAAGCGTCGGCATCGATACTCCTCAAAAAAGCCGAGATCCACTTCACATCCATTTGGAGGTCCATCAGAGTCTTATCGGAAAAAACCAAGTATGTCCCGATTTCGTCAGCAACCGCTTGGCGCTGATCACGGGTTCATGACTAGAATCTGCCGAGTCGCTACCAGGAATTCCAACTTGCAACAGAGCATCTCTATTGGACTTTAGCGCTTTAATTTGACGCCTCTTCCCCCGTCCGAAAGATCCGACCGCCCCCTGCCGCTCAAGAATTCGCAAGACCTTCTTCACCATCATGCGATTGACTCCGAGATCAGCGGCGAGCTGTTGAACCCTTGGAATTCCCCTGACAAATACTCTTTGGTCTACTACACCACGAAGAGTGTCACATTTAAGCTGAAGCTAATTTGAGAAAATATAGTAACTTCCGCCAAAGGTTAAACCCCTTTAAGGAACAAATGGGAATACGAAAAAAATCTTGAAGAAATCACGATGGAACAACAAATCTTATATCCACGTTTAAAAAAGACGGAATACCGAAGTGGCATACTAAAACCGCAGGCTCGAGCCCTAAATTTTAGGGACTGCTAATCTATTTAAAGAGACTTACCTGCCCGGATAAAAAATCATCACACCTTCACTCTTCTTCAACCTCCTCAACAACATGACCCCTAACTCATCTAAAAACAGCATCAGCTTTGCCGCCGTATTATCAGCCATCATTCTTCTTCCCCTGCATGCTCCAGCTGCTGTTTTCTCATTCAGAATAGACAACGCGGCAACGAATATTGGAGCACCCACTGACGATGGAGCCTCATACCAACAGCTTTGGACCAACCCCTTAAACTGGACTCTGGTCAGCGGCGAAGATGATGGACTTAACGGATTTCCTGACGGTGAGGACACTTTCACCATCGACCGAACTTCCTTGGCAAACAATTCAACCAGATTGACTAACGAAGGCATTACCATTGGTTCCGTCGCCGCAATTACCGGGACAGGCACCGGGAACCAAGACATGGTCTTCAAACACGGTGGCGACAATACTATCGTCGATCTCACACTCTTGGCCTCAGCAGACCCATTCCATATCCGCCAGGAAAGGGACCGCAGCCTCACCATTGAAGGCATCATCAGCGGACCAGGTGGCTTGCAACTTTCGCGCTCCGGTGGATTTTCCAATGGGGTAACACCTGACGAACTCATCACCATCACCGGGGATACACCCAACACCATTACTGGCCCCATCGAACTCATTAATGCCAATGGGGGAATTGAACCAAGCTACTGGGTTGCAGACAAAGTAGGAGCATTTGGCCAAGCCCCGACGGTGACCCTGGCGTCAACAAATGCAAATGGAACAGGAGTCACCTCCCTCCAGATCACGGTTAATGCAGTCGGTGGTGAAGGAGCCATTGACGACGATGCAACAACCCTCCTAGTTGGGAAGAACGGGATCCTAAGCCTCGATTCCGGAGTCAGTGAAGTGATTGGTGAGGGACTCTTGCAAATCGATCTTGATGGCACCGGAACCTTCACCACGGTCCCAAATGGCGTCTATACCAATACCGAAGATTGGATCATTGGCGAAGGAACCATCGTTGTGGGCGCTCCTTCTGTCGAACTGAAGATCACGAACGTCGAATACACCGCTAATGTCGAAGGAACGACCGTGAGCCTGACCTGGAACTCCAGTCCGGGACGTCTCTATGCACTCCGCTACTCCACTGACCTAGAAAACTGGGACTTCGAACTTGATGACGGCGTTGTGGGGGACGACGGTGATAACACCACTTTCACGTTCGACCTCGACGAATTCCCTGAATTAATTGGTGAGTCCCAGGCCTTCTTCCGTGTGGAAGAACTCATCGCGACCGGTCAGTAAACTTTCCCTTGAAAAACCTAAGGCAGCCCGTTTCACCAGAGGTGGAGCGGGTATCTTTGTGCCCCCATCTCCACGTCCTAGGAATCCGTCCAATCAATCCAATCGGCATCAGTCAATACTTCACCGATGATTGGGACCGGACAGAGTTCCTCCAGCATAGGCCGATTCGTCGTAACAGCGACATCACGCTCAGCTTCGAGATGATTTAGAATCACACCAACACAGTTCAGGCCGGCCGCTTGAATCGCTTTCACCGTAAGGAGCGTATGATTGATTGTCCCCAACCAATTCGCCGCTACGACTAAAACCGGAAAGTTCAAGGCCTTGGCGAACTCAGGAAAGCCAAAGTCCTCCCCCATTGGGACTTCCCAGCCTCCCACACCCTCGACGAGTGTGAAGTCGTGAGCATCTCGCACCTTATGAATAAGCTCTATCATGGGCTCGACCTCCAACGGCGAGCCTTCAATCCTCGAAGCCACAAGTGGCGCTACCGGTGTGCGATACCACCAGGGATTGATTACATCGAGACCCAATGCTCGTCCACTGGCTTCCCAGAGTCGTTCGGCATCCTCACGAGATCCACTCAGCACTGGCTTCAGACCAACTGCCCCCACTCCCTTTTTCCGTAGTTCTTCGATGATGAGGGCTGAAACCCAAGTCTTTCCGATCCCTGTATCAGTTCCAGTCACAAGGAGCCCGTTCCACTGGTCGAGCTTCATCGGGCAGATTGTTCCGTTGAGGACTTATTGGTAGAGTCGCTGCTCTGCTGAAGATGGAGATCAATCAGATACCGGATCGCGATCGCCAGAGCCAACGCGGCGATTTTCACCGTCCAATTCCTCAGGAGCCATTTCTTTATGTATTTCACCATGGGTTAGGAAAATTTCGTCTAGTTTTGCGCTGAATTCATCCTCGGAGAGGTTTCGGTGGATTTTTCCTTCCACCACAATCGAGATCGCGCCCGTCTCTTCACTTACGACAACCGCGACCGCATCGGTCTCCTCTGTAATCCCAAAGCCGGCACGATGCCGCAGCCCGAGTGACCGGTCGGAGAGATCCTTCTGGCTGACCGGAAAAATGCATGCTGCCGAGGCAATCCGTTCTTTCTTCAAGATCATTCCACCGTCGTGCAAAGCAGTCTTCGGATGAAAAATTGTGGAGACCAGCTCCACGGAAAGAACGCTGTCGATGGTCACTCCGGTACTCTCATATTCATTGAGCGCAATCCCCCTCTCGATCGCAAAAAGAGCTCCATAGCGTTTCTTGGAGAGCCTGATCACAGCCTCAGTCAAGGTCTCAAGAAATACCTTTTGCTGGTTTGTTGAGAACGAGAAGAGATTTGTGCTTCCCAGTCTGGCGAGACCATTTCGGAGTTCGGGCTGAAAAATAATCAAAAGCGCAAAAGCTAAAATGGCGGCTGCACTTTTAATGATCCATTCGATCACCTTTAAATCAAGGATCTGCGAAGCCAAGGTCATCAAAATAATCACCACGGTCAACCCGACCAGAATACTGGCCCCGCGAGTCGCCCGAAAAACGCGGTAAGTCTGATAGATGAGAATCCAGAGTACCAGGACTTCAACCCCGGCACGCCAGTTCTGTTTAACAATTTCGATCAGATCCACGGTAATAATTGTTGGACAAGTCTAGCGGCCCTTCAACTGTCTGTCCATCTCCGGGCCGAGATTAAAATTCAATGTGCCCGACGCTTTTGGCTTCTCTCCCTGTTTAGCCTGCTCCACATCAATCTGATATTCCAGAGGCTTTAGCGGCTTCACCCCGCTGACTTCCGACATCAAATAGACCCGTATCGTAATTGGAGCGTTGGGATCTCCCCCTGGAATGTCTTTGATGGAATATTGGACTTCGTTCATCCCATCGCCTGCGCCACCGATGATCACATCAGCACGCTTGGTATTTTGAAATTTGTGCCGTGATTTTTTATTAATCAAAAGATTCACCTCACGACCGGGGCAAAACACATAGGCCTTTGCGATATACTTGGCGGGACCACGAATCGCAAATGGGGCAGCCTCGGGAATTCCATTCGGAAAAAAATCCTCCCCGTCTAGGAAATCCTTATTACCAGTCGCAAGTTGCTTCCGGACATCCGGAAGCGCCCCCAAATTGACGAATTCGCCTCCGTGATACTTCCATCCGGTCCTCTCCTGAATGTATGAGACAACAAAGAGGTTTTCGGTTGGCTTTCCTCCAACGCCAAAGTCCACTTTACCAAAATAGGTTACCTTGGCAGTCCGGCCTTGCGCCCGAACTCTCATCGCCTTGAGTTTGGAAATATCCGGAGGCGCGATGGGCAAAGCGAAGACCGCTTGCGGAAATGGCTGGCGCTCGCTCCAAATCCGATTGCGAATATTAATTTGCTTCGTTGTCGAAGTGTATCGCTTCCACAATCCGGCATCCTTACGCACCATGGCGGCCCGCCAGTTATTGTAAGCACTCCGCAATTCCGCCACCGTTTGCTCGCCATTTGCCACTTGAGCCTGTGCCGGAACAGCAAGAGAAAGCAGCCAGAGAACCAAAATCGGTAGTTTCATGGAGAAACTATGGACAATTGGAGCCACATTTGGAAAAGCTTTTCTACATCAACATTGGTTGACGCACAAAACACCCATGAAGAATCTCCCTAAGTCACCCATGATTGGTGAAGCCCGGAACAAGGAACTTCTCTCTTCCGCGACCACCTATATCTACCGCCAGACACCGGCCGGAGACTTGCATGCCCACTTTTTCTTCCCTCACAATTTCGACTACCAGCGCGATCGCTGCCCCGCCATCGTCTTTTTCCACGGTGGTCTCTGGGACATATCAGCACCCACCCAGTTCGTCCCACACTGCCATCACTTCGCGTCACGCGGCATGGTTGCAGCCACTGTGGAATATCGGACGAAGGCTCTATTTGACGGGACCCCCGAAGAAGCGATCGCCGACGCCAAGGAAGCCCTCTCTTTTTTCAAAAGGCATGCAGCCGACATGGGAATTGATGCTAACAAGATTGTCGCGGTCGGCGCCAGTGCTGGAGCAAACGCCGTTCTTTCCGCCGCCCTTCACCCTCACGATGAAACTCTCGGATCGTCGCCCAAACCCTGCGCGATGATACTCTTTGCCCCGATCAGCGACACAACACGAAAAGGAATTTGTAACGATCGCTTCGCCTCTCCGAAGGACGGAAAACTCTACAGTCCTTCTTATCACCTCCCCCAAAAAACTCTCCCCCCCTGCCTGATCTTTCATGCCAAGGCTGACCGTGTGGTTCCTTTCGAACTCTCTGAACGCTTCGCAAAACGTTATCGCAAAAAACGTAACCGATGCGACCTCATGGAATTTGAGAATGCCGGCCACACCTTTTTCAACTTCAATTCCGACGAAAAGAATTACGAGATCACGCTACGTTCCGCCGATCACTTTCTCGTCGATCTCGGGATCATCGAGCGAGATCCCCTTGCCGATGTCTTGCACTAATCTTGCGCCGCGGGATTTTGCTGCCACTATTGCGCGCGCATGAGCAAGCTGAAGTTTTCCCCCATCGACGAGGTTGTCGCCGAACTCAAAGCCGGACGACTTGTCATCGTCGCAGACGATCCCGGACGGGAGAACGAAGCTGACCTTGTCGGAGCGGCCTCACTTATCACTCCCGAATCGATTGCCTTTATGGCGAACCACGGGCGCGGCTTGATCTGCACCCCCATACTGCCGGAGCGTGCAAAAGCTCTCAACCTCCCTCCGATGACTCCCAAAAACCGTGAAGCCCACAAAACAGCATTTACCATTTCCATTGATGCTGCCGAAGGCATCACCACTGGTATATCTGCCGCAGACCGGGCACATACCATTCAGCTCCTAGCCAACCCAGACACCGACGCCAGCGCCTTCGTTCAACCCGGCCACATTTTCCCGCTAGAAGCCATGGATGCCGGTGTTCTCCGGCGGACCGGACACACCGAAGCAGCAGTCGACCTCGCCCGCCTCGCCGAGCTTCCCCCGGCAGGTGTGATTTGCGAAATCATGCATGAGGATGGCACCATGGGACGGGTTGGTGATCTCGGTGAATACCAGGAAAAACACGGTCTGAAGTCCTGTACCATCGCCCAACTTATTGAATATCGCCGGCGTTCCGAAAGACTCGTCACACGGGAAGAGGTCATCTCCATGCCAACTGACTTTGGCGACTTCGACTGCTACCTCTACCAGGTGAATACCGATGACTCAGAGCATCTCGCTCTTGTTCGGGGGGATATTGACCCCGATAAGCCCATCAGCGTCCGCGTTCACTCCGAGTGCCTTACAGGCGATGTCTTCGGCTCACGCCGCTGCGATTGCGGGGGGCAGCTTCACACAGCGCTTGCTCATATTGCGGAAGAAGGAGGAGTCCTCCTCTATCTCCGTCAGGAAGGCCGGGGAATCGGCCTCGCTGCCAAAATCCACGCCTATAAGCTCCAAGAACAGGGTTTTGACACCATTGAGGCCAACGAAAAACTCGGTTATGGCTCGGACCTCCGCGATTACGGCATGGGAGCCCAGATGCTTTACGATATCGGCGTCCGAAAAATCCGCCTTCTTACCAACAACCCCAAGAAAGTCATTGGACTTGAAGGCTACGGGCTGGAAATTGTGGAGCAGGTTCCGATCCGCCTCCCCTCCAATCCTCACAACGAAAAATACCTCGAGACCAAGCGAACCAGGATGGGCCATCACCTCTGATTGACAATTCGGTCGTTCAGCCTATATCACCCCCCACACTCATGTCGGCCATCATTCCTCCAAAACCGCGGGTCCCCACCGGGACAAAAGTCCGCATCTCCATCGTCGCGGCCAAGTTCAACCAGGAATACACCGACGCGCTCGTCGAGAACGCCGTCGAGGAAATCGACGCTTATGCCGCAAATGCTCGCGTCGACCTAGTCCGAGTTCCCGGGGCTTTTGAAATCCCTGTGGTTTGCAAAGCTCTCATCGAAGAGGAGCAACCGGATTGCGTAATTGCTCTGGGCTGCATCATCCGCGGAGGTACCGGCCACGCCGACCTTGTCGCAACCTCGGTCACCGACGCCCTACAAAAACTCGCACTTGAGAAAACAACCCCCATCATTCACGAGGTTCTTCTCGTCGAAGATGAAAAGCAGGCCTACGCACGCTGCATTGGTAAAAACCTCAATCGTGGCCGCGAAGCTGCCCGCAGCGCTCTCGACATCATCGAGATCATGAGCGAAGTCCGCCGAGCCAACCAATCCCTTCGACTTCACCCGAGCAATGGCTAGCCGTCGCCTCGTCCGCCAGGCGGCCGTTCAGCTCCTTTATGCACGCTTTGCATCTCCCAAGGATCAAGGAGGCCCGGAATTTTGGGAGCTTGTTAACGATAAGGCCTCTCTCAACTTTGATCGCGCACGTGTCAAAGTCCTCGCTCACTTCCAACAAGGACGCGAGGCACTCACCGCAAAACTTCAACGTGCCCTGACCGACAGCACAGCCGCTATTCTGGCAGCCGACCCAGGGGAGAAATTGGCTCGCGAGCTTAAGAGCCTGAGCGCCTGCGAGTATTCGTGGGCAGAAAGTTGCGGCAACCTCCATCGTCTGGCAAAAGCCGACACCGGCGGCTGGAGACGCGACCTTCACAAGCTCCTTCCCGAGTCCGATAAACTCCGCAAAAAGCGCGCCGAGATTCTGCCCCACACCGAAGGATTCCCACCCGCCCAATATGAGGAGATCTCGGAAATTTTTAACAAGTTCGATCAATACGACGCCCGCGTACGCATGGTCCATTTCCCGGAGAACTATCCGGAACAACGGGACCTCGATCACCTTCACCGCCTGACTGGCGAAATGAAGGAGCTCGAAAACGAGGCCATCAAACTTGCTGACCAAGTTGAAGCAGAAGTGCCAGCCCTAGACGAAGCCATCAACTCGGCCTCCGCCAATTTTGATCTCGAAAGAATTTCAAAGGTCGACCTCGCGATCCTCCGCCTTGCGAGCTGGGAAATTCTAAAACTTTCCGAACTTGACGTGGCCATCTCCATCAACGAAGCCGTTGATTTGGCCCGATCATTTTCCGGCGAAGAATCAGCATCCTACGTAAACGGAGTCCTCGACAAGGTCGCCAAGGCTTAACGGCCGCTAGAAGACGGCAACCAGTTTACGCTTCCCCCATAGGGCTGACTTGGGCAGTTTACCTTTTGTGGACGAAGATCAATCATTCCCCAGCGAGTTTCAAAAGCGCACGCTCTGGAGGGCCGCCACAGGACTCGCCATTCTGGTTCTCGGAGTATTGCTGGTAGGTCTCATCTGGCTCACAAGTACGGTTCTGGGATATCTTCAGCCGGTTTTTGTCCCCCTCGCCCTCGCTGGAATCATCGCCTACCTACTTGATCCGGTGGTCCAATATCTTCAGCGTAAGGGCCTATCCCGCCTGAAAGGAATCATCATCGTTTTCGCGGCCTTCGTTCTTTTCTTTGGGATCTTGTTCTCCTTCTCCGGCGTGAGGCTCTCAAAGCAAATCCAAACAGTCGTAGTGAATGAAAACGGGGCCTCAGCCTTCAAAAATTTATCGCCTGCAAACCTCGCCCAGGCAAAGGAACACGGAGGATATGGTTGGCTTATGCGTCTCGCCTTTCAAAAAGACGCTTCAGCAGTAAACCTCCATCTGCGAAATGGTGGATCCATCGATGGACCGGACAAAACGAAGTGGTGGCTCGACCCCGAAAGCAACAAGCTCACCACCAATGGCATGGAGAAAGCCCCTCCCGAACTACTAACCCTCATTCATTCCGATTGGAATAGCAGTATCCATTACCCGGGGGTCGAACACCCAGATGAACTCATCGCACTTGAAAATGCCGAGCTCACCCTTGGGGGACAATGGTTTTTCAACCTCAGTAAAAAAACCGTAGGATGGCTTATCGATAGTTCAGGAAAGATTCTTGGAGGATTCGGCCTCATCATCGGATTCGTTATGGTCCCGATCTACCTCTACTATTTTCTAAAGGAGAGTGAAGGAATCAAGAACGGATGGACAAACTACGTCCCTCTGAAGGCATCCAAATTTAAAGACGAGGTTGTTGAGACCCTCCGGGAAATTAATGGATACCTCATCTCATTCTTCCGGGGACAAGTCCTCGTTGCCTTCATCGACGGGATTCTCGTTGGCATTGCCCTGACAATCTTTCAACTTCCCTATGGTCTTCTAATCGGAGTCTTTATGGCCTTCCTTGGCATCATTCCTTACATCGGAAACATCATTTGCCTTATTCCCGCCTGTATCATTGCCTACCTCCACGGTGGGTTAGAGCACCCATACGGATTATCCCAGTGGGGATATGTGATCGGAGTTCTTGCGATCTTTATCACTGTTCAGCAAATCAACTCTCTCATCACTGCACCGAAAATTGTAGGAGATTCGGTCGGACTTCATCCTATGACGGTGATTTTCTCGATGCTCTTCTGGTCACTTCTTCTGGGTGGATTCCTCGGTGCCCTCCTCGCCGTCCCCCTGACAGCGGCCGTTAAAGTTCTCTTCCGGCGGTATATTTGGGATCGACAAACTCAGGGAAACACAGATTCCAAGGCTTCGCTTGCTTAAGGCTACGAGGAGCAATCTAACCTAGGAGAGCCACGCTTTTCCACTTCCATTTACCGCCGGCTGGCACAAGCAGAGATTTCAGATCAGGCAAATTTCCATCAAAGATCCTTCTCACCCTTGTAGGCAAATGACAAACTGCCGCCCCACGCACAACCGTGATTAAAGATTCCGCATGAAGATTCTCGTCGTCCAATTCTTGCTCACCCTAGCACTGACTCTCACCAGCTCCGCTAACCTCATTGCACCTGAGGCCGTTCTGGAAGCTTTTCGTCAAAAATATCCGGACGTTCCCGAGCCCACCTGGGAACTCGACACCAACGGCTCTTACGAAGCCAACTACCGCGTCGACGGCATCAAATACCGGGCTGATTTCACCAAAGAAGGTATCTGGACCGAGACCGAAAATAATGTCGATTTCAACGAACTTCCGCCCGAAGTCCGTACGGCCTATCTTCTTAAATACAGCAGCGAGGATTTTCGTGACGCCGAAGCTGTAGACAGCGCAGTTCAAGGCAATTTTTACGAAATTGAACTCGTCAGCGGCACCTCAAAAATCGACGTCATGTTTGACGAAAAAGGCAAGATCCTCGATCCGGGCGTCCCTACCTCGGAAAAAGGTTTCTTTCAATTTTGGATGGACCAAGCCGCTCAGGACACTCCGCTGATTCGTCAGGGCTGGTCACTAATTTACAAGGTCGTCTTTAATCTCATCACCATCTACCTCTTTGCCTACGTCATTTATTATCGGAGACACCACGACCACAAGATGCTCTTCCTCTTGCTGGCTTTCAACCTATTCCTCTTCCCGATCTTTCTCTCCAGCTCCTTGGTCACAGCTGGCTTTGGATTCACGATTTTCGCTCTTCTGGCTCTCGTGCGGCTGCGAAGCGAAGCCTTCGACAAAGCCGAAATCGCCTACCTCCTCGGAGCGATTTCACTCACCTTCGTCAATACCATGATGCCCGCTGTTGCCGATGGCTTTTCAGCCGCCATTATTCTTCTCACCGCAGCCTTTGCAGACCGCCCGTCCGTCTGGCGGGATTCTTTCCAGAAGATCGAAGTTGATTACAAGCTTGCCGACAAGGCCCTGATGCTTGATCAAAAGTATCTCCGCGAAAAACTTGCCGATGAATATCAGATCGACGTTCGCGAAATCACCATCAACCGGGTCTTCAAAAACGAAGTCCGACTCACTCTCATGTATCGTGACGTTCCGGAGCTCCGGAAAACTATCCGCTCCGAGGTGAAAAAAACTCCTCCGAAAGAAGATCCTTTCTTCTATTAAGTATTCTGCTCTGACGATTTCATGGACAACTTCGCCATCTCCGAGTTTACCGGGGCCTCGGTCACAAAAACATTATCGTGATTTCTGGTAGGAACGATAATGAACTTTTTCTCCCCGAGAAAAGTCTCATAAAGCAACCTGCACCGATAATGAGAAATGAGACCATCACTGTGCACGAGCAGGACAGGCCTTTCTATTTCTTCCGCTAGCTCGACGGGATTGACTTGCCCCCATCCACCCCACCTCGCCGCACGATCAGACTTTCCGCGAAGGGCTGGAAGATCTCCGAAAAAAATCCCAGAGTTTCCTTCACTACACCGCCCAGTCGATCAAACGATGCACAATCGTAATTCGATCCCAACGATCCAGCTGAAAAGCGGCCGTATGGACCGCAAACGACCCACCCACTGACATCCCCCAGAGATGCTCCAGCTGACCTAGCACTCCTAATAACTCCTTAGCCTCATCGAAAACCGGTAGTGTCACCACTGCCGAAATCAGCTGGCTCCGCAATACCTTTCCCCGTTTTGCCGAACCGGTCGCAGAATCTGCTTTAACAAGAAGATCCAGAGCGCGCCCATGAAAAAAATTCAACCTTCTCAATTACCAGTCCATACTCTGTCGG
>JBDNAG010000217.1:0-4525 GCA_039768565.1 Akkermansiaceae bacterium | reverse complement strand
GGATTAAAAAATTCAGCTTTTACGAAAACTTCACAATCAAGTCCTTCAGTTACAGTATTTAGTTTAATCAATGGCGTGTTGCCGACAGTATCGACAATATTCGTAGCAAGGCTCATATTATTGTTCTTTAGATTTGATAGTCAATTTGACCGGATTCTTCGTGAAGTCCACATTCATATTTCAGTCCATTAAAACGGGTGTCTTCGGCGGATTCTCCTGCTTTTGGTTTACGAGTGGAATGCCAGTCTCCCATTGCGAGATACCCTTCCTTTTCGAGGGGATGGCGAGGTAGATCATGCTCGTAGTAGTAGGAAGATACCTGTGCGTCAGCCCAATCTAGAATTGGATACACCTTCATTGTTGATTTCTGCTGTTCAGCAACCGCACGACCAATCCTGCTTGAAGATTGACTGCGACGGAGACCACTGAGCCATACATCACCGCCAATCTGGGATAGGGCACGGTTCATAGGCTCTACCTTGTTCAGGAGAGCATACTTTTTATTCCCCTCTTCCCCCTGTTCCCAGAGCTTCCCATAAAGTGCTTCCTGACGGGCTACGGAAATCGCGGGATTGAAAATTCGAATATCCAATCCCCAGTCTTCAATAAATGACTCCGCGAATTGATAGGTTTCAGGAAAGCAGTATCCGGTATCGACAAAGACGACCGGAATCTCCGGCGCGTGCTCTTTGATCAAGTGCAACATGGCTGAAGCCTGTAGCCCAAAACTAGAACTGGCGACCAAGCGTGATCCATAAATCTCCTTCAACCGAAGAATTCGCTCGTGCGCTTTAAGGGGATCTAAAATCGCCGATAACTCCTTAGCCGAAGGATCGCTGTTCAAAACTCCACCGGCAGATGAATGAACTGTTTTCATGCAGGCTCGTGTTCCTTGTGGACCTCACTTCCATGAGTAACTTCGTGGATGATTCCGGCACGGATAACAAAATCACCAAAGTGCTCTCCCTCTTCGCGCTCGGAAGCGTAACGACTTAGGACGGGACGTAACAATCCGGCAATCTCATCGCCTTTCACGCTGCGCTGCCAGATTCCACCGATACGATTTCCTGTGAATCCACCACCGAGGTGAATATTATATTTACCGGGAGCACGACCAACGAAGGCAATCTCAGCAATATATGGCCGTGCACAACCATTCGGACATCCCGTCATCCGGATTGTGATCGCATCCTGGGTCAAACCTACCTCATCAAGGATCTCCTCAATTTCAGTCAATAAGCTGGGCAAGTAGCGCTCGCTCTCTGCCAACGATAGTCCACAAGTCGGAAGTGCAACACACGCCATTGAATTGAGCCGGGCCGCTGAGCGATTCTGATTAGCCGCAATTCCATACTTCACCATTAAGGCGTCGATCGTCGCTTTGTCTCCAGCTTCAACACCTGCGATGATGACGTTTTGATTTGAACTGAGACGCATGTCTCCCGTGTGGACCTTGGCAATTTCGCGAAGTCCGGTTCGAAGCAAATACCCATCCGAATCAAGGACCCTGCCGTTTTCGATGAAAATGGTTAATTGACTCTTGCCGTCCTCGGTCTCCACCCAACCGTATGTGTCACCGTTGCTGACAAACTCATAGGGGCGGGCTTCACCGATTTCGTATCCAAGGCGTCCTTCGATTTCAGATTTGAACCATTCGATCCCACGGTCATCGATGGTGTATTTCATGCGAGCGTGCTTTCGCTCGGATCGGTCACCAAAGTCCCTTTGAATCTTTACAACCTCCTCCGCAACCTGCACTGCCTTTTCAACTGGAATAAATCCTAGAACATCAGCGATGCGAGGAAAGGTCTTTTCCTGACCATGGTGCATTCCCATTCCGCCACCGACGGTGACATTAAATCCGACAAGCTTTCCATTTTCCTCAATTGCGATGAATCCAAGACATTGTGAGTAAATATCAACGTCGTTGCTTGGTGGAATCGCCATACAAATCTTGAATTTTCTTGGCAGGTAGGTTTTCCCATAAATGGGTTCGACCTCCTCTTCCGAGCTTTCGACCTTTTCACCATCGAGCCATATTTCATGATACGCACCAGTCGCTGGTGTCAGGTGATCACTAATGGCCTGGGCAACTGCCAATGTTTCCCCGTGAATCGAAGAGAGAGCCGGATTTGGGTTGCACATCACGTTACGGTTCACATCACCACACGCCGCAATCGTATCCATTGCGGTATCGTTGATCTCCTTGATGGTTTGCTTGAGATCATTCTTGATGATCCCATGTAATTGATAGGCCTGCCGGGTTGTCAGCTTAAAATTCTCATTACCGAAATCGCTTGCCATCCTGTCCATTTCCAACCACTGCCCAGTTGTTGACACTCCACCCGGGACCCGCACCCGAATCATAAAACTAAAAGCCTTCTCAAGTCCGGCACGTTTACGCTCGATACGGACATCACGGTCATCTTGCTGATACGTTCCGTGAAACTTGAGCAACTGCTCGTCGTCCTTCGAAACAGACCTAGTGGTCTCATCAGCCAAGCCTTCGGCGATTGTTCCACGTAGGTAGTTACTGGCAATTTTTATGGACTCGTTTTTTGAGAGTTTAACGTCTGACATTTGAATTAGCGGTTCTCGCGTTTAAATATGACTAACCTGATTATATTTATCAGGTTTAAGCGCCAACGCAAGCTCGCCTGAAATGTTCGCAGATGCAAATAAAAAAAAGCACACTTATACCAAGATTGACGAAGGAGCGGGACTATCCTTGTATCGATGTGTGATTCGCAGTATCTTCCACCTCCTTTTTTTCCTTCCAATTGCGATTCTGACTTCCTGCGTGGAAGGCGAAGAGGAGGTATGGATTAACGATGACGCGTCAGGCCATGTTGTCGTTCATTATGAAATCCCTTCGATTGCGCTGACTCAACTTGGAGATCCAGACGAATTCATCAGGGCCATTCAGTTGATTGACGAAAAAGAAGACCTGATTGAAATCACCGAACTTGCATTTAAAGCTAAATCCGGACGCGCTATCTTCCATCTTGAGGCAAAATTCACTGACGTTCGTGAAATTCTTTCGCTCTCGGAACGAAACAAACCTTTTTTTGCCAAAGAGACAGGGACCGACCCAGACAAGCTTGATAGCATCATGGGCGACATAAACTTCAGGCTCGACGGACTCACTCCGGCCTTCGACCGCGAAGTCAGCCCGAAACAGATCTTCCCTTCCGCAGTTGCCAGAAGGCCAAAAATGCTGGGATCGGCAGCTTTCATCTACACGATTCACATGCCGACCAGGGTCAAGGAGACCAACGCCCACTCCATTAGTGACGATGGCAAAACTGTTCGTTGGGCCTTCAAACTTAGAGATCACTTCGAAAATCCTATTAAAATGAGCCTCAGAGCAGAACTTCCAGTTCCTTGGTTTTTATGGCTTATTCCGATCCTGGCGATCATCTCGATCGCAGGATTGATTTGGAAATTAAGGCAGCGAAAGAAAGCCTAAATTCCAACAACCGCAGCTCGACACATCAAATCGACCTCTTTGCAGCGAGCTGTGCAGTATCGCCCAACCGACTCCTCACACTCTTCGCACAGAAGCACCTGAGTATTACAAGGCATCCAGGCGCAATTTCGATAGCGGATACTCGGAACTCCACAGTTGCAGCATTTCGAGACGACCCTCGCCCCCGATGTTCGATTCACTGGCACGGACAACCGTTCATCGAAAACGTAGCATTCACCTTCATACCCCTCCCCACGAACCTCGTCATCTTTACCATAGGTCACAATTCCACCATCCAACTGGAAGACATCATTAAATCCTTCATTAAGAAGGAACCCACTAAACTTCTCGCAACGAATCCCGCCAGTGCAATATGTGAGAATTTTCTTTCCTTCCAATTCTGAACGATGATCCCGAATCCACCCGGGGAGATCTTTAAAACTCGGCACTTCTGGGAGAATCGCTCCTTCAAACCTTCCGATTTCCCACTCGTAGTCATTCCGGGCATCGAGAAGAACAACATTATCCTCCTTCATCGCCTCACGCCACTCCGATGGCTTGAGATGGGTCGCGGTTAGATCGGCGGGATTAAAATCTTCATCACCCAACTCTAAAGTTACGACTTCATCGCGGACCTTGATGGAAAGCTTGGGAAAAACATGCCCCTCCTCTTCGTCAATTTTCCACGCGATTCCAGCAGTAAGCGGGTCACGATCGAGAACTTCGCGGTATTTCGCACAATTCCTCCTTGTCCCCGAGACCGTCCCGTTGAGTCCCTCGGCAGCAATTAGGATCCGCCCGCGAAGCTCCAAATCCCGGCATAAACGGCGATGATTCGCCGCGAAAGTTTCGGGATCATCCAAATGGGCATATTTGTAATAAAGAAGGACCTCGTAGGGAGCATTCATCGACACAGAGGGTGTGCCAAAAAAAAGGCTAAAAATCCAGCTTAGCCCGCGACCTTTTTCTTAAAAATGGCACAGAAAAATTGAAGCGGTCCACACGCTTGCCAAAGGAAGTCAGGAATGTAGTGTTTTCCAATACCTAAATTAGAGG
>JBDNAG010000216.1:0-5895 GCA_039768565.1 Akkermansiaceae bacterium | reverse complement strand
TCGGCGTATTTGATGAGGTAAAGTTCCCAGAGCCGGTGGTTTCGAGTGATGCGCGAGGCCTCACCGAATCCGGACTCGGAGAGGCGGAGTTCTCCTGAAGGTTGGCGTTCGATGTGGTCTTCGGAGCGTGCCTGGCGGATGAGCTTGGAAAGCTCGCCTTTGGCCCAGTAACGGTGCTTGCGCAGAAGATTCATCGGAATGGGAAGGTTTTTAAGTGATTTGGCGTCCTGGGTATTTTCGAGTATTTCGTAGGTTGATCGTAGTAGGTGTTGTCGTCCGACTTTGCGTTGCAGTTGGAGGTGTCGGAGGTAGCGGGGTAGGACGCCTCGGGCTGTTCCAAACACCATGCTGAATAGGAAGATGATGGCTGCCGCGATGACAATAATCGCACCTGCCGGAAGGTTTGAATAGAGGGCCGAAATGGAGACCCCGAGCCAGCCGGAGATCGCTCCGATAGTGGCAGAGAGAAAAAGCATCCAGCCGAGTCGGTTCGTCCAGAAGCGTGCCGCGGTGGGTGGGGTGATGAGGAAGGCGATCACAAGAATCAGTCCAACGGCCTGGAGCCCGACGACGGTGACTGCAGTGACGAGGGCCATTAAAATGATATCGAGCCAAAGAGTGGGCCACCCTTGAGATGAGGCAAAATTAGAATCGAAGCAAAGAAGGGTGAGCTCCTTTAAGATGGCGATGGTGATCACAATGGTGATCAGGAGAATGATGGTGATGAGGACAAAGTCGGACCAAACCATGGAAGCAGTTTTGCCGTAAATGAAGCCATCCAGTCCAGCCGCGCTTTGGCCCGGAATGCGTTCCACCATTTTGAGAATTGCGACTCCGAGGCCAAAGAATACGGGTAGGACGATTCCCATGGCAGCATCGTCCTTGAGGCGTGTCGTATTGCGGATGGCCAGAACGAGAAGGACTCCGAGAAGGCCGGTTACACTCGCTCCAATGAGAAGGCCGGGGAGACTTTTTCCGCTAAAGCCCATCGCTGACATGACGGCAAAGGCGATGCCAATTCCGGGAAGAGTGGCGTGGGAGAGAGCATCACCGAGGAGGGATTGCTTGCGCAGGAGGAGGAAGCTTCCGACGAGTCCGGCGGTGGCCCCGAGAAACGCTACCCCAAGAACCACCAACCGTGTGTTGTAGTGTTCGAGGCGAAGAGTTTCGCTGAGAAGTTCCCAAGTCATGGTCTTTTTTTACTAAGAGCGTCCAACGTTCTTGAGAGCTTGGGCGACATCGTCGAGAAGGTTCAGTTTACCACCGTAGGTTTTTTGAAGGTTTTCGCGGGTGAAGGTTTCGCTGGTGGGCCCACTCGCCACGACGCGCATATTGAGGAGCACGAGATAGTCAAAGTATCGCGAAACGGTGGCAAGGTCGTGGTGCACGCAGAGAACAGTTTTTCCTTGTGAGTTTAGTTCCTGAAGAAGCTCGATGATCGCTTGCTCAGTGGCGGCATCGACAGCGGCGAACGGTTCGTCCATGAAGTAGATTTCGGCCTCCTGAACGAGGGCGCGGGCGAGGAAGACTCGTTGTTGCTGGCCGCCTGAGAGTTGCGAAATCTGGCGTTTGGCGAGGTGGCCGATGCCGACTTTTTCGAGGGCTTCGAGGGCTTGTTGTTTTTGCAATCTGGTGATTCGCTTAAACCAGCCCAGCTTTCGATACGTGCCCATGGTGACGACATCGAGCGCACTGACGGGAAAGTCCCAGTCTACGCTTTCGCGTTGAGGCACGTAGGCGATGAGGTCTCGCTGTTGCTCGTATGGTTTTCCGTAAATCAGAGCTTCTCCTGATGTTTTCGGAATCAGATCGAGGCAGGCTTTGAGAAGGGTTGACTTGCCGGCGCCATTCGGCCCGACGATCCCAGCGAGAGTTCCCTCAGGGATGTTCAATTCAACATCCCAAAGCACAGGTTTGCGGTGATAAGCTACGGTGAGATCGTGAACCGCAAGCGGGAATTCCGGTGGGTGTTCGGGGCGCATTTAATCGTTCAGCTTGTTTTGAAAGCCACCTTCGGGGGCGCTGCCGCCGAGGGCATTGACAATGGTCGTAATGTTGTGATCCATCATGCCGATGTAGGTGCCTTGGTAAGTTCCGGCGCGGCCCATGGCATCTGAGAAAAGTTTTCCGCCAATCTTGACGGTGTGCCCTTTTTCGGCGGCTCCCTCGATTACGGATTTGACTGACTTCTCGGGGACGGAAGATTCTACGAAGATCGCGGGGATCTTGTTGTCGAGAAGGTAGGTGACCAAGCTATTGATGTCATTGGTTCCGGCCTCGGATTCAGTAGAAATTCCCTGAATGCCACGCACTTCGATTCCGTAGGCTCGGCCGAGGTATGAGAAGGCATCATGTGCCGTAACCAGGACCCGCTGCTTTTCAGGGATGGTTGGAAACACCATCAGGGCATAGGTGTGGAGATCGTTGAGCTTCTTCTGATATTCCTCACGTTGCTTTTGGTAATGGTCGGCATTGTCAGGGTCGAAAGCTGTCAATTCATCCCCAATTTTTCCGGCAACTTTGGACCAAATGGAAAGGTCCATCCAAAGGTGGGGGTCGGGATGAGCTCCATCGCCGATCAGTTCGACCTCGTCGAGGCCTTCGGCGACTGCGGAGACAGGATTCCCCTTATCGGCCCGGCCTTCGAGAATCGTTCCCATTTTGCCTTCGAGGAAGTGGCCGTTGTAGAGAACGAGTCCAGCCTTTTGAATCTTGTCGATCTCCGACTTGCTGGGTTGGTGGGTGTGCGGGTCGATGCCTTCGCCGATCAGATTGATGACCTCTTGTTTGTCTCCGGCGATCTCGCGGGTGACATCGGCAATCATGCCGACTGTCGTGACAATGGTGCCATCGGTCTTGGCAGCTTCTTCTTTGTTCGTGCAGGATCCAAAAAACAGGAGGGGGGCGAGGAGGAGTGACTTCTTCATGAGTTGGGAAATGACAGTAGGACTTTGATTAGTCAAAGTAAAAAACTTGAGGAGTCATAATTGAAGGGTGCTTTATGACTGAGACAGAATAAAAAAGCCCTGTAACCGATTTGGTTACAGGGCTTTTTGAAGTGAAGTTGAAATCAGCCAACGTAGGACAGGGAAGCGGCGGTGGCTTCGATTTTATCCTTGTTATCGAGGAGTTCCTTGATCGGGTCATACTTGCCAGCTAATAGCGCTTGGCGCGCGGAGGCAGGCATGTCGACTGAGAAGGAAAGGTCTCCGGCAGTGACGGTCATTGAATCAAGATCGATTGCCACTTCGAGTGTTGGGTCGTCAGCGCATGCAGTCTTGAGCGCGTCGATATTTTCGCGGCTCGAACTGACACAAGGAAGTCCCAAGGTCGTGGAGTTTCCGTAAAAGATCTCGGCAAATGATTCGGCAATGATGGCGCTGAATCCGTATTTTGTGAGCGACTGGGGTGCGTGTTCCCTTGAGGAACCGCAGCCGAAGTTGATGCCGGCCACGAGAATGGAAGCTCCTTTAAAGCGTTCGTCGTTGAGTGGGTGACTGGTCTTTTCGCCTGATTCGGGGTCAAAGCGGACGTCATAGAATGCATATTCCCCAAGCCCGTCAAAGGTAACACACTTCATGAAGCGTGCGGGGATGATGCGGTCGGTGTCGATATCGGCTCCCGGAATGGGGACGGCGGTGCCGGAGACTTGCGTGATTGGTGCGATAGCCATGATTTTATCTGGGTTATTCGGCTTCCTTCTCTCCGCGGGCGGCTCTGCGCTCGAGGATTTTGGTGAGGGTGTCCTGAAATGCTCCGACGTGCTTTTGGGCCAATTGCTGGCTAAATGCCATGATTTCACCGGTAAGAGTGGGAAGGACGTCGAGGGATTTTTGACCCACGGGAGTTTTGTAGAAAGCAATCAGTTGGGAGATTTCGTCATCGGTGAATGCCTTGGCATAAACCGCTTTCGTCTTCTCTTTGAGCTGAGGGTCGCTGGCAACTTTCCCCATATAGTCCATGAAGGCGTCTTTCACTTCACCCATTTCTTCTTTGTTGAGGTCCTGCCCCGCGAGGCTTTGTTCAACCATGGCGAATCCGGCTTCACCGCCGTCCATGACAGTTTGCTCGAACTTCATGATCTTCAGCAGCTGGTCGATCGGAGTGAGCTTGGCCGCTTCCTGAGCGGAGGCCGGAAGAAGGAGGAGGGAAAACGCGAGGAATAGAATAGATTTCATTTTCTGATTTTGTTGGGGTTAGGCGACAGCTGAGTCGTCGGTGACGTCGAAGGTTTCCCGGGCATCGGCAATGCGTCCTTCGACAGCCGCTGCGGCGACCATGATGGGCGACATGAGGACGGTGCGGCCGATGGGGGATCCCTGACGGCCCTTGAAGTTGCGGTTGGAGGATGAGGCGCAGATTTGATCGCCGACGAGTTTGTCGGGGTTCATGGCAAGGCACATGGAGCACCCGGCGGCACGCCATTCGAATCCTGCTTCTTCGAAGATTTTGTCGATCCCTTCCTGCTCACATTGAATCGCAGTGATCTGCGATCCGGGAACGGCAATGGCTTTGACGCCCTCAGCGACCTTATGTCCTTTGATGAACTTGGCGGCTTCGCGGAAATCGGAAAGGCGACCGTTGGTGCAGGATCCGATGAAGGCGACGTCGATGGGAATACCTTTGATCGGAGTTCCGGCGGGGAGCTTCATATAGGCGAGAGCTTCCTCGATGACGGCTTTTTCGTCGGCGTCGGCAGCGGCTGGATCAGGAATGGACTCCCCGATCGAGATGCCGTGATCCGGAGAAATTCCCCAGGTAACGGTGGGCTCGATGTCCTCGGCATTGATGACAATGACATCATCAAATTCCGCGTCGGCATCGGTAGCGAAAGACTTCCATTCTTCGACGGCCTTATCCCAATCATCGCTGGTGGGTGAGTAAGGGCGACCTTTCAAGAACTCAAAGGTGGTTTCATCCGGATTGACGTAACCGCAGCGTGCTCCGCCCTCGATCGCCATGTTGCAGACCGTCATGCGCTCCTCCATGGAGAAGTTGTCGAAAGTGGTGCCTGAATATTCGTAGGCGTAACCGATGCCGCCTTTGGCTCCGAGCATGCGGATGATGTGAAGAGTGACATCCTTGGCGTAAACTCCGGGCCGAAGCTTTCCGTTCACCTCAATCTTGCGAACTTTGAGGGATTCCATGGCCATGGTTTGTGTGGCCAAAACGTCGCGAACTTGGGTCGTGCCGATGCCGAAGGCGATGGCTCCAAAGGCTCCGTGGGTCGCGGTGTGCGAGTCGCCACAGGCGATTGTCGATCCGGGTTGGGTGATGCCTTGCTCGGGCCCGACCACGTGGACGATGCCTTGCTTGCCGGATTTAAGGTCAAAGTAGGTCACGTCGAAGTCATCGCAGTTTTTACGAATGGCATCGATCATGTCGGCTGCGAGAGGATCGGCGGGCTCGTCCTGATTAATGGTGGGGACGATGTGGTCGATGGTGGCGAAAGTCCGTGCCGGGTATTTTACCTTCAGTCCGAGATCGCGAAGCATCCCGAAGGCCTGAGGGCTGGTAACCTCGTGAATGAGGTGTGTTCCGATAAAGAGTTGTGTGCGTCCATCGCTCAGGGTTCCCACTGTGTGAGCATCCCAAACTTTCTGATAAAGAGTCTTTCCCATGGCAAAACCGCGATTTCTTCGCGGGGCGGGGAAGATGTACGGAATTTCCCCTGAAAGCAAGCATCTCGGGAGTTTCTAGGCGAGAAGAGCACCTCCGGCAGCCGAGATGATCACGAGAGCCCAGACCGGGATGATTTTTTTGCGCAGGATCAGGAAGAGGATGGCGACGCAAGTGGCATCGGCCCAACCCGTCAAGGTGGTGGAGTCGGTGGCCATGCGAAGGAGCGCAACTCCCAGAACGCCCACGACTCCGGCATTGGCTCCGTTCACTGCT
>JBDNAG010000034.1:0-3330 GCA_039768565.1 Akkermansiaceae bacterium | reverse complement strand
CGCTAGAGATCGACCTTGGCTGTGGCGATGGCTCTTTTCTCCTTGGAATGGCGAAGCAGCATCCGGAACGAAACTTCTTAGGCATCGAACGACTCCTCGGCCGTGTTCGAAAAGTTGCACGAAATTCGAATAAAATGGGCCTGAAAAACCTACGCGTTCTTCGCCTCGAAAGCCTCTATACGCTCGAATGGCTTCTTCCTCCCGAATCTGTTGATCGCCTTCACCTTCTCTGTCCAGATCCTTGGCCAAAGGCGAAGCACCACCGCCGACGCCTTTTCCAAAAGCCCTTTCTCGAAGCCCTCATGCGCGTGCTTAAACCTGGCGGAGAATTTCTCTTCAAAACCGATCACGATGGATACTTTGAATGGTCTGAGGAAGTGCTCGCAGATTTTCCCGCTCTCGAGAAACTCGACTGGCCGGAAGACGCCTTCTTTTACCCAAAGACTGACTTCCAAATTCAATGGGAAGGAGAAGGGAAAACGCTTCAGCGCCTTCGCTCGCGAAAGCCTATTTAAGATAGCTCTCCGGCGCGACGAGTCCCGCCGAGAGGACCATCTTCCCCGCTTCTTCAAGTGTCATATCACTATCGAAGACCTTATCGTCATCGACCAAAACCACGAACCCTGTCATGGGATTTGGCGACGTTGGGATGAAGACTGAAGTCGTAGCCTTACCCGTTTGTGGGTCCTTAAAATGGCCTGTGATAAAACCAATCAAGCGACAGCCTGGGCTCGGATATTCCACATAAGCTACGCCTTTAAATTTCCTCGGCCCGCCGAGGCTTTTCACCGCCTCGATGAATTGCTTGATCGAGGAGTAAATAAACCCAAAGAGTGGGACCCGAGTCATCGCGCCATCCACCCATGAAAGAACCTTTCGCCCCGGACGATTCATCACCGCGACTCCCGCAACAAAAAGCAAAGCTAGTGGAATCAGGAGCCATAAAAAATCATCACCAGGAAACCCCTCGAGCGTCCACGCTTCCGGCGCACTTTTTGACACTCCACGCATCGTATTGATGACGTCAAGAATAGCATTAATGATCGAAAGCCCAATCCGATGAAGAAGCTTAAAGACCAAAACCACAATCCAGCCAGTTGCCAAGATTGGAATCACAGCCGCCATTCCAGCAAGGAATGGTTTTAAGATCGCACGCACTCTTGAAGGTTTAATTTCAGGTGCTTCGCTAGGGCTAAATGGGTCTGCCATGTCTTTAAGTATGGTTACCTTAGAAATCCCATGTGGCAAACCCCTGTTAGAAAATCCTTCAGTTCTCGCAGTTCTCTTTATCGACTTGGCATTCCGCTTGCTTAATTTAGCTTACAATCTGTTAATTAAAGTCCAAACTTACGTTTCCGAAAAAGGTGTCAAAACCTCCCCGCTCCAAGCCCCGCATTCTCGTCGTCACCCCGGAAATCACCTATCTCCCGGAAGGCATGGGGAACCTTGCGCAGCGCCTCTCGCCGACATCGAAGATCGCGGTATCGATGCGGCAGACTTTTGGAATGAATGCTATTTCCTCCGCCCTCCTCACAACGATGAAGAGACGCGCGAGACTAACCCTGTCGACCTTCTCACCACCGGAATCTTCGCCTCTGATCATGTCAACTCGGTAAGCCCTACTTTCCTCTCAGAAGTCGTCGATGGGAAACACTCCTTTGTTCCCGGCCATATCAATCATGAGCTTTGGCAAAAATGCCAATCCGGTAACGCGAGCGGAATCCTGAATGCTCCCGACATCAGCTTTTGCCCATCTCGTGATCAACATCTCGCTGTGCATTACACCGCAGAAACTCACATCGAAGGTAAGGCCAAAAACAAAGCCGAACTGCAAGAGCGCCTCGGCCTGATCCAAGATCCCAGCGCTCCCGTCCTACTCTGGCCTTCCCGTCTCGATCCCGTCCAAAAAGGCCCCGAGCTTCTCAGCGCAATTCTTTTTCAGCTCACCCAAGAACACCCCACCCTACAAGTCGCGATCATTGCAAACGGCGAATTTAAAAAACACTTCGTCGAGATCGCCGAGATGCACAGCATTCAAAACCGGGTCGCCATCGCTGACTTCAGCGAACCACTTTCCCGCCTCGGCTTTGCGGGTTCTGACTTTATGATCATGCCCTCGCGTTTCGAACCTTGCGGCCTTCCGCAAATGGTCAGCCCGAAATACGGCACTCTCCCCATCGCGCACGATACCGGCGGAATTCACGATACCGTCGCCCCCTTTAACGATGATCTCGACTCCGGAAACGGTTTTCTTTTCCAGCACTACACTCCAGACGGTCTCCATTGGGCGATCTCCGAAGCCCTCCACTTCTATCGCCAATCCACTGAAGCGAAGGCCCATCATATTACACGGATCATGAACGAAGCGAGCGAGCGCTTCAATCACGCAAACACGGCAAAAGAATACATAAACCTTTATGAGGAAATGCTCGGGTGTGCTGTAACTGCTTAGAGCCTTTTCCTATTGACTTAAAGAGATTCATACTCGATATTTTGATATCACTGCGTATAAAACATCGATTCGTCTTTTCACACTCGCGCTCCCATTATTTCTCATAAGCTGGAGCCTCATAGAATCATCTCATCATTCGAAGACGTCTCAACTAGAGACCAAAATAGCGGTAAAAGCCACTACTCAAGATCAGATGATCTCAACTGCTCTAGAAAGATCTCTCACAAACGCACAGTCTCTCCAAAGCCCGAAACCCGCTCAGCCACGTTTGGTCGACCTTCAATCAGCGGATCAACCCAAGAATCTCAACCCTCAGCCACTCGGCCAACGAGCCACAGACCTTTCTCGTCAGTCAGAAAAATTCGCCACCGCTTGGCAAAAAATCAGCCCACAGCTCATCGTCTCGCTGACTCCGTATCAGCAGGACGAGCTGGCCGAGCATCTTGATTCACTCGTGCAGGATGATTCAGCTAAAAAATACCTCTGTTGGGGACCCGGCACTGATCCAGCAATCATGATGGCCTACTATGCGGCCGAGAAAGCCGCAGGAATGGGGATCGAAGACGTGGGGATTAAAGCCAATCAATTTCTTGGTTCTGGAAAATGGGGGCGCGTCGCCAGTGATAGCATATTCCACGGAGCTCAGGGGAAACCGGTCACGATCACTTGGAGCATTGTCCCGGATGGAACCCAAGTCGCTAGTAGATTCGGAGGAACATCCGCTTCAAATTTTCGTTCCTGGATGACTAGTATTTATGGGGGAAACGCACAGGGCATTGCTTCCCAGCAACCTTGGTTCGCTATCGTAAGAAGCGCGATAAATGCCATGGGCGCTGATTGTGGAATCAACTTTATCTATGAACCAAATGATGACGGTG
>JBDNAG010000033.1:0-7073 GCA_039768565.1 Akkermansiaceae bacterium | reverse complement strand
GTCGTGATTAGAGAAAGTGATCGCTATCAATCTCTTAAAAACTTCAGAAGCAATTCTTCCCGAAGCGCCTGGGTCGCATTATGACCATGCTCGTTCACCTTGAAGTGAACGACATCTCCATCGAGGTAGGAAAAGACTTCGATTTTTCCGTCCACTTTACTGGCTTTCCCAAGCTTCTTTCCTTCGTAACCCATTTTCTTCGCCCAAAGGAAAATCGATTCTTCAGCATCCACAAAAGGAAGCTTCCCTCCTTTGGCCGGAATCGCTCTTGAGGGACCACCGCCATAAGGAACAAGCTGGTCGTCGGTCCCTGAAATATTCAGAAGTCGAACCCCCATGAGGGGCTTGGCTATCACCTCGTAATTGTTTTTTTCGCCTCTCGACTTGAAATTTTTTCCGTCGTGCTGAAACCCGTTCAATGGGCTGACCGCACTGATATAGTTTTTAATATTTGGGAGCTTGGTCTCAATCGCGATTTGATTCACGAGCGCCGCTCCATTCGATATCCCCATGATGGAGAATTTATTTTTTTTCACATCATCACGCTTCGAGAGCTCACGAACAATGGCCTCAATAAAGGCCCGATCATCCGCCTTGGATCGCTCCGAGACGATGTTCCAACTCTCCTTATAACCTTGGGGAAAAACAGTAATGAACCGGCGGGCAAGATTGCGGTAGCGATTGAGAACCATTCTTTGCAGACCCTGCGCATTGCCACCATTCCCATGAAGAAAAATAATGACCGGAAGAGCCTCTTTGTCTTCGCGCTCAGGGACATTCACCCAGTAGGGCCGGGCGTAGTCTTTTTCCTGCAACCAAGTCTGCTTAATTACAAAACGATCACTCCTGTCATTTGCTTGAACTCGCTCTTCCTCAAGCTCTTCACCTTCATCCTCTTTGTCTCTTTCACCCGGCAAGATCTCTTCTAATTCCGCCTCAATGATTGCTCCTCTTCTTTCCTCCAACTCAGCGAGCTCCTCTTCGATCTCCTTGACTTCCTCTTTCAGTTTATTCAATTCCTGTTGCCCTTCCGCTATCTCACGATCGACTTGCTTCCCGACGATCTCTGCAATCTGATTACGGAGTTCTCGTTTCTCAGTCTCATCATCGGTTTCGTGCCACTCTTCCAAAAAAGCCTGCAGACGAATCCGGCTTCTTTCAAAATCTAGAAAACGTTCAGCCGCTTCCTCTCCCTCTTTACGTTTAATTTCGAGAAACTCCCCAAGAAGATCTCGCGCTTCCTCAAGGACCTCCTCGTAGCCCTCGTCGCCATCTTCTTCACGAACGCGCTCAAGAAATCGCAGGGATTCAGGCATTTTATCCTTCAGAAACCCTAGAACATGTTCGGTTCCAGGACGATCCTCTTCAGCGGAAACCAATTGAGGAAAACCAAAAAAAATAACGGCAGATGAAAGGAGGAGGAAGTTACTCTGGATTTTCATGATCATAATTGAGGGATTTTTTCTAATCTAATTCTAAGTTTACGAGCCCTCTCTTGGGCGATCAGTATCTTCGGAAAACGGGTAGCATGCCGTTCCCGTGCAAAAAGCCTTTGCGAAGGCCTTGGCCTTTCCATCACTTCAGGTAGAACAACGCCCTTCTCTTGGGTTTCTTTCCGGGCCACTGTCTCCCTCCGTTCCTCATTCGAGGGCCACACCATATTGGCTGCCGCAAAAATCACGATCACGACCGCAGCCACAGAAATCCACGGTCCGATACCACGCCAACCACTCCGTTCGGCCAACATCTCGGAAACTGCACCCTCGGCGAATGACCGTGAAGGGGTCATTGCTGGAAGTGAAACCAGACGATCACGTAGAGAATCAAACACACCCAGCTCTTCAAAATAAACTCGCGCTTCGGGTTCGCTTTTCAACAGAGCCTGAACCTTTGCCTCCTGAGCAGCATCAGCCTCTTCACTCCAATAGAGAAGGATCTCGTCTCGCGTCTTTTGGTTCATCATTTTACCTATCCAATTCGGTGTTGAGCAGCGACTTCAGCCGCTTTTTTGCAGCGTGCATTCTCGCTAATACGGTCCCAATCGGAGCCCCAACAATCCCGGCGATCTCCTTGAACGAGAGTTCTCCCTGAGTTCGCATCGCCACCACTTCTCTTTCCTTCTGGGGTAATAAAGCGATGGCTTTTACCAGAGCCTGTATGCTCTCTTTTTCCTCCATCAACTCACGAACTCCCGGCACAGAGTCAGCCTCGTCCCCACCTCCCAAATATTCCTCCGGAGCTTCCGCAACGATCGTGCGACGACGGCGACGAATAATTTCGACAGCTTCATTTCTACCAATTCGAAACAACCAACTCTTAAAATGATTCTCTTCCCGATAGTCAGGCAGAGCTTTCAGAGCCTTCCTAAAAGTCTCCTGCATCGCATCCTCGCAGTCTTGTTGTTGATATAGCATTTGCCAAATAAACTGGTAAAGAGCTCGCTCATATCGCTTCAGCAGTTTGGTGGCGGCATCACCATCACCCTTACTACAGTATTTACGAATTAAGAAAGAATCATCCACAGAGTTCCACAATCACTAACGGAGAAGTCCTCTCTTTATTGCCAAAAAACACTATTTTTTCACCCCGAGTGTTTTTTCTGCTCTCGGGTGATCTTCCAACCCAAGCGCTGCGCCTTCATCGATTCAAAAACTTCTTTATAAACCGCCGGGGACTCTACCCCGTGATCCCCGTCCCAACTGGCAGCCCGATGAAATCGTCTTCACACAAGCCTGCCACACCATCCTATCCCGCTTACCATCATTCGGAATGGTGATGAGACACCCACCTTGAAATTAGAATGCGTTTCTGGTTTCAGAAATGACTTTCACACGCCCGGCGCAACGCAGGAAATTTGCTGTTGGTGTGTAGCAGTGAATTCCTTTTTGTTCCTGTGCGTGTGTGTTTTCACCCTTTTAGAGCTCGATTCTAGTCGATCAGGGGGATGCTAGGAATTTGCTTTTGGCGGGCGAACTACCCCCAAATTGAACTCGCTGTCGCATTCGCATCGGCAAACCGGTCGATGGTAACGCCCGCATCCTGCAGCATCGTTGTCCACAGATTCGCCAGCGGGGTGTTTTCTTTCGGAGCGATCCGGTGTTGTCCATGTTTCAGTCCGTCAAACCCACCGCCGGTGAGCAGGCAGGGCACATTTGTATTGCGGTGAGCGGTACGCAATCCCCCGCCATTGTAGACGAGGCTGTTGTCGAAAAGCGTGCCGCCATTCGGATCGAGCGGATCCTTGATGGCGCGGAGCTGGTCGATGAAGCCGGAGTAGAGCTGCATCCATTTCTTCGTTCGCTTCAGATTGAGCTCATGCAGTGAGACATTGGAGCCATAGTGCGAAAGGGTGTGCGGCGAAGAGGACATGCCCATGCTCTGGAGCAGGCCGGCATCGGGCATCCGATAGGTCACCACCCTGGTGGAGTCGGTTTGCCACGCGGCGAGGATCATCTTGAACATGGTCTTGATCTCCGGCTCTCCCTGCATCCCTTCCGGAGGCTTGGTCTGGGTGGTCTTGGGATATGGAATGTCGATCCACTCTTCTTCACGGCTCAGGGCGAGCTCGATGTCGCGAATGCTCGTGGTGTAGTCCTCCAGTTTTTCCCTGTCATCTTTGCTCAGCATGCGTTTGGTCGAGTTCCCTTCGAACTCCAGGATATCGAAGATGCTGCGACGTTGCTTGAGCGTGTGCAGCATTTCCTCCCGGCTGACATCCCCGCCAAAGATCTTGAAGAAGACTTCCAGCGGAGAGGCAAAACCCGGCAGCGGACTACCATCTTCACGATAGGAAATGGCTACCCCGCCATGACCGTTACCGGAGTCACCGTTCTCGCAGTTGAGCTGAAGGCTTTCGTGGCGCGTCCCCTTCCCCAGATGCTGTGCGGCCAGCTGATCACAGGAAATACTGTTGTGCCGCGCCTTGCCCGAAAAGCCGACTACATTGGCGCAGGTCAGGACGGCTTCGCTGCCCTCGTGAGGCTGCTTGTTCTCTGCGTTTGTGAAGTTCGAGACCATGGTCACCTGCCCGAGATTCTTCTTCATTGGATCCCAACCGGCAGGCAAGGCCAGGTCCTTCAGGCTGCCACCTTCCTTCGGGTAGAAATGCTTCTCCATGTGGCCGTGACCCATCGACATCCAGAGAAGGCGACGCACGGACTTTTTGGCGAGTTCCTTTTCAGCAGCCGCTTGAACAGAAGAAGGAAGCAGGCTGGACAAGAACGGCAGCGTTAAAGCCTTCGTTCCGTTACGGAGAAAAGTACGGCGATTAGAAGTGATTGTGAGCTTCATTGGGAAATCTTAGGGTTCAAAGGTTTGGTATATTTCTTGTCAGTTACATTCTCTGGTTCGGCTTCTTCAATAATTTCCATGTCGCTTAACCATTGCAAATAAAGGTCCGGCCAAGTCGAAAGCGGGTGCTTTTTAGGTCGCAAGGAGAATCCGTGACCGCCCTTATCGAAAAAGTGGACGCGAATCGATGCCCCGGCTTGTTTCAAAGCTTCTCCATAGATTTCACTTCCCGGAAAAAAACCGTCGTCTCTGGCTGATACAATCAGAGTTGGACTGATTTCATCGGTAACCGTAAACTCCTTACTGAGCGCCTTCCCCTTGTTCATGTAGGCCGGGTAAAGCAAAACCGTGAAGTCTGGTTTACAGCTGACATCGTCAAGCTCATCGACTTTCTCATAGGTTTGAATATCAAAACCGGTACTGACCCGGGCCGCAAGGTGTCCTCCCGCTGAGGAACCCATGACTCCAATCCGGCTGGGGTCGATGTTCCACTCGGAGGCTCGCGAGCGGACAATTCGGACCGCTCGCTGAATATCCTGAAACGCTTCACTCCGTTTCTTTGGAGCGCGGTAAATCAGGATATATGCGGAGATTCCGTGCTCATTGAGCCATTTGGCGATCGGGGTCATCTTCGTCGTGACAAGATGGCTATACCCTCCTCCCGGACATAAAATGATCGCGGGTCGGGGCTTCTTCTTTCCGGGAGCCGGATAATACCGCAATGAAGGCTGGGTGATATCGGTGAGGCGGATGTGTCCATCGCCTCGATCAGGCTTAGGCGTTCCCATCCCTTCGTTATTTTGACTTGCGACATCTTTGGGCCAGAGCTTAATGATCTCGCTTGCCTTCTCCTCCTTCGCATTCGCACTGACTGCGGTGCTCCAAAAAGAAATGCCGCATAAAATAAAGATAATTAGTCGGTCTGTACCGGAGGTTTTCATCTGTTTGTTATGCTTCACGATGTTCTTCAACGTTGCGACTTGCCCTGAGCTGAATTCCCACTTTCAAAATTCAGCACCTTCTTCCGATTGCCCTTGGTGATGGTCACGATACCACTGTTCCAATCGGCGTTGAGAAAGGGACTTTCAAAGACCTTTTTCGGGGCATAGTTGACCGGATGCCCGTTGATGGCGGGAACCTCTCGGCCATGATGCGAATGCCAAGCAATTCCTTGACGGTGGCTTCATACTCACGACGGTTGATGCGCCGAAGAGCAATTTCGCCCCCACTGTCCTTGAGCATCTTCTGGGCGGCTTGCAAGGCTTCCGTCAAATCACCCACCACTCCGGCCAACTCATCTTTCGGCGGGCGCGGCTTCTTTTTCGGCGGCATTTCGCCCGCGTTGAGTTGATCGAGGATGTCCTGCCAGTTCAGCGCATCCGTGTTGTTGGCTATCGATCGGATCAGCCCTTCAAGATTGAGATCTGCTTTCGAAGTGGCTTCGTCATGGCAATCGTAGCAATGCGTTTCGAAAAAGGTCTCAATCGACTTTGGAATCGGAACACCATCGGCGCCAAAAGCCGGGCCTGTCAGGATTCCAGTAGCGAGCAGGATGTGGCAAAGACTTCTCATCGTGACTGACACAATTTGTTGGTGACGATTCTCTTAATCATGGTCCGAACCGGAAAGTCATCAGGCTCCAATTCGTTCAATGCCTTTTCGATCATTGGCAGATCTGTGAAACTCACGTCGCGACCCAAGGCATAGCATAACAGCCCTTCGAAGATCGAAGCTGCCACCGCCCTCTCCTCCTTCATCAGGGCCGCTTTGAGTCCATGCACGTCTTTGAAAGTCTCGCCATTGGGCAACTCTCCGCTGGCATCGACGGGATAGATTTTCTTAGGGCGGCGGGAAACTTGCTGAGCTTCCTGCGCTTCCGTGACCAGTTCCTCATCCCGCCAAAGCCCGACGGCATCAAAGTTTTCCAATCCCAAGCCAATGAAATCGAAGCGCGCATGACAGGAGGCGCATTGCGCTTTGGTCTGATGCAGCTCGACCAAGGAGCGCACACTGGCCAAGCGATTCGCTCCGGCATCCAATTCAGGAACGTTCGGAGGAGGTGGCGGTGGCGGGTCATTAAGCAGGATCTCTTTCACCAACGAACCACGAATCACGGGAGACGTTCGATTTCCCATCGTGCCGGCCGACAAAAACGCGGACTGGGTCATCAATCCGCCGCGCGGTGACCCGGGTGGCAGCTGGAGCTTTTTAAAGGCATCACCAGCATAGATCTCCGCAAGGCCGTACTTCATCGCCAGCACCCCATTGGCCATCACGAAATCAGAATCGATAAGATTGGCAGCGGGCAGGTTCTCCCTTACCAGCGTTTTGAAAAACTCAATCGGCTCCTGTCTCGCTGCTTGAATCATCCCGTCTGTGCGGTGCAGTAACAACTTCGAGTTCAGAGTGAGCGAGTCGAATCGCTTCAAGTGCGCCCATTGCGACATGAACCCTTTGAAGAATTGGTCCGCGAGGGGGCTGTCCAACATCCGGTCAACCTGCTGCTCCAGAACCGCAGGCTTGAGAAGCTCACCGCTCTCAGCCAACTGCAACAGTTCTTTGTCAGGAGGGCTACTCCAGAGGAAATAGGAAAGGCGATTCGTCAGGCTGACGGCAAAGGGAGCTCTCTCCTTCGCTGCTTTCTCCCGGGGTTCCAGCAGGTAGAGAAAACGGGTGGATGTCAGGATCATCGCAAGCGGATCGACGATCGCCTCCCGGAAACTGAGTCCCACTTTGCGCTTTTCTTGATAGAATCTGAAGAGCCTGTCTTGATAGCCCTCCGG
>JBDNAG010000215.1:0-11315 GCA_039768565.1 Akkermansiaceae bacterium | reverse complement strand
CAGCAGCCTTCTTCACCACTTTTTTAACAGCAGCCTTCTTCACCACTTTTTTAACAGCAGCCTTCTTCACCACTTTTTTAACAGCAGCTTTCTTCACGGCCTTCTTCGCTGTTTTCCTTACTGCAACTTTTCCAATTGCCTTCTTCGCCGTTTTTTTAACGGCTTTTTTGGCCGGACTCTTCTTCGCGGCCTGCTTCGCGGCCTTCTTCACTGCCTTTTTGGCAACAACTTTCTTGGCCGCTTTTTTGGCAGTTTTATTTTTAGCAACTTTTTTAGCCATAAATTAATAGGTTGAGACTTAGGACCTAATCCAAGTTCACTTCCTAATAAAAGGCCGAAGACTGGAAAAGGGCGGGACCTTTAGTTCTTTTCAGAGCCCGGCGCAAGCTGATTTTCCACATCCAATTCATCATCTTTCCACCATGCTCTTGAAATCCTGCCCAAGCCTCCTAGTCTGCGGGTCACTTTATGGATCTTCCTTCAATTCTTGAATCCCTGCTCGTTGCCTCGGAATCGCCCCTACCTTCATCTGAATTGGCTCGTCTCGTTCGAGCTCGTGCCGCCGAGTTTTCCGAAGATTCCATCACCGAAAACCCCGAAAATGCCCCGGCTCCCAATAGTCCTGAGCGAGCACTCGACCTCGAAGCTCTCGCTGAAATCGACGAAGATGGAGTCAAATTCGCTCTCGGTGAGCTCAATGAAATTTACGAAAAGAGCGGTCGTTCCTTTGTCGTAGCCGAAAGATCCAAGGGCTGGAAGATCCACACCCGCGCTGATTTTGCGGGATTTGTGAAACTTTTGTTCCCCGGCCGCAAGCCCGAGCGCCTTAGCCCACCGGCCATGGAGACGCTCGCCATCATTGCATACCGCCAACCCGTCACAAAATCAGCTCTTGAAGCCGTCCGCGGCGTTTCTTGCGACGGAATGCTGCAAAAACTGCTCGACCGCGAGCTCGTCAAAATATCTGGCCGCGCCGATTTACCGGGCCGCCCTCTTCTTTACGCCACAACCGAACTCTTCCTTGAACACTTTGGAATCACTGATATCGAGGAGCTCCCCAATATCGGAGAGCTCCGCAAGGTTGAGCTGCCTGACGGAACCGAGGAAGATGGCGAGGACGAGAAAAAAGACGAAACCGCTGCCACCGCAGATGCGGAGACCCAGTTAGCCCTCTCTGCCGTCGAAAAACCAGCCCAGGAAGTAGCTGAGCCATCGGAAGAATCGGCAGAAGAGCCCGAATCTGACGATTCCGACTCAAGCGAAGAAGAATAACCACTCGATTTTATGCCCCTCGACGAAATCCGAAAAACGATCGACGCGATCGACACCCAGCTGCTTGACCTCCTCTCCCAGCGGGCCGATGCCGTCCATAAAGTCGGTGAAATCAAAAAAAAGGAAGGTCTTCAGATCTATGCCCCCGAGCGTGAAGACTCCCTTCTTAAGTCACTGGCGGCGAAAAATCAGGGCCGCCTTCCCGAAAAATCGATTCGCGCTATCTATCGCGAAATCATGTCGGCCGCTCTTGCGCTAGAAGATGACCTCAAAATTGCCTATCTCGGCCCTGAAGGAACTTGGACTCATCAGGCCGCCATCTCAAAATTCGGCCACTCCGTGGAATACACCGCTCAACCAAATTTTGCCGAAGTCTTCGATCACGTGACCCGGCGCCATTCCAGCTACGGAGTCGTCCCCATTGAAAACTCGACTGAAGGGGCTGTCTCCTCAACTCTCGACCTTTTCGTAGACTCCCCACTCCGGATCTGTGCGCAAATCCTGATGCGAATTGAAAACGGTCTCATGGCCGCTATTCCGCGCGAGGAAATCAAAACCCTTTATTCACACCCACAAGTCTTTGGGCAATGCCGGAACTGGATCCTCCAAAACTACCCCGACGCCGACCTCGTCGAGTGCTCCTCGACCACCAAGGCTGCTCATTTGGCTAAAAAATACGCTGCCGACGGGGCTGCCGCCATGGGAGGTCCTCTCTCCGCCGAAATGGCCGGACTCAAAATGCTCGATTCTGCCATTCAGGACCGTGCGACCAACACGACCCGCTTTCTGGTCATTGGTGAGAAGACCTGCCCTTCCACCGGCAAAGACCGCACCAGTATTCTTTTCGCCGTTCATGATCGACCTGGTTCGCTCGTCAAGGCCCTACAGGCCTTTGACTCCTTCGCCATTAACATGTCGAAAATTGAATCCCGCCCATCCAAACAAAAGGATTGGGAGTATATTTTCTACGTAGACCTTGCCGGTCATTGCGATGATCCCGAAGTCAGGGAAGCCCTCGACACTCTCGAAACCCACTGTTCCCTTGTCAAAATCCTGGGTTCTTATCCGGACCTCGACTAAATCTGCTGGCCATCCGAAATCAGTCTGACAAATTCCTCCTGCCATGCTTCAAGAAGGAATTCTCAATCCGTCTATTAACGATCTCCTCTCCAGAATTCGCCACACCAACACTTTGGTCATAGCGGACTGGGCTTTTCCCTACTGGAACGAAATCGAGGTCGTCGACCTCTCTCTCACCAAAGGGATCCCCCTCATCACTGACCTCCTCGAAGTCCTGAAGGATAATTTCAAGGTCGGACACATTTGGCAGGCCGAAGAATTCCTGACAACAAACCCTGGGGACGTTATTGCAAACTACGATGCCAAATTCGACGGATTCAAAGGCCTCCACCCTGAAGTCGAAGTCACCCGTCTCGCTCACAACGACTTCAAAAAAATGGTGCCCAACGCCATCGGACTGATCCGCACCGGTGATTCCACCGCTTACGGAAACGTCATTCTAGAATCCGTCTAATTCACTCCGCAAGACAAACTGAATCCTTCAAACATTCTCATGAAATCCGCAATCACTCTCTCCCAAGTTCCCGAGGCTGCTGCCGGCCCTTTTGTTTTCCATCAACCTCTTGCCGAAGGCTTCGCAGCCGCCAAGAAGCACGGCTATGATTCCGTTGAGCTCTTTTTCCCCGGACCCGACTTTATCACCGTCGATGAAGTGAAAGCTCTCGCCTCGGAGCACGATCTCGGTATCGCGGCCGTCGGCACTGGTGCCGGCATGGTTAAACATGGTCTCTCGCTCACCGATCCTGATTTCTCAATCCGTGAAAAGGCACTCGACTTCATCCTCCAAATGATTGAATTCGGTGGTCAACTCGGAGCGCCGGCGATCCTTGGCTCCATGCAGGGCAAGTGGGGCGGCGATGTTTCCCGCGAAAAAGCTCTTACCTGGCTCGCCGAGGCTCTCAAAGCAGCTGGAGAGACTGCAGCGAAGCACAACGTGCCCTTTATTTACGAGCCTCTTAATCGTTACGAAACCAACCTCATCAACCATCTTGCCGAAGGTGCCAAATACATTGAGGACAACGACCTCAAGAATATTGTGCTCCTCGCCGACCTTTTCCACATGAACATCGAAGAGAGTGACGTCGCTCAGTCCATTATCGATGCAGGTAAGCATACCGGACACGTCCACTTTGCGGACTCCAATCGCTCTGCCATGGGCTTCGGCCACACAGACGCCGCCCCTATCGTGGCTGCTCTAAAGCAGGTCGGCTACACCGGCTACCTCTCGGCAGAAGTCTTTCCAAAGCCGGACGCAGACGCTTGTGCCGCCCAAGAAATCAAGGCGATCTGCGAAGCCCTCGCTTAAACTTCACGTCGCCAAAAGCTCCAGCTTTTGGAACTGATCCAACCAAGAAACAAGAGCAGGAGCTCTCGGCTTCTTTTTTACACGACCTTCAAAATCTTCGCCGCGAGGAGATAGAGAGCATGGCTACTTTCGTTTTCCAATCGCTCTGAAAAGTCCGAGAGCCACGCCAAGTTATCACCCTTGAACTGGATGGAATCATCCCCTTCAAGCGAGCTGTAAACTAACAGCAATAGCGCAATATGATCCGGTGCGAGCGTCTTGAACCTCTCCGGCAACTCCAGAAAACCCGAGTCCAGCATGAACTGGATTCGGCCAGCAACTTCCAGGGAGTCTTTCTCCTCATAAGCTGCGGCGCGGGCAGGAGCGACCGGATTCAAAATGAAGAGCCGGCAGAATTCCACCGCGGCATCTTCGAAGTCTTGCGGGCCCCAATCCTTCTCCAGCAGCGGAGCCACCCCAGGCTCAATTTGTTTGAGAATTCCAGCAGTGTCCGGCTGTTGAAGGGAGGCGAGGACCGAGGCATCAATCTCGTGCGCGAGAAGTGATGCCGCGAGTTGCGCAACGGCGGCTTCGGGAGTCATTTACGGTGGGTGTATTAGACTTTCTCGATCGAGCAGACGTTGTCATACCAATTTTGACCACCAATGAGTGGGGCAGGGTTGATCGGAAGAGCATCATTGATATGAACTCCTCCGCCAATACCACCGCGCTTCTTGGCCCACCAGACTCCGTCCTTGAGACGCTTGTCGGCAAGCTTATCGCTCTTACCTTCCACAGGAGAAGTCTCTGTAGTCTTGGACTCACCCACAATTCCGTGTTCAAAGTGCCCCACGTGGTGGGAACACATTACGACACGTTTGTGCATGCCCTTCAGGAATCGAACGTGGTTTTTAAAGCTGCCCATAACGCCCTTTTCGCCGGCGCGGTATGTGAAGCCAGTAGGTCGATAAACCGACACCTCAACTTCGTCCCCCTCGCTTACGCCCAAAGCCTTTCCGGTATCGGGATGCATAAAGACGGGATTAGTATGAATGATTTCAGCAGCATATTTCCAGTGCCCGGAACGTCCCTGCGTGTGAACATTCCACTTAAAGGTTGAGAAGATGTAACGGTCCTCGGGAAGATCAACGTGCTCGGGCACTTCATGCCACGTGGCCAGAGGGCTCGCGTTACCATCAGTGAGAGGAAGACCCACCGCTTTGGCTGCCTCAGGGAAGATTTCATCGTAAACATTGATGACTCGATTTGGAGTCGGGAATCCTCGGACAGGTTTGCCACCTTTAATGATTCCAATCGCTTTGCCGTCTTTCTCGACGAGTGAACCCTCTCTTAAACCCTTCAAACCTTTCCAGTCGACACCCTCCAACTCGGCCTCGGTCAGCGGACGCTCATAAAGCTCGTAATCCTTGGGTCGATCTTTCTCCTGCCAAATTCCTCGGCGTTTGAATTCCTCCCACGAAATTGGAAGCTCTTTATACCAGTCCTTGTATAGCGACTCATCGTCCTTGTAGGTGAAGTGTTTCTCCATCCCCCCACCAATCTTGTGAGCAAGTTCGCGGAGGATGACTTGGATCGACTTGGACTCGCCCTGCGGATCTATCAAAGGCTGGCGCACGCCGGTGTAAGGCACGAGCCCGTAACAGTTGGTTGAGTGGTAATCCCAACGCTCCAAGCTGGTTGCTTCAGGAAGAATCATATCAGCCAGTGCCGTCTGTTCACCGTAACCAATATCGACAGCGACATGGAAAGGAACCAACTTTTCATCCATCAAGACCTCGCGCGCGGCGTTGGCCTCGGGATAGCCGAAGGCCGCACCAAGGGTGAAGGACATATACACCGAAACTTTCTGACGTCCCTGCTTAATGTATGGGTAGACAAGCTGCCCTACTCGCATCTGATACCAGTGCCAAGCCAACGGATATTCACTCGGAGTCGCGAGCTCCCCAAAGTATTTTTTCCGCCATTTGTCAGGGAAATTATTTACGCGCTCCTGCACTTTTTGAGGCAGCTTCTTGAAAGCGGTCTCGTTGAAACCCTCGCCTATTCCCCAAGGTTTAGGATCAGATGCCTTGGGCTCGGGAAGCTTAAGATTCGGCAGGCCTTCCTGACCATATTTCCCGGACCACCCGCGAAGTGATGAGAGGCAATATCCGCCGGGCTTGCCGACATTTCCAACGAGCACATCGAGCGTGCGAATGGCACGGTCAGACTGCATCCCATTGTAATGTTTCGCCGAGCCACGATTGGACATCGTACAACAAGCCGGAGCCGCTTTGGCGAACTCGATGGCGATGCGCTTGATGTCAGCAGCTGGAACACCGGATTTCTTCTCAGCCCATTCCGGAGTGTAGTCTTTCACCGACTCTTTCAGATCATCCAATGGCAGGTTTGCCCAGCGATTCCAGAACTCCTTGTCCTCCAAACCTTCCTTCAGAATGGTGTGGATCATCGCAAAAGCCACGGCGCCATCAGTGCCGGGCATGACCGTATAAAACTCATCCGACTTGCTGGCAGTCGCAGATGGCCGGACCTCGAAGGTGATCAATTTGGCACCGTGCTCGACGCGGGCATTTTGCAATCGGTGAGCCATGAAAAGTCCGCCTTGATAGGCCTCATAGGGATTTCCTCCCCAGTTGATGACATATTTGGTGTTGGCAAGGTCCTGGGTCTCCCACTCAAAATCGCGTCCGTAAAAGGACATCAGTGGAGCACGTCGATTGGACGAACAAATTGAACGCCGGTTCAGGCGGTGCGGTGTTCCAAAAGCATTGGTAAAGTGCTTCGTATAACCCTTTGTTTTGTCACGGCCGTAGTGGAAAACAAATTCTTCAGGTGTGCCATTCTCGCGAAGCGGGCGCATTTTATCGGCCAGTTCGGTATAAGCTTCATCCCAGGTGATACGCTTCCACTTCCCTTCCCCCCGTTTGCCAACACGGCGCAGAGGATAAAGAATCCGCTCGGGATAATAGGTGTAGGAAATCATACCTTGCGCCTTGGAGCAAAGATTACCCTCGGTATTGGGATCGAGAGGATTGCCATCAATTTTACGAACCATGCCATCCTGTACCCAACCGATAACACCGCAGTGGTTGGTGCAGGCGAAGCAGATGGTCGGAGTAGCTTTGGCCTTTGAGTAGTCTAGGCGACCAAGTACTCCTAAGCTTTTTCCGAGAGTGGCATTTTGAGCAGAAACTCTTAGTGGCGAAAGGCCCCCGGCGATAAGAGCGGACCCGAGTTTAAGAATTGAGCGACGAGTCAGATCAGACATTTTAAAAACAGGTTATTTTTTAAGGTTATTTTGCTCGTAAGTGACATCTTCGTCCTTTGAGTCGAGTTGCACGCCGGCATTCGCTTTCTTCTCCATCCATGGCTCGTGGCTCACATAGAGAACCGAAGGATTTGTTTTCTCCTCCGCCTTCCAGGCCTTGGCCTGCTTTTTGTCTGCCAATTTCGAAATCCGCGACTCGGGATCATCGAGATCACCAAAGACAAGGGCGTCAGTCGGGCAGTTCGAAACACAGGCCGGCTCAAGGCCAACCTCGGTTCGGTGGGTGCAGAAATCGCACTTCTCAGCGACTTCCTTTTCCACATTGATCGAAATCGCCCCGTATGGGCAGGCCTCGACACATTCTTTTTCGAGATCACAGCGACTTTCGTCGATAAATACGCGACCGTCATCTTCGCGACGAATTGCTTTCGAGGGGCAGGCTTTCAAACAAGGAGCATCCACACAATGCATACAAATCAGCGGAGTGAACGATATTTGCTTATTGTCCGGCTGCTCCAAATATCTCACTCGCATCCTAAAATTCCCAAGAGGCACTTCATTCTCGGTCTTACAAGAAACTGAGCATGAGTGACATCCAATACACCTATCCAAATCAACCAACATTCCGGCCCTTTTGTAATCTAGGCGATATTCCTTACCCACCCTTTCCCACGGTAATGTTTCCTTTTCCGACATTAAGTATTCGTTAAACAAATCGCGCCCTGATTAACAGAGAAAAAATAACGATGAATTTACAAAATTAAAAATCCCCTGAATTGTCTTCCCCAATATAAATCAGTCAGACAAATTCCCTGCAGGCCTTCACTGGTCTTTCTTTTTCTCAACATCATGAAATCCAGACCGCTCGGAAAAACCGGTATCAATCTCCCCATTCTTTCCTTCGGAGCGTCTTCATTGGGTGCTGAATTCCGCTCGGTCAATCTCAACGAAGTTATGAAGTCCACGAAGACCGCCCTTGATCTTGGCATGAACTTCGTTGATACATCCCCTTTCTACGGTCGTGGCATGTCCGAAGTCATGCTCGGCCAGGGACTCAAGGGAATCCCCCGCGACTCTTACTTGCTTGGTTCCAAACTTGGTCGTTACTCCGATGTCCACTTTGATTTTTCAGCCAAGCGCGTTGAAGAATCCATTCACATTTCACTTCATCGTCTCGGTACCGACCACCTCGACGTCCTCCTCATGCACGATGTCGAATTCGTGAATCTTGCGCAAATTTGGGAAGAAACGTGGCCCGCCATGCTTAAGGCCAAGAAGCAGGGCAAGGTGCGGGCCATCGGCTTTTCATGCTACCCCATGAAGACATTCAACACCGTCCTTGATCATATTGAGGACACCTGCGACTGCGTCCTTTCCTATAATCAGTATACTCTTCAAAACACCACTTTTACTGAAAACCTCCTTCCCCGGCTGAAGGAAAAAGAAATTGGAGCCATCAACGCCGGCCCATTCTCAGCGAGACTCCTCACCAATGCCCCGCTTCCCGATTGGCTCAAAGAGCCCGAGGAAGTCAAATCCGCGGCCCGCGCAGCCGCCAAACTTTGTGAAGACAGTGGTGTCGATATTGCCCAACTCGCTCTTCAGTTTTCCTGTGAGTATGCAGATATAACCTCGACGGTCGCAGGATCGGCGAACCCCGAAAATATCAAGAAATGGGCCAAATGGCTCGCCGAGCCGATTGACCGGGATCTCCTCGCCCAAGTTCAGGCCATCTTCGCTCCTGTTAAAAACCTTGGTCACCTCGAAGGCCTTCCTGAAAACAACTAGTCGCAATACCTACTTATCCAGAAGGAAGGCTTGGAGCAGGTTTCATTGTTTTCATCCTTTCCGCGACTCGCCCTTCGCTTAAACCTCCGCGAACAACCACACAAAACGGTCTAACCACTTTTCCCATGTCTTACGCAATCGAATTCACAGAGCCAAAGAAAATCACAGCCATCGAGCTCGCCGATGAACCAGCTCCCGGCCCCGGAGAAGCACTGGTCAAAACTCACCGCATGGGCATTTGCGGCACCGACCTTTCCTGCTACCTCGGTAAGTTCCCCTTCTTCGATTACCCCCGCACACCCGGACACGAACTTGGTCTCGAGGTCGTTGCGATTGGCGAAGGTGTCACCAACGTCAATGTCGGTGACAAGTGCTCCCTGGAACCCTACGTCAATGATCCCAACACCCCGACTTCCCAAAAAGGAAACAGCAACTGCTGCCCCGGAGTTCAAGTCATTGGCGTGCACGGCCCCGGCGGACTTCGCAAAGCCAACTGGATCGTGCCAGCCCGCAAACTCCATGCGGGCAACAATCTTTCCTATGACGAGCTCGCCCTCGTCGAAACCCTCGCCATCGGCTATCACGCTGTGCAACGCGGAAACCCCCAACCGGGCGAGACTGTTCTCGTCATTGGCGCAGGCCCCATTGGGCTCTCATGCCTCGAATTCCTCAAGCTCATGCCGGACGTCAATGTCATCGTCATGGACATGGTCCAAGGCAGACTGGATTTTTGCGCTGATAATCTTGGAATCAAGAATGGTATCCAGTTCAGCATGGATGGCTCCCACCTCTCCAAGCTTGAAGAAATGACGGATGGAAATCTCGCCGACATCGTCATCGATGCCACCGGCTCGGTCAAATCCATGTCCACCTGCTTCGAATATGGAGGCTTCACCTCACGCATCGTTTACGTGGGCATCACCACCGAAAACCTCACTTTCCCCCACGCTCCTGTCTTCCACCGCCGCGAGCAAACTCTCCTCGCCTCACGCAATGCACTCCCCGCTGACTTTGGCGAAATCATCAAAATCATCGAAGCCGGAGACATCGACACCAAAGTCTGGATCACCCACCGCCTAGACATCGAAGAAGTCCCCATCGAATTCGACAAATTCACCGACCCCAAACTCGGCGCCATTAAGGCCGTCATCAACATAAACGACTAGCCTCCCCGTGAAAACCGTATTCCTCCTCTCAGCCCTCATTATGATCTCCTGTAATTCCGACGAGAAGGAAACTTCGAACGAAGAACAGCCCCCAGCAAAACCAGAGACAACCCAGTCCGACAAAGAAGCGAAAACTCCTGAGCTTGTCACTTACTCTGGGACACCTGAAGGCAAAGTACCTTCAACTGAAATAGATCGGAAGCCATCTACCCCCTCGTCTTCCATGGCGAAAGTAATTGCCGCAAACAGTAATTCGCCGACCGCCGTTCCACGCCCCACCCCACAACCACGGGTCCCAAGCACCCCGCAGGAAGAACCAACTCCACCAGAATACAAAACCGCCAAGCGCGTCCCCGACCGTGCCGGCTACGTCTTCAATCCGTGGACCAACCAAGAAGTTGATGTCCGCGGCATCCCTGAAGGAAGCCTCGTTCGTGATCCAAACGACTCCAACAAGGATCACAAATTTCGCATTTCAGAATAAAAAACCTCACACAACCACCTCACACAACTTATGAAAACCTGTCCTAAATTCACCTTCGGTGTTGGCGATCGCTTCGCCCACGGAGCACACGCTCAACTCCAGGCCTTCATCGCCGCCAAAGAACTCGGCGTTGACATCTGCCCCACCTGGAACAAGTCCAACCGCGAACACGAAATCATCGGCTCCGAACCCCAGTCCACCCGCGATGCTGCCGACAAAGCCGTAGTTGATCTCGGCTGGTCCGGAGAGTATCTTCTCGACGCAGACCACATCAACTTAAGCACCGTCGACCGCTTCGTCGATCCCTGTAACTTCTTCACCCTCGATGTCGCCGACGACATTGGCGAGGCCGCCGATCCGGCTGACGTTGAAGGCTTCATTGCCAAGCACCCCGAACTCATCGGCTCGGTCACCATTGAAGGAATCGAGGCTCCTCTCGAAATCTCTCGCGAACTTGTCGAGCAAACCGCCAACCAGTTCCTCAAAGCAACCCAGAAGGCCAAGGCAATCTACGATCACATCGTCGCCGCCAAGGGTGGCACCGATAACTTTGTCACCGAGGTCTCCATGGACGAGACCGACAACCCGCAGGTCCCCGCCGAGATGCTTATCATCCTCGCCGCCATCGCGGACCAAGGCATCCCCATCCAAACGATCGCACCAAAGTTCACCGGCCGCTTTAACAAGGGTGTTGATTACGTCGGTGACGTTGCGCAGTTCGAGCAAGAGTTCAATGATGATCTCGCCGTGCTCGCTCACGCGATCAAAGCTTATGATCTCCCCGAAACTCTGAAACTCTCCGTACATTCGGGTTCTGACAAATTCTCAATTTACGAGCCCATCAAAAAAGCCATCGCCCGAACCGGAGCCGGGCTCCACATCAAAACCGCCGGAACCAACTGGCTGGAGGAAGTCATCGGCCTCGCGACCGCAGGCGGAGATGCACTCGAT
>JBDNAG010000214.1:0-15592 GCA_039768565.1 Akkermansiaceae bacterium | reverse complement strand
TAATAGGGAAACCATCAATTGTGTCCGGAATGACTAACTCGCCAGTAGCGGTAGTATCACAATCGGTGATGGTGATTTCTCCGTCAAAATTCAGGTCTAAAAACAGGCCGCCTAAACTAGCAGCGCGGAGAGGCAGGAGTCCACAGGCAAAGAGCGCAAGAAGGGCTTGAAGCGGTTTCATGATGCTCTAGCCCTACCACATGCTCGGAGGTAAGCGAAACTCGAAAGGTGAGGGGCAGGTCGGATAGGGGAGATGAGCCGGCCCCCCGCACTGTTGGCGAAAAGTAAACCGTTCTACTGTGTAAGAAACAGTAATAGGGGAAGTCCGATTAATAAGCCGAGCATCGAAATCAATGAGAAGAGACAACCTGGGTGCATCTGAAATAGATATTAAAGATTTAGAATTGAAGCAAGAGGGAATTGCATGCGGTATCCCGTCTACTGCTCTCTGTATCCCAAATTATGATCAACAAATCAGGGCCTTTGTAGAGTAAGCGGCCAGTAATTCATTTGAAATTCATCCACCTTTCATACTAACCACACATATCGACAAAACATTTCCATGGTGAAACAGACCCAATCAAAATTAAAAACAGGCAAGATTACTGTGATGATCCTCCTTTTCGTTTTTGTCGTTACGACTTGGCTTGGGCGGGGACTCTATGACAAATTATTCATGTTGGAAGGGGAGGTGTTTGTCGTTAACGCGACAGCCGAGGATCACACGATGAAATTGACATTTCCATTAGGCGAAGAGCTTAAAGTTGATCTAAAAGCGGGAGATTCATCACGATTCGTGATTGGCAAGACAGGCGAAGGCCCGATTTGCGTTACGATCGATGGCACTGGCAAAAATGATGTGGGTTACCTGACTACAATGAATGGGATGGTGATTCTTACTATCGCAGAAGATAACGTGATCTTTTCTCAGTTTTCTCCGTAGGGAAAATATCTAACAAGTCGTTGATGCCAAGCATCATCAAAGTTGTTAGATTTTCTAGTTCTCGCGGAAATAAGATTTGATCGGAGTCATTCTTTTTTTGATTTGAGCCATCCCGGAATCAGGAAAGGGGAGGGATGAATCGCCTTCGATGGATCTCGGAAAAGGGAGTGTTTGAAAGACCAGACACGCCACAGGTGAGGGGCGGATTTTTTGGGTAAGGTTGGTCTATATATAACAGGGCGTTGAGAAAAAAATGATCGGCCTCATCTGCGGGGACAGCTCAGAAAGCCTTGCTTTGGGTGCAGGTGTTGGAACCTTTGATAGTGTGGGAGTCGGGGAGATCTAGCGGGCAAGTTGTTGCAGATTTTTCTCAAGTTTCGTGATCTCTTCGGAGCCGAGTCTAAAGGTTTCCGGCGAATCATAGCCGATCCACACAATGATGACCTTTTCCGGTGAAAGGGTAGCTGCCCAAAAATCGGTTCCAGGGAGTGAGATTCCGCTGATGAATTCAGGGATTTGCTTGAGACGTGAGTGATCGGCGAAAGAGGGGAAGAAGGAAGGAGGTCGGGAAAAGAGTGATTCGTCGTTTTGGATTAGTTCACGGACGAAAACAGGAGTGGGTCGGGAGCCATTTTGAAGAATAGTAGCGTAGGCGGTCGCCAGCTCAAGAGGAGAGACACTCAAGGTGCCTCGATAAAGGTCCTCTCCTTTTCCAAAAGTACCTTTAAACCCAAATCGTTTTAAGAGCTGGGTTGCATCCTGGTCTTGGAGTTGGCGTCCAGTTGCTACGGGGTTTCCGTCGATGGGGAGGTGTCCGCGTTCGAGTGCGATTGTTCCGACTAATGGTTCGATCATCGACGGTCCAAGGTCTCTATGAGAATCGAGAGCCCGGTTGAAACCTGTTGGATTTTCTTCGCGACATCCTACGATCCCAAGGACGTCGCCGTTGGTAGGGTCGAGGGCAATCGTGGCCATTTGGCAACCTTCCGGGAGAATGGTTTTTTGAACCAACTTCTCAATTTTCTGTTGAAGTTCAAAATCGATGGAAGTCATCACTGTCAATCCACCGGTCGTGATTTGCGTTTGGTTTAGGACGATTTCGAGCGGTCGGCGAAGGACGCGAGTTCCGTGGCTGGTTTCAAGATCCTCGGCATCGGGATCGCGAAGCTCAAGAGGTTTAGATTTGATGGTGTCGGCCTCGTGTTGTGAAATGACGTCTGTTGTAACCAATCGCGCTAGAACTTCATCGCGCTGGCGGATGGCTCCTTCGAGATTCCGCCACGGGCTGCAGGCGTGTGGGGCTCTAATAATCCCGACGAGGAGAGCGCATTGTCCTCTTGAAAGTTCGGAAGTGGGTCGGCCGAAGTAATTGAGAGAGGCTTCCTCAATTCCCTTAAATCCGGATCCAAAGTAAATTCGATTGAGGTAGGCCGTGAGGATTTCCGGCTTGGTGAATTTGGACTCGATACGGTAGGTGAGGGCGATTTCGAGGAATTTCCGATTGAGTGATTTTTTTTCTCGAAGGTCAAAAGTGTTACGCGCGAGCTGCATCGAGAGAGTGGAGGCGCCTTGGGTGAAATCGAAATCTTTAATATTTCTCAGTGTCGCACGGGCGAGACCCCAAACATCGACCCCTTCGTGATCCATGAAACGGGCGTCTTCCCTTGCGAAGAGGCTCCTTTTAAGAAAATCGGGAATCTCGTCGTGCTCAACGAGGCGTCGGTTGGCTCCATGGATTGTCCCAATTTCCTCTCCCTTACGGTCAAGCAAAACCGTTCTCTCTGGCATGCGGGAAACTTTTGAAAGGTCAAACTTGCTTGCCTGCCAAGCATACCATCCAATCATCATAAGGAGAGGGATCAGCAGGGTGAGGCCGCCTTTCCAGGCAAACTCCCAGATTCGCGTGAGGGCCCTCGTCCATCTGCTCCAGCGCGATTGGCGATGGTAGGAATTCCAGATCATTGTTCGTCTTGGTTAGGGAAACGCCGGAAGAGAGGCTTCCGGATTGGCCATTGCCGGAGGAGTGATCTTGAAAGTCGAGCCGCTTTCCGTGGTTTGTTCTACCGCCGCGAGGGGCACAACAGTCACGAAAACGGTTTTACGGTCTTCAAAAACGGTCTCTCCAACATTAAGAATAGCGGCACAGTTCCGCTGTTTTTCGAGCATTAGCGTATTTCCCACCTGAAAACTCTCAATGGTGGCGTCTTTGGAGGGGAAGAGGCACTCAATGAAAACAGGGTAAGGGAGTGGATCAGCGACCACATCAGGGCGGATCAGGGCTTGAGCTTTCACCACAATACCCGGGCTTAGGAAATCTTCTTCGGTGAGCTGTTCCACTCCGATGACCCGATATTCGCCTGTGACATAGGTGAGGAATTTAGGTTTCTCAAAATTGGTCAGGTAGGCGCGTCGAAGCTCTTTGTTGAGGGCCTCAAGGTCTGAACGTTTAAAACTCTGGAACTGTGCTTCAAGCTCTTTGGGATCGCTGCCCTGCTGGGGGACAGGGGTATCACGGAGAGAGAAAGCTGCCGGGGCTTCGAGCCGTCCCACCTTCATCATGAGTTTATAGCTGGTAGGGTTGGTGGGGTCCCGAAATAGGTTAAGGCAGACAATCCAAGAGATGATCGCAAAGGTAATGGCTAGAATATTGGCGAGAAACCACCAAAAGAGCGGAGCCCGCTTTTTTGGGAGATCTTCAAAATCCGTGCGGGCCATTTTGGTGGCTATTTGCAGTTGGTCCCGTCGAGGGCAGGGTCATATTCAGGCTTTTTTCCTTCTTCGGTTGGTTCGAAGGAGGTGCCACATCCACAAGAACGTGAAGCATTGGGATTAAAAATTTTGAAGCCTCGGTCCGAAAGCTCATCGGCAAAGTCGACCGTGCACCCTTCAAGGAAATCAAATGAATCGTGAGCCACGATGAAGCGGGTTCCGTTCAGATTAATGATTTCATCGCTTTCTTCAGCTTCCCCGATCCGCATTGTGTATGCGAGGCCGGCGCAACCGCCACGCTCCACACCGAGGCGAAGCCCCGAGCCGTCTGGGGCATTTTTTGATTTCAAAAGCAGTGCAAGTTCGCTGGCGGCTTTTTCAGTGACGGTGATCATGGCTTCTGGCGAGGAGGGTATGAGCGGAAGGCGGCTTCTTCCAGTGTTCTTTTGTCAAAGACGCGTCAGTTTAGGCCCATGCGGCTCAAATTGCTCCCTGTTAATGGAGCCTTACTTGACAGTTTATGAGAGCTTGGAGGTATTTCTGACCTGCAGTGGAAAGGCGAAATTTTCTTTATCTGGATTCGAGAGCGGTCCGTTCTTGCTAATTATAAGGGGTCTTGTGAACTAGCTGCAGGAAGAGTGCCCATTTTGAAATCTGAGAATCAAATCCGAACGTCATGGAAAGCCCGTATGACTGGGAAGCTAGGTGGATGGCTGATTCGTCTTCTGGGGCTGACTTTGCGTCGCGAAGTGATTGGAAACGTCAGTGGGTATAATTCTCATTCTCAGCCTTTGATTTTTGTGTTGTGGCACAATCAGATTTTGACCTCTCCCTACCTTTGGCGAAAAATGTTTCCCAAGCGTGAATGTGTGGTGCTGACGAGTGCAAGCAAGGACGGGGCCGTTTTGGCATCGGCGGTGAAGGTTTTTAAAGTGGGAGCGGTTCACGGTTCGAGCAGTCGGCGTGGCGCGGCGGCTATTGTCGCTCTTCGGCGGGCGGCCCGGAATGGCAAGGATCTCGTGTTCACTCCTGATGGACCGAGAGGTCCGCGATATCATCTTCAACCCGGAGTTATTAAGATTGCCCAAACGACCGGTCTGTTGATGGTGCCTTTGAGAATTGAGTATCTTTCGTGCTGGACCCTCAAAAGCTGGGATCGATTTCGCATCCCGAAACCATTTAGTAGAGTCAGAATTACCTTGGAGGAATTAATTGCGGTTCCGCGGGAGTTGACGGACAAGGAATTCGAGAAAGAGCGGCTTAGGCTTGAGAATTGCCTGTTGAAGAGTATCACGGACCGCGAAAAGAATCATGGCAACGATCATTGACGGAAAAAAAGTGGCGGAGGAAGTCCTCGCTGAGTGTTCCCGCGAAATCGAAGAATTGATAGCCTCCGGAGTCACTCCGGGATTGGCTGTTGTTTTGGTGGGAGAAGATCCGGCAAGCCAAGTGTATGTGAATTCCAAAGTTCGAAAGTGTGCCGAGTTGGGTCTTCATTCGGAAAAAATCGTGCTCTCGAAAGATGCTTCGCAGGACGAAGTTCTCGCTACGGTTAAGAGGCTCAATACAGATCCTTCGATTCACGGAATATTGGTCCAGTCGCCACCGCCACCTCAGATCGATGAGGAAGAGATCGTGCGGGCGATCGATCCGGCGAAAGATGTGGATGGTTTCCATCCGGAAAATGTTGCCAAGCTAGCCTTGGAGGATTCTTCCGGATTTGTTCCGTGCACTCCGGCGGGTTGCATGAGACTTCTTGAGGCCAGCGGAGTCGTGACCTCCGGGGCTGAAGCCGTGGTCGTTGGCCGCAGCATGATTGTTGGCAAGCCCATGGCTCTTTTACTGATGGCGCGGGGGAGTGACGCCACGGTGACTGTCGCTCATTCCAGAACCAAGGATTTGGCTGAGGTTTGCCGGCGTGCTGATATCATCGTGGCCGCCGTGGGTATTCCTGAGTTTATCAAGGAAGATTTTGTGAAGGATGGAGCCACGATTATCGATGTTGGTATCAATCGCGTCGAAGACCCTGCTGCGAAACGCGGCTACCGCCTTTGCGGCGATGTTGATTACAAGGATGTCGTTGAAAAGGCCGGTGCGATCACTCCCGTTCCGGGAGGAGTTGGACCAATGACGATTGCCATGCTCATGAAGAACACCATTAAAGCGGCACGGTTGACGGCTGGAGCCTAAGCTAAAAGGGGAATTAGACGATTTTTTGAGTAAGCGAGGAACAGGGTGATTTCGAAATAATCGGAACGGCGGAGACTGCATCCGCTGTCTGTTAATAAAAAAACCGCATCCCGAAGGAAGCGGCTTTTTGAAAGGTTCGGTTCGCTGAGGCGGATTAACGCTTCGAGAACTGGAAGCGCTTACGGGCTCCGGGCTGGCCGGGCTTCTTGCGCTCCTTGGCCCGTGGGTCGCGGCGAAGAAGGCCGGCGGCTTTGAGAGCTGGACGAAGCTCAGGATCGTGGATGATCAGGGCGCGGGCGATAGCCAGTTTGATGGCATCGGCCTGTCCGTGTAGTCCTCCACTGCGTGAAACAGCTTTAACGTTGAACTTGTTCTTCAGGTTTGTGACCTGGAGAGGCTCGAGGAGTTGACCCTGCAAGGTGAGGGTGGTGAGGACGTCCTCGAAAGGCTCGTCGTTAATGGTAATTTCTCCGGTTCCGGCGGTGAGCCAGACGCGGGCAACAGCAGTCTTACGACGCCCGGTTGCGGTAAAAGTTTCGCTCATGGTATTTTAGTAATGAGTAAAGGTTTAGAGAGTGACAGGTTGTGGCTCCTGAGCTTCGTGCGGATGTTCTTCACCTGCATAAACTTTGAGTTTCTTCATCTGGGCGGCACCAAGCTTGTTCTTGGGGACCATGCCTTTGACGGCCCATTCAAGGATGAGCTCAGGGCGGCGCTGGCGGACTTTATTTGGAGTCTCAATGGTCTGACCACCAACGTAACCGGAGTGACGGGCGTAGATCTTGTGCTGCTCCTTGCTGCCACTGAACTTGGCGTGCTCGGCATTGATGATAACGACGAAGTCACCGGTATCGATATGAGGCGTAAAGATCGCCTTGTGCTTTCCGCGAAGGAGACGGGCTGCCTCCACGGCGACTTTTCCGACGATTTGGTCCTTGGCATCAATAATATGCCATGAACGCTCAACCTCGGCTGGTTTAGCTGAAAACGTTTTCATTGTTTTACTGGGTTCCGTTGGGCCCACCGGGGAATCCAGTGCGCTTTAAGGGGCGCGCAAGCTAGGAGGAGCGGGGTAGGGTGTCAACGCAATTATCAGGAAAGCGGGGCTTGCGAAATCCGGCTGAGGGGGTCAGAAATCGCGCCGTGCGGGATCTTCTTAAAAATCCACTCTGGAATGCCCGGTCAATTGGCCGGCCAATGCCTGATACGACCCATGCTTGTGCGGTGTCGCTTCCAACGTGGGATTCGGTGGTTGGCTACGAGGAGGGACGGGACCGCGTGATGAAAAAGCTAGAAGCGGGATATCCCCGATTTTTTCTGCACCCTTTGGTGAAAAGGGTTTTTGCCAAGGCGACCGAGGAGATTGCGGAAACGGGCAAGCGGGCGATCGTATTCCCCCACAAGCGTGCGGCGCAGGGCGCCCAGCGGTATGTCGAGAGGAAATTGGCGGTGGCGACCCGTATCGCTAGTTATGAAGAGGGGATGCAGGCGTTGATCGTTCCGGAAACGGCGATTGGGGTGGCGATGGAATATTGGAGATTTACGGGAGAGATTATCAGCAGCCGTCAGGCTGAGGATCTCCTCAAGGAGCGCGAACCCGAGGGCGGGTCGGTGGTGATGCTGAAGCAGCAGTTGTCGGAGTTTTCCGGGGCGGCTCTCGATGACCATTACCTTTATGAAACGGGCATGTCGGGAATCTTCGCGGCCTTTCGGGCCGTCATGAATCTTTTTCCGAGTAAGAAGACCCTTCAACTGGAGTTTCCTTATGTCGATGCTCTGAAGGTCCAGGAGCGATTTGGGAACGGAGTCGTATTCCTTTATGATGCCGATGGCGAGGATCTCGATGCTGCGGTGAGAAGAATCCAAGAAGGTGAATTTGCGGCAGTTTTTTGTGAAGTTCCTAGCAACCCGCTCTTGAGAACAATCAACCTTCCTCGAATTTCGGAAGCATGTCGTCAAGGAGGCGTACCCCTCGTTGTCGATGATACGGTGGCTAGTTCCATTAACCTCGAGGTTTTGAAATACGCGGATCTTGTCACGACCAGCCTGACCAAGTGGATTTCTGGAGTAGGTGATGTCATGGGCGGAATGCTTACGCTCAATGCGGAGTCGCCGTGGGCGACCGAGTTCCGTTCGTTTCTTGGGGAAGACTCCGAAGGGGGGGCTCGACTTTATAGTGCCGATTGCAGGGTCTTGAGTTCGAATATCAAAAGCTACCGGCAGCGGGTCGAAAAATCGAATCAGAATGGTGAATTGATCGCTGATTATCTCCACGAACATCCAGCCGTTGGGCGGGTTTGGTATCCCAAGTTTAATACTCCACACGAATACCGTCTGATTCGTCGGGAGAATGGCGGCTATGGCGGTTTGGTGTCCTTCACGCTGAAGCAGCCGCGCAAGATGCCAAAGGTTTATGATGCCCTGGAACTTTGCAAAGGCCCTAGCTTGGGGACCGAGTTTACGCTGGCGAGTCCCTACACGATGCTGGCTCACTACTTTGAGCTCGATTGGGCGGAGGCCTGCGGAGTTTCGCCGAACTTGCTGAGATTATCGGTAGGAAACGAGGAGGGGGATATCATTATCGGAGCCCTCGCCCGTGCCCTCGATTTGGCCTAAACCAACCCGTCCTTTTTGGCCTGTTTCCAGTAGGCGTATTCGGAGCGATTAAAATCGACGTATTCCGGAGAAAGATCGGACGCGTAAATGCGATGGCTGGCGTCTCCGATGCCAAGATCGATGGTGATCTTAAACTCCGGCTTGCTCACAATGTTACGGAGGACTTCGGGATTCGTCTTCGCTTGCAAGCCACCTTTGCAGGCTGCTTTTGATTCGTAATAAATATCGACAAACTCCTCGCGAATGCTGGCTCCGGAGTAGCCGACAGCGTGAATGAGGCGGCCCCAATTTGGATCCCCGCCATTCCACGACGCTTTGACCAAAGATGAATTCGCGACCGCTTGCGCGATCTTCTTGGCGTCGGAGGCATTGCGTGCGCTCTTAACTTCGAGGGTGACGAACTTGGTGACGCGTTCTCCATCACGTACGATGGCCTTTGCAAGCTTGTTCATCACGAATTCAAGCGCGTGACTGAAGTCGCGGCATTCCTTGGTCCCGCGACGGATTGTCTTGTTGCCAGCCGCACCGTTGGCGAGAACGATGACGGAGTCATTGGTTGAAGTGTCGCCATCGATCGTGATACGATTAAAGGTATTCTCGACCCCGTTTTCTATCGCTTCCTTAAGGCAGCCCTTGCCAATTTTGGCATCGGTGGTGATGAAGCAGAGCATGGTTGCCATATTGGGGTTAATCATGCCGGCACCTTTTGCACAACCGCCGACGCGGACACGCTCACCGTGAAGTTCAAAAGAAATTGCAAACTCTTTTTCGTGGGTGTCGCTGGTGATGATGGAGCGGGCGACGTCGTTGCCATTCTTGGGCCCCAATCCTCGCACAAGCTCTTCATACTTTGGTTCGATCCGCATCATGGGCATTGGGAGTCCAATCACTCCGGTGGAGCAAACGCCGACTTCGCGTTGTCGGAGTGCGAGAAGCTTGGCTGTTTCCCTGGCCATGTTCTTGGCGTCCTGCATTCCGGTGGGGCCAGTGCAGGCATTCGCATTTCCGCTGTTGGTGATGATGGCCCGTAAGCTTTCGGCGCGAAGGTGGCTTTGGGAGACCCGGACCGGGGCAGCCTTGACGCGGTTCTGGGTGAACATTCCCGCGCTTAGGCATTCTCTCTCCGAATAAATTAGGGAGAGATCAAGGCGGTCCGATTTGGGCTCCTTGATCCCGCATGAGATCGCGCTCCCGTGGAAGTCGCGGGCAGCGCAAACACCGCCTTTGATTCGAGTATAGGGAAGATCCATGGGGGGGGGAAGGTGCGTGAACTCTAAAGGTTTTGCAATCCGTCAGTTGGACTATTTCCAACCATCAGATTGAAACTCTGAATTGCCTGTCCGGCCGCTCCCTTTCCAAGATTGTCCTCGGTGCTTTGAATGATAATCTGACCGGTGCGAGGATCGTGATGCCAGCCGATATCGACATAGTTCGTTCCAGTGACATGTTTGGTGTCAGGCGAGACTCCGGGACCACGGAGGCGGACGAAAGGCGCATCATGGTAGGCTTGTTTAAGGGCCTCTTCCACGCGATCGAAATCGCCCGTCAATTTTGCGAAGGTCGTGGTGCAGATTCCGGCGGTGACTGGAATGAGATGGGGAACGAAGGAGATCGTTACTTTTTCACCTGCGGCTTTTCCCAGTTCCTGTTCAATCTCGGAGAGGTGCCGGTGGCGCGGGAGACCATAGGAGCGGACGCTTTCATTCACCTCGGCGAAGATGAGAGAGAGATCCGCTTTGCGACCTGCTCCGCTCACTCCGCTCATCGATGAAACGTTGATGGATGTGTGCTCGATGAGGCCATCCCTCAAAAGAGGAATCAAAGGGAGCATGATTGAGGTGGGGTAGCAACCGGGAGAGGCAATGAGTCGTGCTTTTTTAATTTGCTCTTCGTATATTTCGGGAAGCCCGAAGACTGCTTCGTCGAGAAGCTCGGGGGCGGGGTGCGGATGGTCGTAGAAATCGTGGTATACGGCCGGATCATCGAGACGGAAGTCGGCACTTAGATCGATGACTTTGAGGCCGCGTCTTAAAAGGTCTCGGGCAAAAGGGGCGGCGGTCCCATGCGGAAGGGCTAGAAAGGCAACTTGCGCACCGGTTTCAGCAACAGTTTTCATGTCAGGCTCCATGAAGCAAATTTCGGTACCAGGGTGGCTTTCGAAGCGAGGGAATACATCGGTCACCTTCGTTCCAGCGTTTGCGCGGGAAGTGATGGCGACGACCTCTGCATTAGGGTGGCAAAAAACGAGCCGGAGAAGTTCCAGACCGGTATATCCGCTGGCTCCGATGATCGCGATTTTAGTAACTCCAGACATCAACGAAGGTTTTGCGACGGAGCTTCGTGCGGAGCAAGCGCGAATTCCCACCCTTGAACATTTAAGATTTTACGTGCACATTTTGTGTATCATCCAAATGAAGTCCTTCCTGTTCGTTATTCTCACTTCACTCATGATTCCTGCCCTTAGGGGATCGGAACTGGGGGAATCTGTGAGGCCTTTGAATGAACCGACTATCGAAAATGCCAAGCTGGCGCTGGAGAAGTTGGAGAGTTTGGTATCCGGAGGAGATGCCCGCACAGTCACTCTTGGAAAAAAAATGCATCGCAGTGTGAAGCGGATTTTCACCAAGGAGCATAAGATGAACGAAGGCAGGAAGGCTGCTGCAGCACGGGAGGTGAAAGCCAAACAGTTGGATAAGAATGGCCGACAATGGCTCAAGCCGAATATCCACGGTCGCATCAACAAGCTGGCGGCATCCGCTGCTTTCCGGGATGCCAAGGAGTTACGCAGGGAATCACAGTGGGCTCAGGAAGCTCATTCGAAAGAGTGGATGGAAGAGGTTGCGGATTTCGAGCGGATGCTTGGAGATTTAAAATTTTCCAAGGAAAATGATGCTTTGCTCACCATGGGGGCGTTATTGGCAACAATCGTAAAGAGGACCTCCTGGGTTGATCGCCCTGCGCTCAATTACGATGAATTCCGGATTCAGTTTATTCGGGATTTGGTGACCAACAAGGATCGCTGGCTTACTTTGGCGGCTCATGCTTCTGATGCAGGAGAGTTCGAGTTGTCCTATGACTTTTATCGAAAGGCCGAAAGTGAATTGGGACGGTTACGAGTGGGCGCGAAATTGGCCGGCCAACTTATGGCGGCGGGATATCCTGGATCGGCGATCAACCTCTGGAGGCGATTGGGTGAGATCGATCGGGCCAAGGTCTTGGAGGTAGAAGAGGTCGAATTGAACGCCCGGGACTTCAAACCCCTCGAAGGAGCTGCTCTGAACCGAAACGTGGCACCAGCCTGCGTTCGGATCTCAACTGAGAATGGTGACGAGACCGGGTTCTTTTACCGGGATGGCGGATATGTGCTCGCTTGCAAGTGGCTCCTTTTAAATAAAGAGCGTGAGGTTTTGCCGGTGACGGTAACCTTGGAAAATGGGCGCAAGTTCGTCGCAAAGGTTCTGGGCGTTTCAGAGGGGCACGATATTGCGGCTCTGAAAATTGATTATGAAAGGCATGAGCTGCTGCCAATTGGCGATCGCGAAGATCTGAAGCCAGGGCTGGGGCTTAAGCTCTTCGGCTTTTCAAGCAAGAATAAGAATATTGCCGGGCCAATCTTTTGTACCGTCCTCTTGCCGATGGAGGCCTGGAATAATCAACCTACCTCGAGGCTGGCTCTTGATGCCACTCAAAGTCAGCGAGGCGGTCCAATCGTTGATCAACGGGGTCGGGTGCTTGGAATCTTCCTGACATCAAAAACCGGAAGCGCACGATCGCTTGAAGCTGGTGCGATCCATGCTTTTCTTAAACAGCTTTAGAGTTGTTTTTTCGAGGTTACTCAGCTTCCTCAATCTTGATGTCTTCGAACGATTTGAGATTTTCAGGCGTTTCGGTCGCATTTTCAATGGTTTCGATTCCATCGTTCAGTCCCTTAAAGAATTCCTTGGTGGCCCAGGTGGGAAATTCAAGGAGCTTACCGGGGCCAAGGTTGGCCTGGTAATAAGCGCGTGCCTTGTAGAGAGAGGGGAGGGCTGATTTAGCTTCGGTTCCGAAGCTTTCTAAAATGTCCATGATGCGGAAGATGCGGGCCTGGGAACCGTGGGGTTTCATGGTCAGAACAAACTTTGCGGTGACTGGGATGGTTTCCTTAAAGTTGTATTTTGCGAGGAGTTTCATGCCGGTTTCCCTGATGTCGGCGTTAAACATGATCCCGCTGGGTGAAGGGTTTTCTACTCCCCAGGCAATGTCGTCCCAAAGGGGCGCGAGATCTTCAAAGCTCATTTTATCCATGCCTTTTGAAACGAAGTTGCGGACAAGGCCGTCCTGATTTCGGATGAGGCGGCGAATGGCGGGAATGAGGAGCTTTTGATCGACTCCTTTCATATCGCGACGGAGGAGGCCTCTGGGCGAACCATTGGCACCATCACCCCAGAGGCAGAAGGCGACGTAGCGTTGGTTCATTTCACGCGGATCATTTGGAACGGTTGTGGAAGCCATTTTTAGAAGAACGGGCACGGCTTTTTCTCGGGCGGGCTCGCCAATGGCGCAGAGAGCGCAACCAGCGCGAAATCGAATCCACTCGTCCTTATGAGTGAGTAAGGCAACCAGGCCGTCGATAGCGGATTCGGCTTTGCGTCCCTGGTATTCGAGCCCGTAGATCCCGCCAAGGATGATTTCCCGATCCACAATATCGAGCATCTTTATCAGGGTGGGAACGTGATTGGTGGACTTTTTGGCGAGGGATTTGGCTACCCGAATTCGCATGGGCATTGACCAAGTGTTGAGGCGCCTGAGGAGTTCGTCGTCAGGTAGAGCGTCGAAGGTGTCAGTCTTGATCAGCCCCTGGCGATACCAGACGTTGTAACCTTTCCCGGCGATCATGGTATCAGCAAGGAACTTGCCGGTGAGGGCTTTTTCAAGCTTGAGTCCGCGTCCCGTTATTTCGAGTTTGCGCAAGGACATGGCGTAGGTAAGGAGACGCGCTCCGGTGGTGTCCCACCCGGGTGTGGTGTGTTCGGACCCTATCATATTGGCTCCGCCCTGATAGGTGAAGCCGCCGTCCCATTGTCGTTCGAGATCGTAAAACCATTGTTGCTTTTCCATGAAGGCTGCCGCTGCCTCGGGGCCGGCCCGCATGGCTCCAAGTGGTCCCCAGGTGTAGCTCCAGAAGTTTCCGGTGTGACCTTCTTCGCGTTGACTGTAAGAGGCGACGGTCATGCGGGAAAAGAATTGGTAGGCTTCGGGGTTGCCGAGGAGGTCGAATAAGATGACGGCTAGCGAGCTCCGTCCGTTGCTGTCGTGAACCTCGCGTGGCGAATGGTCGCCATAAGGAATGTTGCCTTTATTGACGAAGCCGGAGAAGAAGATCTCTGATTTGCGGATGGCCTTTTCGACGATGGGGTCATCAATACCACATCTCTGATTCAGGATGAGTGAAACGGCGCACGAGAGGGAAGGTTGGCACATTGCCCCATACCCGAGGAGGATTCCACCTTCTCTTGCGTTGTTGTGTCCCCAGGTTCCAACGAGGCTTTGTCCGCCCGCCAAATAAAGTGCCATTTCGCGGATCTTTGGCAGAACCTCTTCGTCTTTGGTGAGGAGATAATATTCCGAAAGAAAGATGTTCATGTAGCCCATCCGCCAGGAGGACATGCGGTAAGCGTCCTTGACTCGAAGGGAGCGTGCGTAGTCGCGAACCATGGGGAGGTATTCCTCATCCCCGCTGGCAAGGAGGCCGAGGGCATTGCAGTGCCCGGTGATATCTCGACCGATGCCATTCTTGGCGATGTGTTGGCAGGCGTCCTCCATGATTCTGGCAGACTTCTCGCAGCTGGTTGGTGAAAGCTTGCCGTAACTTCCCATCACTTTGAGTTTTAAGGTGACGGTCTTCGTTTTGCCTTCGCGCCAGCAAAGAAGTTTAAGCTCACCATGGTTCTCTTTTTTTTCAGCTTCGGTGATGGCGTTGCCGAAGGTGATACGGGCATCGCTCTCGAACTTTTTGTTGTTAATGCCAAGGATGATATCGTCGACTTTAAGGACTCCGTCGGCTGGCGAGCCGGGGTCGACTTTGGTGATGAGGATCTGACGGGCGAAGTCCGTGCGGAGTGACATGCCCCACATCCATCCACGTGCTCCGGTGGGCCCAAGGTTCCAATCGTGACGATCGTTCTTTTTGCCGCCCTTTGTGAGGTCGGGAATTTCGGGGAACTGGCGTTTGCCTTTTTGAGTAAGGTCGGCGAGGCCGGTTTGAAGGTCATCGGCGAGGGTTACTGCCGGAGCTGAGAGAAGGCAGAGGAGGGCGAGAGTTTTATTCATGGGGAGGTGCTTGACGTTTATTTGCTTTGGGTCCTCGCCCAAGCTTCAGCCATACGCTGGCCGAGGGCGATGATTCCCTCGGTGCCGAATAGGACAGGCTTGTGTGGGAGGTCGGAGGTTTTGATGAATTTGAGATTTGGGTCGCTTGCATCGAGTTCTTCGAGGTCGGCGTTGAGGTCGTAGAGTTTTTTGTCTCCGGTGATGCTGGCGGGGAGAGTGGGTTGCTCGGTTAGGATCCAGGTGAGATGAGGTCGTTCAAGATCCTTGCGGGTGGCGTTCATGAAAGTTTTGAAGCGGGTGGCGTATTTGTCAGCCATCCAATTGAGGGCGCGGTCATTCTCGCCGCAGTGCCAGATAACGGCAGAGATTTCACACTGATAGCCTTGTTTGACGAGGTCATCGCGGCACTTTTTGATTCCGGTGATCCAATCCTGATAACGGTTGCGGTAAGTTTCCTTGGAGCCTTCAGGCAGCCAATCGAGTGACTGGGAGCCGCTGTCGGTGAATTTGTAAATGGCGAGAACCTCATCGCTCTTCATGTGTGGGATGAGCTTTTGTCCGAAGCTGAGTTCGGGGCCGAAGTCATCAAGGTGATTGATCGGGGCGAGGTGTTGCCATCCATCTGAGGTGGTGACTTTGCCAAGATTGTATTGGAAGAGAGCCTTTTGCGGTTTCGCAAGTGGGGTGTCTTTTATTTCGGCTAGCCAGGCTTCTTCGCCTTCCATGTTTCGTTGTCCGCCGAGGATAATCAGCTTCACCTTTTTGGTCTTGGGTAATCTGATCTCGCGCGTCACGGCGCCGGTCCGGGCAAGGCTTGCTTTC
>JBDNAG010000032.1:0-22377 GCA_039768565.1 Akkermansiaceae bacterium | reverse complement strand
TTCTTAACGCGCTCAAGTTTGAGGCCACCAGCTTTGAGAATTTTTCCCACGTTGACGCGGGTGAACTTCACCTCTTGGTTTTTGGTGGTCACGAAAGCCGTCATGCCCGAAAGCATCACCTTCTCGACTCCCTCCATTTTTCCCAAGGCCGCACGGGCCTTGTTTGCAGCTCCTCACCCACCACCGCTGAAAGATACCGTGTATCCTTCAATGGTTGATGCGGCGACGTCTTCAGCATCAACCGGAGCAGCGAGGGCTACCGGGGTTAATGCTCCGAAGGCACACATAATGCCGATTTTCAGTTTTGCGTTCATAGCAGGGGTATCTTACCTCACGAAATTAGTGCTGCAAGCGGTGTTTTTCACTTTGAAGCAACAAATCTAGACTGAAAATTGGTCTAAAAAAAGCGCCTCGGAGGAAAATATCCTGCGAGGCGACAATTGGTTGGACCCGAGTTTAGATTTTAAAAGTCTTACTCTGCGTTTCTGGCGGCTCTGGCAGCTTCAGCTGTCGCGACTTGAGATTCACTCTGAAATCTCCAACGGACCTTGTTACGCTTTGGTGCGGTGCGTGCCTTGCGAATAGCGCGGGTAATGGTGCTCTCATGGGAGCGACGGCGGCGCATCTCTTCGAGGATGCCCTCGGTATCGAGCTTAGTTTTCAAGCGCTTTAGGGCGCGATCGACGCTCTCTCCACTTTTGACTTCAACGCCACGAGTATGTTTTTCCATGATTAATAGCCCCCGGGGTCCAACGGGGAGCGGGAAACTAGGGGGATGGTAGGGAACCGTCAAGCCTGCATTTATCGGAAATTAAGCTAATTTTTCGGTTCAAAACCTTAGCTTGTCTTAAGTTTTTGGACCCGGTCATTCCGCTGATTGTTCCTTTTGCCATTCGACGAAGCTCTGGGGATCTTCCGGTGAGCTCCGCATTTTCTCTTGCGAAATGATACGATGGGATCGTAAAGACGGCAGCAAGCAGGACCGAGGCGACGATCGTTTGGCGGCGGGATTTCATGACCGCTTTCTTAGGCGGTGTGGATGATGGGTTTGCCGGCTTCGACGACGAATTTGGCGCGGGAGCTGGTGATGCCGTCGGGTTTCTTGACATCACTGATCACTTTGTAGTCTGCGGTGTAAGTTTGGGGTGTGACGTCGCACATGATGTAGCCTCGCTCGCGGTTGTGGAATTTATTACAGGGATTGCGGTCGCTCAGATCGTAGGCTTGGGAAGTGCCATTTCCTCCGCTGGAGAGGGAGGTGGTAACAAACTCGGTGGCAATGGTCGGGAGGTCGGATTTAAGATCATCGACGCGCAATTCGTTGGCCCAGTTTGAGTGGATGTCACCTGTGAGGACGACTGCGTTGGCGATCTTATGATCGCGAATGTGTTCGAGAAGTTTTTGGCGTTCTGCGGCGTATCCCGGCCACTGATCCATGGAGTAGGACACAGTGTCGCCCTTGGTGTTGCGGTCCACCAGAGCCATCATGACTTGCTGGGCGAGTACGTTCCAGGTTGCCCCTGAAGAATTTAGTGATTCGAAAAGCCACTTTCGTTGCTCCTCGCCTAGGAGGGTGTTGCGCGGATTGAGTGAGTTTTCATTAAGAGGTCCACGACCATCGTTGTTGGGCTGGTCGCTCCGATATTGCCGGGTATCTAGGACGAAGAGTTCGGCTAGTTTTCCAAAATTGCCTTTGCGGTAAAGTTGCATATTGGGTCCCTTCGGAAGCGAGGTGGGGCGAAGTGGCATCATTTCGTAGTAAGCTTGGTAGGCATTGGCACGCCGAAGGAGAAGTTGGGCCGGGGTAACGCCACGTCGCTCGGAAATATCGTTCGCGTAGTTGTTGTCGACCTCGTGGTCGTCCCAGGTCAGAAACCACGGACAAGCCGCATGCATGGCCTGTAGATCGGGATCGGTCCGGTATTGGCTGTAACGAAGCCGGTATTGTTCTAGTGTTTCGATTTCGGGTCCGAGGTGGCGGCGGACGTTGCCACCTTTACCGGCTGCATATTCATAAATGTAATCGCCGAGGTGGAAGACGAGGTCTGGCTCGTCGCGCTTCATTTGCTGGTAGGCGGTGAAGAGACCTTGTTCCCAATGTTGACAGGAGGTCACGGCGAACCTGAGCTTGTCTGGATTGGCATCTGGAGATGGCATGGTCCGGGTGCGTCCGATTGGGCTGGTGGCATCGCCAGATTGAAAGCGGTAGTAGTACCAGTGATTGGGCTTGAGGCCTTTGGCTTCGATGTGAACTGAAAACCCGAGCGCGGAAGTGGCGGTGGTCTTGCCGGAGGTGACGATCTTTTTAAACGAATCGTCAGTCGCGATTTCCCAAAGGACCTCGACGGGGTGGTCAGGCATTCCTCCGCCCGGCTCAAGTGGTTTGGGGTCGAGGCGGGTCCAGAGGATTACGCTATCGTGATCGGGGTCGCCTGATGCCACTCCCATTGAGAAGGGGTCAGAGGTGAAGTTGACCTTTTTAGGAGTGCCTGCGGTTTGGCCGAGCAGGGGAACTGCAGAGAGGGAGGCGGCATAGGCGAGGAAAAGTCGCCGTGAAAGACGCCCTTCGTGTTGGAGGGCGGAGGGAAGTTGATCGAACATAAGTTAAAGATTTCCCGAATACTGAACGTAGGATCATCCTGTGTCACTGCAAGATGTGACACGGTTCGGCATCTGGATTGAAAAGTCGGGCTTTCTCCCCCAAATTAAGTTTCCCTTATGTTAAGTTTTCGCAGATTTACGATCGCCATGGTATTGGCCGCCGGGATTTTTTCGGCAGCGCCTGCCCGCGGTGCAGACTTCGAAATGGTGGGGCGCGAATTGGTAAGGATGCTTCAAAATAGCCACTACGCGCGCCTGCCATTCAACGAGGATTTAAGTCGTAGATTTCTGGAGCGATATTTCGATTCTCTTGATGAAAATAAGATCTATTTTTTGGATCATGAAGTGGTGGATTTCAAGCGCCGCTACGAGCGGATGCTTCATGATCGGATCAGTACCAAGTCCATCATGCCGGTGGCAAAAAGGATTCACAACGTTTATCGGGGACGAGTCACGGCCCGGGTGACCTATGTGAAATATCTCCTCGCGGCCAAAGAGTTTTCGTTCAAGGAAAAGAGAAGTGTCATGACTGACCGAAGTGAAGCCTCCTGGCTAACCAGTGGTCTGGAACTGCAGAAGGTTTGGAGTGATAACTTGGATGATCTCATACTCTCGGAGATGGTTCGTCGTGAGAGGCTCAAGGCCCGTGCGATTGAGGAGGGAAAGCCGGACCCATTTCGCAAAAAACCATCGGTAAAAAAGACAGTTGAGCTCAAGTTCGACCGATTGCTCAATGCGATCGAGGAAATGAAAGAAGAGGATGTCGCCAACTACTTTTTCTCGGCGGTGACCAAAGCTTATGATCCGCACAGTGAATACTTTAGCGCAACTGAAATGGCTCAGTTTAAGATCAATGTCAGTAATGAATTGGTCGGTATTGGAGCGAGACTGGACAGTAATGACAATGGGGAGATCGAAATCAAAGGAATCGTAAATGGTGGTCCGGCCGATCGCCAGGGTGATTTAAAGTTGGGCGATCGGATTATCGCCGTTTCGGCAAAAAATAATGGCAAATGGAAAAGTGTCCTCTTCAAGTCAATTGATAGAGTGATTGAAGATATCTTGGGAGAGGTTGATGCTCCGGTTGGCTTAAGAGTGAGACGTGAAGTGGATGAGGAAGATCAAATTGTTGATATCGCCATCCCACGCGGGGTGGTGACGATGAAGGATGAACTCACCACCGCACGGGTCTACCATTATCAACAGGGGGGGGAGTCCTTGCGTCTCGCCGTCATGACGATCCCTTCGTTCTACTTTGATTTTGATGATTCGGGGAGCCGGGTTTCGGTCGACGTTGAACGATTGCTGGCGCGTCTCAAAGAGGAAGAAGTCGACGGGCTTGCTCTTGATTTGCGCAATAATACGGGCGGGTCGCTGCCGGAAGTCCAGCGACTCACCGGCTTCTTTTTGACAGGTCGTGTTCCGGTGGTTCAGGTTCGCTCAAAAAGCGGGCAAATTCGTGCGCTCAAATCTCTTTATCGCAAACCACTCTACGATGGCCCGTTGATAGTTTTGACCAACAAGAACAGTGCGTCGGCGACTGAGATTTTAGCGGGCGCTCTTCAGGACTACAATCGAGCGGTTGTCATCGGGGCCTCATCCACATACGGAAAAGGGACCGTTCAGAAGACGATGGATATTTCTGACTATATGCCTGTTCTCGCGGATCGAGAAGGGGCTGGGTGGTTGAAGCTGACTTTTCAAAAATATTACCGGGTTTCCGGCAGTTCGGTACAAATCAAGGGAGTGATTCCGGATTTGATTTTTCCAGATCTCAGTGATGCTTTTAAAAATGGTGAGGGGCTTAAAAAGTATGCTCTCCCACACGATATTATTCGTCGGAGCCCAAACTTTAGACCGCTTGACCGGGGTGGGCTTTTTATTCCCAAACTGGCGCAGAAGAGCAGTAAACGAATTGAAGGTGAACAATATTTTAAATATCTGCTCACTGACATCGAGAGGGCGAGAGCTTCTCGTGAGAAGAATCTGATTTCTCTCAATCTAGAGGAGAGGTTGGTAGAGTTGAAAGAGGATGAAAAACGTCGTGCCTTAAGAATTAAAGAACGGACCGAGCGCTTTGCGGAGATTGAGAAGCGGGATCAAAAGGAGTTTAAAATCTACCGTCTTACTCTGGATGATGTGAGTGCTGATCAACTTCCTTTGGTTGACCCTAAGGAGGAGTCTGATGAATACATCCGTCGCGCGGTCGATGAGATTGCAGACCTTGAGGAGACTTTGAAGTGGCCCAGTGGGATCGATGCGGTGAAGCGCGAAGGCCTGCATGTGCTCCGTGATTTGATCGAAGCAATTGAGTCCGAGGTTTTAGCCAAGGCCGATGACGAATGAGCCTATTCCGCGCTTCGGGGCCACTTGCTTGCTGATGCTCCAGAGAAGGCCATTCGCGTTGCCAGGTTTCCGAAGAAGTAATTACTTCACCAAGATGGATGATGTCGAAGTTGAGCTCTCTTTGTGGCTACCTCGTTATTTCAGTGTTCTTGAAAAATTGCTCTCAATTCCTATTATGCGGCGTTTGGCTGGGTGTTGCCGTTGAAGAGTTTTCAGATGCTAATTGTGGGGAGTGGGCAGCGATAAATCTGGAGTTCATCAAGGGTGAATCCTTTCTCCGAAAAACTCCAAGGCATATCGTTTTTAAACGACCTGAAAAAGGGCATCTCCAAGCTGATTGGTGTCAATGACATTGCCGTTGAGATATCCCTTGAGGCCAGAGCTTGACCCTGTGGGCTTATGGTTTTCCGTCGATGATTGGGAGCTGGAGCCCGGGCTTTTTTTAATGATCGAGGCCCAGCTTCTTAAGCTTTGGAGTGATTTGCTGAGGGCAATAAGGATTTTCCCCCTTCATGCGGAAATAGTAGTCCTGATGCTCCTCCTTGGCCGGATAGAATTCTTCGGCTTCGCGGATTGTGGTAATGATAGGCTTATCGAAATCTGCTTGAGCTTCTTTTATTGAAGCCTCAGCGAATACTTTCTGTTTTTCGGAATGAACGAAAATGTTGCTCATGTAAATGGGGCCTTTGTCGACACCTTGGCCGAGGGCATCGGTTGGGTCATGAGCTTTCCAGAACCATTTTAGGATCTCTTCGGTGGTGATTTTTTCAGGATCAAAGACAACTTGAACCACTTCAATGTGTCCGGAGGTTTGTGAGTAGACGTCTTCGGAAGTTGGGTTGGGGATGTGCCCGCCCATGAAGCCGGACGTTGCCGAGACGACTCCTTTAAGTTGCTGAAAGACCGCTTCGACGCACCAGTAGCAACCGCCTCCAAGTGTGATTGTTTTGTGCTTCTCGGGATCGGTCGGTTCGTCGGGTTTGACGTCGACAGTCTCGGTTTTACAAGAAGAGAAGAGAAGGGCTGCGCTGAGGAGGATGGCGACGTTGAGTAAGATCTTCATGACTAGTTTTTATTTTTGTTCCTGACGCCTTTTGAGGGTCATTTCGACACGTTGTTTTATGCCCTCGGGAACCGGGTTGTTGTTCACGTAATCGACCACTCCGGCCTCGTCGTTGCTCATCCACCTTCCGACCATGCGGTGAAAAGTGTTCCGCTGGTCGTCTGTAGAGGAAAGTCTCATAATCCAATCTGCGGCGAGGGCCGGTTCGTCGCCCATGGAATGCCAAACGAGAGATTTGACACTATCGTCGAAGGCTGGATTACCTTCATAGCCTGCGAGCCAATCAGAGGCTGCCACGACATCCTCATTTTGAATCATTTCGCGGACGAGAGCCGGTCCGGCGGAGGCGACGATTTCTTCAGGTTGGCTTTCGACCCAGATTCGAGCGGCCGAAAGGTCTTCATTGGCCCACTGCTGAACGATCTCTCCGGCTGAGGACTTGAGAATTTCCGCTCCCATCGACGAAGCCCATTCGGCTGCGGCACGAGGGTCTTCTTTTGCAAGTTGACCGGCGAGGCGTCCCGCGGCTCCGGATTTGAGTTTTTCATCCGTGAGACTGGCGATCCAACGTTTTGCGTTTTCGGGGCCGGAACTGGCTACCTCTGCAAAGACGGCATCGAGTGCTTGGCCGCGGCCACGGGAGAAGGGGAGTTCTTCGAGAAGTTGGGTGGCGCGACCGAGATCGGTTGAGGAGATGCCTTCAATCACCCCGATAAGCCAAGGGTTGGCGTCTGCACCTTTGGCTTCACTGTCAAAGTTGTCGCGGGCCCACGTCACCGCGCCTTCGGTGTCGTTCTTGGCCCAGGCTGAGAGAATCGTCTGTCGGGCGAAACTGGTTCCAGTCTTCTCTTTGGCGTAGTCAAGAGCCTGAAGTGGATCGACCTGGGCCCAGGCTGACAGGAGCATGCGATATTCGCCGAATTGCTCGTTCTCGATTCCTCCCTCCCGGTAGGCGTCGACTGCGTCGAGATATTGGTCAGGGGAGAGATTTTTGACGAATTCGAGGAATTTTTCGGCCCGGGCAATCGGGTCTGTCATGTTTTTAAGAGCCTTGGCCTCTTCGCGGACAGCTTCGATTTGACCGCTGCTTGAGCTTCCGGTCGACGCCGAAGCGCTCCGGCCGGTGGACGTCGATGTCCCCGGAGATGAGCCTCCACGAGAGGCTGCTCTGGCGCTGGAAGTGGCAGGGTTCGTCTTGGAGGCAAGGTTTTCAGCAGTCTCCGGAGAGTCTGAAGATCCCCGTCCAACGAGAAAGGCAGCTCCGCAGCTGACCGCCCAGGCTGCGGCAAAAAGTCCGGTTTTTGAATTCATGATATAAAAATACTAACCTGTAAACGCCACTGGGCGTGTCTTTTTTTCGGATCCGTTCGTTCGGGAGTTTATAATAAAGAATAAATCTGCGGTTGCGGCCGGCGTCGGCGGCGCGTATGTCGATCCCATGAACCTTTTAGAGGACGACTCAGCAGTCATGGCGAAGACCCGTGATCTTTGCGAAACCATCGCCAGTGACTCGGATTACCGTGATCTTCTCCAGAAAGTGGAGAAATTCCTCGGCGATGATGAAGCGCGTTTAAGCTACCAATCAGTACACGAAAGTGGACAGGCTCTCAATCAGAAGCAGCAATCGGGCCTTCAGCTGGCCGAGAGTGAAATCGCGGAATTTGAAAGTGCTCGTGCGCAGCTTTTGGACAACCCGATTGCTTCCGATTTTATGCAGGCCCAGCAGGCTCTTGAAACACTTCAGTCGAGCGTGAGCCGCATGGTTGGAATGACTTTGGAGCTCGGGCGCGTTCCGACTCCGGAGGATATTGCGCAAGCGACCAGCGGAGGATGCTGCGGAGGTGGTGGCGGTGAGAGTGAAGGCGGCGGATGAGGCTGCTAAATCCTTCCGGCAGTTTGCCGGATCCAAATATTTTAAAGGGGAAGGGTGGTCATGATGATCACTCTTCTTTTTTGCCCTTATTTCTTCTTTTGCTTCTTGGGCTTGGGAAGAATCCCTTTCAGGACCTTGTCCGGGAGCGATTCTGAGTTTTCGGTGGCCCAGGTGACAGCTGCGCTCTGATCGTTTTTGCGCCATCGATTGAGGATGTCACGATAGTAGTGCTCCTGATCGTTGGGGCGGGAGAGGGTGGGAACATTTTCTAGGGCTGTTTGTGGATCTTGTTTGCCAGCTTCTTGCAAAAAACGAATTCGGGCGCCATCGAGGTCGGGATCGTCTCCCAAGCCGCGCAGCCAATTTGCCGCTTCGATCGGATCTTTGCGCGCGAGATGCTTTGTAATCCCTTCCGCTGCTTCGGTCATGGTGTCGTGAGGGAGGCTTTCGGCCCAGGACTTGGCACCATCAAGATCCTGTTGGGCATAAATTTCAGAGACCACCTCTGAGGCATCACGCCGGGTGGCCGCGGTGGTCATATTACTGACCCAATCAGAGGCTGACTGAGGGTCTCGGCGTGCCAACGAACTGGCTAGGCGTTTTGCTGTCTCGCGCTGGAGCTTTGGATCTTGAATTTGCTCGATCCATTCGCCCGCAAATTCAGCACCTCTGATGACCACTTCAGGCAAAATCTCTCGAATTGCCTGCTTTTTGGTATTTCCGTCTTCAATGTCCTTGAGGGCCAGCAGGGCCCCTTCTGGATCATTCCTGGCCATTCCCTCGATTAACCCGACCACCCAGTCATTGACTTCTCCACTGTCTTCGAGGCTTTGAATAGCGTTGGCGGCATCTTCGGGGCTATCGGCCGCCCAGGCTGAAATGGCGGTTTTGCGGGTCCAGCCATCGGCTTCGCTTTCGTCAAGAAAGGCAATTGCGGTGAAGGGATCGCGGTCCATCCAGGCCGAGATCAACATTGAAAACTCGTTTCGATTGTAATCAACCCACCCGGCTTCGCGGAAATTCTGGACGATATCGGCCATTTCGGTGTCATCGAGTCGATCAATGAACTCGATCATCTGGCGGGTGCGCTCGATCCGATTTCCAACATTAAGAACGTCGGAAAGATCGATCATGCTCTGATAAATTGCTTCCTCGTCTGTGGCGGAGGATCCGGCGGTGACCTTGCGCCGTCCGGCTTTCCGTGCTTCGGCGATGTATGAAGGAGAATCAAGCGATTTGGAAGCGAGGGTGGATCCGGATGAGTCCTGAGATTCAGAATCGCCCGCAGACCCGCCCTTCGGGGCGATTTGGCGCCCGAGAAGAAGGCCGATTGCGAGGGCAATCAGCCAGGAGCCGGCGATTAGGGCGCTGCGGAAGGTCACTTTCATAGAGCCGAACAGGAAAAGGTTCGGGTTCTAACAGTGATAGAATCAAGGTTCTTTCAGGTGACGGGCGAATCTTCGATGAATTCAATGACGCTTTGTGTTGCTTATTTTTACAACTTGGCATTAATATAAAACCCTCGCCGTCGCTAACGGCCTCTTCGGGGTGCTTGGCTACGGTTTTCTTTCACTTATTAAAGAGACGATAATGGCTAGTAATATGACCGCACTCAACCCGGACCGGGCAACGTTGAATTTCCTCAATAGTTTCCCGGAAGTTGCCCGTAAGCGTGGGGAACACCTTCAGGAAGAAGGTGCGGTGACACAGATTTTTGGTAACCACCTCTTCATTCAGGGGCGGGTTGAGGACAAGGGGGGCGTGCATCGCACGACTTTGAGGCTTCAGGGTAATCGTTGGTTTGGCAGCTGCTCGACCGAAGACGATGAAACTGCCGGAGCCGTTATGTTCGCGGCCATGCTCGAGCGCCTTCATCGGGGGGAAGATCTTCCGGAATCGCCCAACGAGTTTGACGACACTCCGATTGTTGACCTCATCGAGGAGAAGCTTGATCGCGAACTTGATGACAAAGAGGCGGATTTCGTTTTCCGGGTTGAGAAGCGTTACCGGAGATATGTCATCGAGGGAGAGATCCACGATCATGATATGGTCCGCCTTAATCCCCGATGGGAAATTGCCAGCTACGAGCCTCTGGAGCTTTGGCCGGTGCCTCCGGGAGATATTCTCGAGTTTTGGAACTATTTGGGGTATGCCTTCGATAAGAAAAATCTCCGCTACCCTGATTTCATGGACGCGGTCACGGACCTCGAAAATGTTCAACGCCGTATGCGCGACTGGGAGCAGGAGAGAGAGGTTGCGGCTTGGTATGACCGGATTGAAAGCGTTAATGAACGTCCGCCCCAGGAGATTCCTCATAAGATTGAGTTTCGCCTGATTTCCACCATTAATGAGGCCCGTGTGGAAGCACGTGAGGAGCATCATGAAGAGTGGGTTTCACTTCGCGAAAAGGGTGAAATCGAACGAATCTTGAAGTTGTTTGATGCTTCGGCGCTGCGCATGGATGCGGCGAGTCAGATTCTCTGGGAGCATTTCCTGCGCTACAGCGAAAAGACCGGTGAACTTTACCTCGATCTCGAGAATGAAGACGCTTGTTGCTTCATGAACCTTCTTTTCCACCAAAAGGAGCTGAAGGGTTACATGGCGAACCTTGATGAAAATCCTTTCCGGGTGGTCGACGAACCTTTGCGATGGCTTTGTGACGACGATCCCATGGATCCGAATTCCTTCGCTCTTCAGTTGGTAACAAAGAGTGGAGAAAATGTTTCACACTCAGTACGTTTGCTTCCGGGCCGGACTGAGCTTTATCAGTCTGACGAGACTGTCTTTCCCGGACCTCCGCGTTGGTTGGAGGACACCGAGATCATGCCTCGTTACTCGATCCCCAAAGTGGTGATTGATTCCCTCGAAGGAGTGGAGTTCCTCCGCAAGGTTGGTGCAAGCCTGCCGCCTTCCATGAAGCGTCGGGTGACCGATTTGGATCTCTTCCCTCATTTGAAGATGTGGGTCGAGCAGGGGTTGACCGCTGCGGAGACCGAGCACTTGGTCGTTGACGTCAAAGCTCTTGAAGCCAAAGGGCGTCGCGAAGAGAAGCTCATCAAAGCGGGTTGGGATCTGATTAAGCAGGAACCGGTGAAAGGAAAGGCTCTTCTCCGCTTTGCGCGTGAGAAGCTTTATCCAATTCCGGAGATTCTCCTTCAAATGGGGCTGACCTATGACGAGAAATTGGAAGCTTTTAAAGGACGGATCACCAAACAGTTTCCTGAGAAGTTTGCCGAATGGATCGAAGGAATGCCGGAGTCGGCTGAGCTCGATATTGAGGCCAAATTGAAGACCATTCTCAGCGACCCTGTTACGGCAGCGATCCGCTTCGAGGTGGTGAACCAGGAGATCGATTGGTTCGACCTTCGGGTGGTGATCGATGTTGAAGGCGTCAATCTTTCCAAGTCCCAAATTCGTCAGTTGGTTGCCGCTCGCGGTGGTTATGTCCGGATGGACGATGGCTCGTGGATGCGTCTTGAAATCAAACTTGATCCTGATCAGCGCGATGCCGTGACCCGGCTTGGACTCGATCCTTTCGATCTCTCCGGCGAGACCCACCGCATGCACGCCATGCAGTTGGCCGATCCTAAGGCTGCCGAGGTCTTCGATCCAAAGGCCTGGAAGCGAATCAAGGATCGCGCTCGCGATATTCAGATCGACATCAAGCCTGATGTTCCCGAGGAACTCAATGCGACCTTGCGACCCTACCAGGTGGAGGGTTACCAGTTCCTCGCTTATCTTGCGACAAATGGTTTCGGCGGAATTCTTGCCGATGACATGGGTCTTGGTAAGACGATCCAGAGTATCACTTACATTCTGTGGCTTCGCAAATACATCGATGAAACCAAGGATGCCAAAGCCAAGATTGGACCAGCCCTTGTGGTGTGTCCGAAGTCGGTTCTTGATGTCTGGGCGACCGAGGCCGGGAAGTTTGCCCCCCAGCTCAAAGTGAAGGTCCTGCGAACCCGTGACGATCTCGATATCGAGGAAGTAAACAACGTTCTCGATATCCTCGTTCTTAACTATGCCCAGCTTCGTGTTTGCGGAGATCAGCTGAACAAAATTCGTTGGTTAACCGTGATTCTTGACGAGGGACAGCAGATTAAGAACCCCGATTCCAAGGCCGCGAAATGCGCCCGTGAATTGGATGCAGAAAACCGTCTGGTCCTCACTGGTACTCCGATTGAGAACCGCCTCATGGACATGTGGTCGCTGATGGCGTTCGCGATGCCCGGAGTTCTTGGAACTCGAGCTTATTTCAAGCGTCGCTTTGATAAACGCAAGGATCCGGGTAGCCAAAACCGTCTTGCCGCGCGTCTTCGTCCTTTTCTACTTCGCCGGACAAAGGGCCAGGTTGCGAAAGATCTCCCACCAAGGACAGAGGAGGAAGTGTTCGCGGGAATGGAGGGAATCCAGGAGGAACTCTACAAGGTGGAACTTAAGCGGATTCAGCAGGCTTTGTTGGGACTCGATTCCGACGAGGCGGTGAAGAAGAACAGCTTCGCAATTCTTCAGGGCCTGATGCGCCTGCGTCAGATTTGTTGTCACCCGGGTCTCATCGATCCAAAGTGGCTCAGGGAGGAGAGCGCCAAGATGAATGCTCTTTTCTACCTGCTTGATCAGCTTCGCGAAGAGGGACATAAGGTCCTTGTCTTCTCGCAGTTTGTTTCGATGCTTGATATCATCAAGACGCGTCTTGAAGTTGAGAGCCGTCCGTTCAACTACCTCACTGGTCAAACCAAAGACCGGAAGGGGGAGATCGAGAAGTTCCAGACTACCAAGGATGCTTCGGTGTTCCTTCTCTCGTTGAAAGCGGGTGGAGCCGGCCTTAACCTGACCTCGGCGTCTTACGTGATCCTTTACGATCCATGGTGGAACCCTGCGGTGGAGAATCAGGCGATCGACCGGACGCACCGAATTGGCCAGAAGAACAAGGTGATCGCATACCGTCTTCTCACCCGCGACTCCGTGGAGGAGAAGATCCGGATTTTGCAGCACCAAAAGACGGCCCTCGTGACCAATATTTTGGGTGACGAGGGATTTGCCAGTAATTTGGGAGTCGACGATCTTCAGTTCATCCTCAGCCACGGTGGAAGTGATGACGATGAGATCCCGCCGCCACCGCCAATCAAGGATGCCGCCGTCAAGAAGGTGGCAACCAAGAAGAAGTCGGCCGTGCAAAAGGTGGCAAAAAAGGCCGCCAAAAAGAAGGCAGGAAAAGACCCGAAAAAGTAATTCAACCGAGAAAGCCGGCACCATGAAGCCTCGAGCTTCAGGATGTCGGTTTTTTCTTTTTTGGTAAGTTGTTGCTTTCCCAATTCTTACTTGGGAGGAATTTGAGAATGTGAAATTGTGATTGCGCGGCTGAAGGATTTTGCTTCTCGGAAGGCGTATCACTTAATGCGAAAAAAAGGCGTGTTTTGTCCGGATTGCGGACAGTCGCTGCTTCTTCCTCCTATAATGCCCGAGGGTGGGCTCAAGGCGCAGATGGCTTGCGGTCGGTGTGATTGGCGGGGAAGCTTGGTCGATGTCATTAAGAGTGGGGGGCAGCTGACCAGTCCGCTGGAAACGAAACCGGAGGGAAGCCGGATTCGATCAACTAATTTTCGTTGGGTCATTCCGGGGACGGGAAAAATGAATTCCGAGTTAGTTATTGGGCTGGTGTGGTTCCTGTTTTGTTTGGCCTTCGTGGGGATTGTTTTATGCGTAGGAAAAGGGACTAGTCTCAAAGGAGGGCTGATTTTTGCCTCATTCATGCTTCCTTTTTCGTCGGTGGGATTGTGGCTCTTCTATGTGGGAGCTTGGAAATGTTGGGGGGAGGTTTCTGTACGAATCAATCGCGACGATTTTAAAGTGATCCGTCGTTTGTTCGGGAGAATCAAGGAGAAGAGAGTTCCGTCCCGGCAGTTGGAAGGGATTCGGCTGGATCTGGATTCTGAGAGCGAATCGGGAACGACGATGGATTTGGTGATTGCTCGGAAGAAGGGCAAGGATCTCAAAGTGGATCTGGAGGTGTCCCGAGACGAAAAGCGGTGGTTATTGGGGCAATGGCAACAGGCGATGGGCGTGGCGCCAAAGGTGGATGAATCGGAACTTCAAGGTGGGGAGTTCGCGGGCAGCGCGATCGATGATGGGGTGGTGGAGCTCGAGCCAGGGCAGGGCGGGAGCTTTCGTTTGACGGTGCGCGGGCGGGCCGGGCTATGGATGTTTTTTGCGGGAGCATTCCACGTGACAGTGGGGCTAGTGTTATGCTTGGGGCCGGAAATTCTGGACGATGGAGATGGGAAATCCGGGATCCTTCGCGTGATAGATCTGGTCTTCAATGGACTTGGCATGGTGGTGGGCTTGGTGGCTACTCTGGGCGGCTTGGTGCTGTTGGTGGGCGGATATTTGAAACTTGGGGAAGTCAAAAAGTATTCCTTCGAGACGGACCGAGTCGATTTTGCGACGGTGAAACGGGGCGGGCGAATTTCGAAAAAGGACTCGTGGTCCTGTGCCGAGATCCGTGAGGTGATGAAGATCCGGATCGGGCATTCTAATGGGGATTCCCGTTTTCAGGTTCAATTACGTGGGCCTGAGAATATGAATCTGGTCTCGTTTTCTTCTGAGGAGGTGGCTGATGAACTCGTGGGATGGGTGCGGAATTGGATCAAGCGGGGAGAGAGTTCTTGATGCTTTGGAAAAGTTAAATATTCTCACTCCATGGCCGCCGCCGCGAGTTATACTGAAGACGATATTAAGAGCCTCGATTGGAGGGAGCATATTCGTTTGCGTCCGGGGATGTACATCGGAAAGCTGGGAGACGGATCTTCGGCGGACGATGGCATTTATATCTTGCTGAAGGAGGCGCTCGACAACTCGGTGGACGAGTTCGTGATGGGTCATGGCAAGGAAATCACAATTGATATCGATGACGAGAGCCGGGTCGAGGTGAGAGACTTTGGACGGGGAATCCCGCTTGGCAAATTGATGGACTGTGCGGCCAAGATCAATACGGGTGCCAAGTATGATAGTGAGGCTTTCAAGAAGTCGGTGGGCTTGAATGGCGTTGGAATCAAGGCGGTGAATGCGTTGAGTGATTTCTTCGAGATCCAGGCTTGGCGCGAGGGGGAGACGAAGGCGATTGAGTTTTCGAAAGGCCAGGTTGTTGAGGAAATGAAGCGACCAAAAGCGGACAAAGGAGAGGGCGGAACTCGCTTGGCCTTCGACGTGGATCGAACCGTTTTTCCGAAGCGAACAAAGTTCCGCGATCCCTTCGTGGAGAAGATGTGCCGCTATTATTCTTACTTGAATCCGGGGCTGGCGCTGGTTTTCAACGGGAAAAAATTCAAGTCACGCAATGGCCTCCTCGACCTTCTCAAGGAGGAGATGGATGAGGCTCCGCTTTATGATCCGATCCACCTGACTGGCAAGGATATCGATGTGGCCTTCACCCATAGCCCGGGTGGAAGTGAGGATTATTATTCCTTCGTTAACGGACAAAATACGACGCAGGGCGGCACTCACCTTGCGGCTTTTCGCGAGGCATTGGTGAAGGTGATCCGTGAGTTTTACAAGAAGAGTTACGACCCTTCGGATATTCGTGCGGGAATCACCGGTGCGATTTCGGTGCGGATTGAAGAGCCGGTTTTTGAAAGTCAGACCAAGACGAAATTGGGATCGGCTACCGTAGCTCCGGAAGGGGAGACGGTCCGAACCTTCATCGGTAATTTCCTGAAGGAGGAGTTGGATAACTACCTTCACAAAACTCCGGCCGCAGCGGAGGCGATCCAGAAGCGGATCCTCGCGGCAGAGAAGGAGCGCAAAGAACTCAGCGGCGTTAAAAAGCTAGCCCGTGAGCGCGCGCGCCAAACCAAGGTTCATAACAAAAAGCTCCGCGATTGCCGGGCTCACTTTAATACGAAGCATAAGCGTCGCGAGGACACCACGGTGTTTCTGACAGAGGGTGATTCGGCGAGTGGATCGATCACGAAGTGTCGCGATGTGGAATCACAGGCTGTGTTTTCCTTGCGAGGAAAACCGCTGAATACTTTTGGGCTCACCAAAAAGGTTGTTTACGAGAATGAGGAATTTGCCCTGCTTCAAGCAGCCCTTGGAATCGAGGACGATATCGAGTCGTTGAGGTTCAATCGGGTCGTGATCGCGACTGATGCCGACGTCGATGGAATGCACATTCGTTTGCTGCTTCTGACCTTCTTCCTGCAGTTTTTCCCGGAGCTGATTCGCGAGGGACACCTTTTCATCCTGCAGACTCCACTTTTCCGTGTGAGGAATAAAAAGAAGACCATTTATTGCTACGATGACGACGAGCGGGAAGCTGCCATGAAGGAACTGGGGCGCAATCCCGAGATCACCCGATTTAAGGGATTGGGTGAAATTTCGCCGGACGAATTCAAGTTCATGATCGGGAAAGACATGCGTCTGGATCCAGTTCAGATGGAGGAAGGTAAGGGTCTTAAAGAAATGTTAACTTTTTACATGGGGAAAAATACTCCCGATCGACAGGGTTTCATTATCGAGAACCTTCGGGATGACATTGATTCTGCTGAGGTTTAAGCGGGTTACAGACTCGTCACCGATTACGGAATTTGCGATTAGGGAGAAACGGGGTAAGGAGTGGCACGGAATATGTTAATGTTCCTGGAACCCGCAGTCTGCCTATGAAAAAACTGATTTTTCCCTTCGTCGCCGTATCCCTTTCGCTGAGCGCTTCAGCTCAGCTGGTGATAAACGAACTTCTTTATGACCCTTCTCCGGGAAATGATGTCAACCAGGACGGTGATGCGAACACAAGTCAGGATGAGTTTGTGGAAATCGTGAATATTGGAGCCGATTCGGTGAATATCGGGGGCTATCAGCTCACAGATTTGAGCGGTAATTTTTTCGAGTTCCCTGCAGGAACGATGATCGGGGCCAACGAGGCGATTTTGGTTTTTGGAGGAGGTAGCCCTGCTGCGATCTTAAATGGCGCAGCGGTTTTTGTGGGTGCTCCGAGCCTGAACAACAGCGGTGATACGATCACACTTCAGGACAGTTCTTTCGCGCAAATCGACCAGGTTATTTTTGAGGATAATTCATCGGATGACGAATCCTTAAATCGTAGTCCGGAATTGACCGGAGCTTTTTCGCCGCACACTACCATTGCTGGGGCTATAGGATCTGAATCACCTGGAACCGATGTCACAGGAGCAAGTTTTGGCACCCCCTTGGCAGCTTTGATGTTGTCACCTGCGACGAGCTCCATCAATGAAAGTGGAGTGGGAAACAGCACGACATTGACGATTACTCTTCCGGGTGTCCCTGATAGTTATCCGCTGACTGTCAATCTTAGCAGTGACGATCTGAGCGAGGCTACTGTGCCCGCTACGATCAGTATCGCGAGTGGACTGACCGGAACCTTTTCGGTGACCGGAGTTGATGATCCCGATCCGGATGGTGATCGCGACGTTACGATCAGCGCAACTGCAGAAGGCTTTCGCGGCACCGTGGCAACAGTGACTGTGACGGACGATGGTGATGTCGGTTCAGACGCTGGGAGCCCTCTATTGATTACCCAGTATCACGAAGGGTTTTCGAACAACAAATATATCGAGTTGACCAACGTTTCTGACTCAGAAATCGACCTGTCCAACTTTATACTGACCCGCTGGGCCAATGCCGCCACGGAGGATTTCAAGTCGGACGGGAACTCTCCGGGAAGCCAGTTGACCCTTTCGGGAATGTTGCCTGCCGGAGCGAGCTATATTGTTGCAAACCCAAGTGCAACCACGCCTCTGGCCGCGGGATCTGCTGATGTGACCTCAGATATTACCTTCTACAACGGAGATGATTCGGTTGTGCTTTATCAGGGAGTCATCATTGAAACTGCCAATATTGTCGATGCAATTAGCGTGACTGATGACGGAAATGAGGGGAACGATACCAGTCTGATAAGGTTGAATACCTTGGTTGGTTTCAATCTCAATGCCGGATCAACTTTCCTCGATTTCCCCGGCGTTTGGCAGAAGATTTCGATCGGCGAAGTCGATAATACAGTCCTTGGTGATGATGTTTTCATCGGTTCGAGTGCGCTGGGAACGAATGCTCCCCTGATTGGTTTCAAGAGTAGTTCTGCGATCGTTAATGAGACGGACGGAACAGCTGATTTCGAAGTTGAGATCTTGAACCCGGATGGAGCTGCAGTGACTGTGTCGGTTTCTCTTGATAATCTAAACAGCACAGCGACTGCAGCCGATATTAGCAATTTCATGACCCGGGCCGTGACGTTTCCCGCTGGTGCCGCGAGCGGAGACACGCAAACTATCACTGTGACACTGACGGATGACTCGGACGAGGAGTCGGCGGAAACTGCGACCTTTATCCTCTCAGATCTTACGACAGTCGGCGATGCCCGCATCAGTGGAGCTTCTACGTTTAATCTAAATATTCAGGACAATGACACGGTCATTCCACCGGTTTATATCTCTGAAATCGCTGATCCTGGCGATAATTTCGAAGGGCGCTTCGTTGAACTTTTCAATCCAACGGCCGAGGATATCGACCTAGGAGCTGGGAACTGGAACTTGGTCTACTATGTCAATGGTAGCAGCAATGGGGAAGCGATTCCTTTGTTTGGAACTGTTCCTGCCGGTGGGACCTGGGTGATTGCAAATGATAGTGTGAATTTTGCCGCGGCATACCCGGACGCTCCTGCACCTGACCAGGAAGATGATACCATCAACTCAAACGGGGACGACAATATCGAATTGAGGTTTGGCGGAGACCAATCTACCGGAGCATTAGTGGATGTTTACGGGCAGCCCGGGACTGATGGAACTGGTCAGGTTTGGGAATTCCTCGATTCCCGGGTAGAACGCTCGGTCGGCGCTCCGAATGCTACTTTCACTATTGAAGAGTGGGTGATTACTCCGGCAGCGGTGGCTGACATGACTCCTGGTTTTCACGGCGGGGGCGGACCTCCGGTAGGGTCCGGCATTGAGGTGCTTGATTTCATAGTAAATCTGGAATTGGAGCGCGGTGACCTCATCGTGACCGGACTAGGGACCAAGGTGTGGATTCTCCAGGCGTCGGACGATCTGGGGGCGACCGACACCTGGGAGGAAGTGCCAGGAGGGTATTCGGAGATCGATAATCCTGATAGCTCAACAACCATTCGCTTCTTCGACAGCTTTTCCACCACTCCAACCCGCTACTATCGTATGATCGAGCAGCCCTAGTGCTGACCAGTTGGATGAAAAACTTCAAAAGGGCGGGATTTCCCGCCCTTTTTTGTTGGGGCCTTGGGCTTCGATTGTTAGCTTTTCTTAACAAACGACTGTTTGAGCCAAAACATGGACGAAACCAACGATTCCCAGGAACCGCGCGAGAATCTTTCGCTGGGCGGAATGTATTCCGATTACTTCCTCGATTACGCAAGTTACGTGATCATGGAGCGTGCCGTTCCGCACCTTGGTGACGGCTTGAAGCCGGTGCAACGGCGGATTCTCCACTCGATGCGAGAGCTCGAAGATGGTCGCTACAACAAGGTCGCGAACGTTGTTGGAAACACCATGAAATATCACCCGCACGGGGATACTTCCATCGGTGATGCCATGGTGCAGTTGGGGCAGAAAGACCTCCTTATCGACACCCAGGGAAACTGGGGAAACGTTCTCACCGGAGACCGGGCTGCTGCGTCTCGTTACATCGAGGCACGACTGACTCCGTTCGCGCTGGAGGTGGCCTTCAATCCGAAGACAACGAATTGGACGCGGAGTTACGATGGCCGGAACAAGGAGCCGGTGACTCTGCCGATGAAGTTTCCTCTTCTGCTGGCGCAAGGGGTGGAGGGCATTGCGGTGGGTTTGGCTTGCAAGATTCTCCCGCACAATTTCATCGAGCTCATCGAGGCCTGCATCTGCGCCTTGCGAAAGCAACCTTTTGAATTGTTCCCAGATTTTCACACCGGTGGCTTGATTGATGTCAGCGATTATCGCGACGGCTTGCGCGGCGGCAAAGTGCGGGTGAGGGCAAACGTGGAGGTCGTCAAAGCAAAGCTCATTCGTATCAGCTCGATTCCCTTTGGAACGACAACCGGGGGAGTGATGGATTCCATTGTCAGTGCGAATGACAAAGGAAAGATTAAGATTTCCAAGATCGAGGACAACACGGCGGAGAATGTCGAAATTTTGGTGCACCTTCCAGCTGGAGCCGACGCCGAGATGACCCGTGAGGCCCTTTATGGTTTTACTGATTGTGAGGTCAGCATTTCACCAAACTCCTGTGTCATTCACGACGGTCGTCCGCACTTCATGCCAGTGACCGAGATTCTCAAAAATTGCGCCTCCATGACCAAGGCGCTCTTGTTGAAGGAGCTCGAGATCCTGCTCGGAGAGCTAAATGAAAAGTGGCACTTCAGCTCGCTCGAAAAGATCTTTATAGAGAACCGGATCTACCGGGACATCGAGGAGTGCGAGACTTGGGAAGCCGTTATCGAGGCCATCGACAAGGGCTTGGATCCATTTAAGAAGCTACTCCGTCGCGAAGTGACCCGAGATGACATTATTCGTCTTACCGAGATCAAAATTAAGCGGATTTCGAAGTTCGATAGTTTTCGGGCTGACGAAGAGATCCGTGGTCTCGAAGACCGAATCGCTGAGACTGAAAAGAACATCAAGAATATCACGCGTTACTCCATCGCCTACTTTAAGTCGCTCATCAAGAAGTATGGTAAGGGTCGTGAGCGCAAGACCAAGCTTGCCGAGTTCGGAGTGGTGAAGCGCTCGGCGGTTGTCGTTGCCAGCGAGACTCTCTACCTGGATCGTAAGAACGGTTTTGCTGGGATCAGTCTCAAGAAAGAGGAAGCCCTTGAGAAATGTTCGACTCTCGATGACATCATTATCTTCTCGCTCGATGCCGAAATGCGTGTCACCAAAGTGGCCGATAAGATTTTTGTTGGAAAGCGTCCGGTGCATGTCTCGGTTTTCCGCAAGGACGATCCCAAGATTTACTCGATGATCTATCGGGAAGGACGCGAAGGACCTTTTTATGCCAAGCGCTTCAAAGCCGGTGGAGTAACCCGGGATAAGATTTACAACATGGGAAAGGGGACCAAAGGATCCCGTGTGATGTACTTTGCGGAGCACGACACCGAGGAAGAAAGTTCCGTCAATGCCGTGGTGGTCCATCTCAAGCCAGCACTTCGCCTGCGGAATGTTTCTCGTCTCTTTTCTTTTGGTGAAATCGCGATTAAGAGCCGGGGCTCCCGGGGGAATATCGTCACCAAACTGAACGTGGATAGAGTCGTTCGTGCAACATCGAGCGATCTTGGTGAAAGTTAGGCTTGCCGAATTGCCACCGGTCATTAAAGTGTTCCCATGAACACTAAAATGTATTGGCGGATTCGACTGAGCTGGGCTCGTTGGCAGGTGAAGATCATCCGCAGCCGAGTCTGGGGCCTGAAGCGCCGGCTCAGGCTCTGCCGCGGCCAGCGAAACTCGAGGCAACTCGAGCTGCCATTCCGCTAAACTTCAGGGCTTGGATCAGGTCGGAATCAGATCATGAGGTTTCGAGCTCTCGAGGTCCAAGGAGGCGGTGAAGAAAATTGGAAAGCGGGGCCTGATGTGGGCATTACCAATGCTCGCAAAGTTTACTGGCTCGAATCGATTGGTTTATTCTGCCATCACTAAGTCGCCGGTATTGGGGACAATTGGTCTCGAGAAGACTTTCTTTGCCGAGTTGGAAGTGGAATTCTTCCTCAAGTTTGGAGAACCCTTCTTGCTCAGGAAGATCGCGGGCGAAGGTTGGCCCGGAAAAATAATTCCAATCGGAGGGGGGTAGGATGTCGCCAAGGAGTTTGGGTGTTTGGCGGACGGCGAAGTGGTTGGGGTGGCATTGGCTGAAAACAAGGGAGCGGTGGATGGAGTAGTCTCAAAATTAAATGTCATCGCTCAAAATGGCGAACTGGTGACCCTTCGGTAGGAAAAAGTCGATGGGAAGTGGAAGGCCTTGGTTTTAGAAGCTCACCAGCTAAGATGATTGGGAGAGTAAATAAAGTGAGTGACGAAAAGAAAAGCCTAGGACTTTTGGCGAGGGTAGTGCGGGCGCTGGGCGACTCGAAACCGCCCTGGTTGAATCGTCTCTTCGCGGTTTTGTTGGCTCCATTACTTTTAGCTTCGGGCGGAATGATTGCCGAGAAGTGGATTTCAGCAGTAAACGAGCTGGTTCGCAGTATTTGGTGGGAGGAGACTAAAGCGACTTTAGTGGAGGATCACGGGCAGACGGCGCCGAGCTATGTTTATGAGTTTGAAGAGGAGGCTTTTTCCGGGACCCGGCTTTCGTTTGGCGATGCAAGCGATAAGATGGGGAAGAAGGAAATCGAGCAATTTACTCAAAATCAACCTTCGGCTTCGGCGTTCACGGTATACGTGAATCCGGATTCGGCTAGTGAATCGGTGGTTCAAAGAGCACTGACACCAAAGACATGGATGGCGATTCCACTATCTTTAATCTTGTT
>JBDNAG010000213.1:0-7694 GCA_039768565.1 Akkermansiaceae bacterium | reverse complement strand
TCGAGTTCGAAGTGGAGGTTGCCGGCGACCCCGGAAACGAAATTCTCAACATTGTGTCGGAAGATTCCGCACTTCTGATCGGCAAGAACGGAGACCGCCTGGATGATATCCAATATCTCGTAAACCGGATCACCCGAAATTCCCACCCCGATGCCCAGCGCTTCCGTGTGGATTGCGATGGCTATCGCGCCCAACAGGAGCAGCGAGTGGCTGACAAGGCGCTCCGTTTGGCCGACAAGGTCCGTGAGTCCGGTCGCGAACTCTGGATGAATCCCATGAATTCCTACCACCGCCGCCTCGTTCACAACGCGCTCGTGGATGATCCGGAGATCGAGACCGTTTCGGAGGATAGCGGTTCACGGAATAAGAAAATTCTCATCCGCTTGAAGTAAGTATCGCTTGATGGAGACCCACCGCCTCGTTCTTCCGGAAGATCTGAATCAATACGGGCATCTTTTTGGAGGTAGGCTTCTCAGCTGGGTCGATGAAGCTTCGTGGATAGCGGCGAGCCTAGACTTCCCCGGTTGCCGCTTCGTCACCATGGCGATGGACAAGGTTGTTTTCCGCCATGGCGTCAGGGAGGGAACCATCCTGACGATTCAGTCCCGGACCGTGCATCTCGGCGAAACTTCCGTGGCATATGAAGTTAAGGTGATGGATGAACGGGGAAAAGATGCAAACCCGATCTTCACGACCCGCGTCACCTTTGTTAACGTTGACGAAACCGGCAAAAAACAACCCCTCAAAAAATGAACACGATTGGGATTCAAGAATTACTCCTTCTTCAGGCGATGTTACTTGCGAATTTCTCGGGCTTTATCACGGGGAATTTCCTAGGTCCACTTGGTAAAAGCTTCTGGGTCTTCCTACTCGGTTGGAGTTTATAGAGCTTTGCCGAAACGCTTTCAATTGTTATGCTACAGCCTCCCAAGATATTTGATCCAACGACTCCGGATCTTTTTTTTATTTGGGATTTGTATCGATTTCTTTCCCTCCTTTTCTAATCAATGTTTGAAGTACGTGAGAAGCCCGAGATGGTCGAGAAGGCCATGTTGATTGGCTTTTGTTTTGATAAATCAGAGGAGCCAGAAACGCAGCTGCTTCTGGCCGAACTGGAGGAGCTTGTCGACACCCTTGGGATAGGGGTGGTGGGAATTGAGTTGGTTCGGGTTCGCGATACCAACAAGAGGTTTATTTGTGGAACGGGCAAGGCGGATGAACTCGTCGAGCTGGCCCGCGCACGTGGTTGCGATTGCATGGTTTTTGATAACGAAATTTCCCCCATGCAGCAGCGCAATTGGGAGGAACTCGCCGACATGACGGTGATTGACCGGGAAGAGGTTATTCTTGATATTTTTGCCAAGCGGGCCCGGACTAAGGAAGCTAGGTTGCAGGTTGACTTGGCGAGAATGCAATACGCTCTCCCACGCATGGCCCGAATGTGGGGTCACCTCGATCGTGAGGGTGGTGGTGGCACGGGTGGCGGTGGCGCGTCCCGGGGAATGGGGGAGCAGCAAATTGAGATCGATCGTCGCTTGGCGCGCAAACGAATTTCACGGCTCAAGTCGGAGCTCGAAGAAGTCCGAAAACAACGGGCCACACAGCGCAAGGAAAGGCAAACTAACAATGTCGCAACCGCGGCTATTGTTGGTTACACCAATGCCGGGAAATCCACTCTGCTCAACAAGCTGGCCGGTGCGGAGGTGATGGAGGCAGATATGCTTTTCGCAACTTTGGATCCGACCACCCGCCGTATTGAATTGGAGAACGGACAAGATCTCCTTTTGAGTGATACGGTTGGCTTTGTCCGGAATCTTCCCCACCGGTTGGTGGAGTCCTTTAAGGCCACTCTTGAGGAGGCGATCTTAGCGAATTTTCTGATCCATGTTCTAGATGCTTCGTCGCATGAAATCGTGGATCATTACCACACCACGCGCAAGGTGCTTGGTGAGTTGGGCGCCGACGAAAAGCAGGTCATCATTGTTCTCAACAAGGTGGACCGTGTTGAAGATCCGGCGATCCTAACCGGGCTTCGTGCCGATTTTCCTGGCGCTTTTGAAACCTCGGCTGTGACGGGGCAGGGCCTGGAAGATCTGATCGCCAAGTTCACGGTATTGCTTGCGGACCGCGTGAAGAAATTAATTTATCGTGTTCCTCAGGCGCGCGGGGATATTTCAGGCCTCATTCACCGCGAAGGAAAGGTTCTCGAAACCGATTACGAAGGTAACGATATCATTTTGACTGCGATCGTTCCCAATAGTTTAGAGGGTCAACTCGGAAAGTTTCTTGAAGAGTGATGAGAGGTGCAGCTGCTGTATGCTTCGAAGCCGACATTCCTCTTGAGATGAACTGCTATCAATTTGAATTGCAGCACAACACGAAGGGTCAGCCATGACGACGGATTCTCTATCCATAATATCATTTAAACACCGAGGGTTTCAACTTCGATCGGTCCTCGATGAAGCGACGGCCAGGGAGCTGTTCGATGATCTTTTGGATAAATCTTACGAGATTGAGAAGGTTTTTAAAGACAGCCGGGCGACATACGCCGCACAGCTTAAAATTAAAAAGGAATCCGTGGTGTATAAGATTCCGCGGGCGAGATTGCGGAGACAATGGGAAAGGATAGTTACCTTGTTTCGAGATAGCGAAAGTATCCGGTCTCTTAAGAATCTCCAGCTCATGCAGGAACTCGGCTTTAGGGCTCCGCTTCCCTTACTGGCTGGAGAAAAACGCCGTAAGGGGTTTGTTGTCGATAGTTTCTGTTGCTACCGCTTTATCAACGCAAAGGTGGTTGAGCCGGATGATGCTCGGCTTGTCATTGAGGAACTCCTTGCTCTCCACCGGAAAGGCTACTTGAGAACTGACGCCAAGCCCGCCAATTTTTTGATGAATGAGAAGGGCGTGGTCTTTATAGACTTTAGATTAAAGAAGCCGGTCTTGTTTCCGACATTTAAAAAGAAAATCGAGTTGGCGCGACTTGTTCGAGGCTACCCTGCATCTCTCAAGTTCATTCCGGAGTCGATTCGAACTTCCCCATCGTTCACTCTGGCAGCCTGGCTGGAGCGAAAAAATCGGGAATTCAAAGGGACCAGACGCCGAATGAAAAGGATCTTCAAATCAGATTGATTCTCCCTGATTGCAGAGGTCCGAACCGGGTATGAAAGTCGTTGTTACGCTTTCTTATAGGTCCAGTTGCCCCACTCGAGAACTTCGATTTTCACTTTGGTGATTCCGCGCGAGTGAAAGCCAAGGCGCTGGGCGCTCCCGATGGTGACATCGATAATACGGCCTTTCACATAGGGTCCCCGATCGGTGATACGAAGAATCTCCGACCTTCCATTGTGGAGGCAAGTCACTCTGACTTTGGTGCCAAAAGGGAAGTTTTTGTGGGCCGCAGTGTAGGCTCCGTTTGAAAGTCGGCGTCCGCTTGCGGTAGTCTGTCCGAAGTTGGTCTTGATGCTGTACCAGGAGGCAATGCCATGGTAGGTTTTGATTACAGTCTGCTTCTTCTCAGCGATCTCGACCCCTTGTTTTATTTCAAGTGCGGCAGGTTTCGTCGCTTTCCTTTCCGGAGGGCCGATGGAGCTGCACGAAGTCAGTAATGCTAGAAAAGCTCCAATCAGCAGGTGTGAAAGGCGTTTATAGTCCATGTATGAATGGAAGGTAGCATCTGGTGATTGCTGATTGAAAGGGGTTTTGTCGCTGGTTCGACAAGATGCTCATATTCCGATACCCTTACAATGGAATGAAGAAGTTCATCACCCTTTGTCTCACTCTCTCGACGGCGGTTCTGGTGTGGTCCTTCACGGTGCCAAAAAAGGAGGAGCGAACGAAAGCCGTGGGGAGCTTGTTTCACCTTTCCCCGGATCTTAAAGCGGCTTTTGATCCGGGGGAGGATTTTAGTCCCGTTCCAAAGCCGGGTGGCTTGGACTGGTTGGCGACTCATAAAGAAGAGGGGCAGACTTACAATGAGTTCTTAAAATCAAAACCGAATCGTCCTGGCGCACGCGGTAGGAAATTCATTTATCTTCAACCTGTTGGGGTGTTTCCGGCAGGTGCGCCGGATCTAGAGGTTTTGAAGAGTTATCTTGAAGCTTACTTCCACCCGATGCCGGTGAAGCTTGCCAAAGCGCTTATTCTTAAACCCACCTCGAAGGTTCAGAGCCGGGGAGACCAGATTAATAGCACTGATCTGTTGAACGCCTTGCAGACGAGGGTTCCGGCGGATGCCCACGTCATGATGGGGGTGACGATGAAAGATCTCTATCCGGGGCCGGGTTGGAATTTTGTCTTCGGTGTGGCTCGGCTCAAGCGTCGGTGTGGCGTTTTCAGTTTTGCCCGATATGGGATCGAGGAGGATTCGAAGCTGGCATTACTCCGGGCGATGAAAGTGATTTCGCACGAGACCGGTCACGCATTTGGAATCAAGCACTGTATCCACTTTCATTGCCTCATGAATGGTTCCAATAGTCTTAGTGAGACGGATCGTGCGCCTTTGTATTTTTGCCCGGCTTGTCTTCGAAAGATTCACTGGGGCCTGAAGTTCCAGCCCTCCGAGCGGTATCAAAAACTGGTCGAGTTCCTGAAGAAAAATGATTTCAAGGAACAAGCCGGGTGGTTCTCCATGAGGGCCGAGAAGACGAGGGCCGTGATCAAGTAGATATCGACTGCCAGCCGGGATTATCGGAAGAAGCTTACGGATTCCTTACCCTGAAATTCAGGTTCTGGTGATTCGGTTTTTAAATCACCAACCGGAACTCCGAAGAAGCGGCTTGAGCCGGAAGGGTGGATTAAGATCGCAAATTTTTGATCGTAGGTAAGGTGTTGGGAAATTCCCTCGACTCCCATGGTGCCGACGATTTCTTCATCGAAGCTGATCAGGACAGGAATCTCTGGAATCAGGAAAAGTCGTGGGTTGTCCTTACTCACGTAAACCCGATGATGGGATGGCGTGCCGTCGGCAGAAAGCGAAAGGTTGGTGGTAAGGAAGTCCCGGGTGAAGATCTGGGATTCTGAGTAGCCAAGGTTTTCGATGAGTGAATTTTTCCATTTCGCGTAGGGCCCGGAAAAGCTTTCCGTTTGAAAGCTCTTCGGGATCGATAAGGTGTATCGGATCCGCTTTGGGCTCTCGGATTCCTCAATTGGCTTTGGCGGTTCATCACATCCCGCAAAAATTCCGGCCACACAGGCTATGGATAGGAGGTGGGCGTTCATTGAGTCCAGATTAGCAATCGAAATCGCTTTCATCAATGAAAGGTCATTGAGATTCGATGATTTAAATCGGCGCGACTGTGCCTACTATTTTTCATGATGAATTTGTTGATGGAGCGTCCCTTCCAGGCTTTTGCGGCGCCGCATAATTTCGCCATGCTGGCGACTTTGATGATTGCGGTGGTATTGACCGCTTATGCTCGGAGTGGTCCGGACGAGAAAAAGTTGAAAGTGATTCGCTACGTGATGGGGATCTTGCTTCTCACTGCAGTCGCGCTGGATCCAATTCTGACCTTCTATCGATACGGAGTGGGGGAACATGGTCGTGAAATGGTGGTTGATAATTCGCTGCCATTTTATCTCTGCGATGTCGTTTCAATTTTTCTGGCTTTCGCGCTTTTTACCAAAAACCAACGGCTTGCCGAGATTGGCTACCTGTGGGGGCTTGCTGGAACGCTTCAAGGGCTGATCATGCCGACGCTGTGGTTTGATCATGGCGAGGTGGAATTCTACATCTTTTTCCTCCAGCACGGCGGGGCTCCGGTTGCAGCTGTATTTCTGGTTTGGGGGCTGGGAATTGTTCCCGAGAAGGGGGCGATGAAGCGCGCAGTGGTTTGGAGTCTCGGCTACATCGCTGTGGTAATGTCTATCAATTGGATCATTGGCGAGAACTATGGCTTCCTGAACGAGAAGCCCGCAGTGGGAACCTTTTTTGATTATATGGGGCCTTGGCCCCATTATCTCATCACACTCCAGTTGATTGCCTACACTCTCTATTTCTTGCTTTTGAAGATCTCGCCCAAGAAAAAAAGGTGGTGATCATCTTGTGTTCATCTTCGTTTTGCGACTCTGCGGGATGAAGGCAATCGTTTTACTCAGCTTGGCAGCTTCAATTTCTCTTTCCGCGAAAGAACCTGTGTTGGATTTAACAAAGCCACATCGATACGTAGCTCAAGTTATTCCCGGATATATTACCCCGGACAACACTCCAAATAATAACCCGATCACCGATATTGGGGCCACTCTAGGGCGAGTCTTGTTCTATGATAAGAGGCTCTCAAAAAATTCTACGATTTCCTGTGCTTCCTGTCATCAACAGGACGCGGCCTTTGGCGATCCTGCTATCGCCAGTGTGGGGGTCACCGGGACAACCGGTCGCCATTCCATGCGTCTCGTCAATGCACGCTTCGCCAATGAGCGGCGGTTTTTCTGGGATGAGCGTGCTCTGAACCTCGAGGCGCAAACCACCCAGCCAATTCAAGATCATATCGAAATGGGATTCAGTGGGGCAGACGGAGATCCCGACCTTTCGGCCTTGGTTGAGAGAATTGCTGAAATCGAACTTTACCAGGTGCTCTTCACTGCAGTTTTTGGGAACGAAGGCGTAACCGAAGACCGCATGCAGCGGGCGCTGGCTCAGTTTGTCCGCAGCATCCAGTCCTTTGACAGTAAGTATGATGAAGGCCTCGTCACTGCTCCAAATCCCAATGTGGATTTTTCAAATTTCACGGCACAGGAGAATTTGGGGAAGAGAATTTTCGCGAATCCTCCGGGACCTGCGGGTGGTGCCGGATGTGCGGCCTGCCATCAACCGCCTACTTTTGATATCGATCCCAATTCGGGACACAACGGAGTGATTACTTCCATTGGGGGAGGTCAGGATTTGACTAATCGTCGCTCCCCAAGTTTACGGGACCTAGTTAATAGTCGTGGCCACCCGCACGGGCCTTTCATGCATGATGGCTCCAAGGCTACTCTTTTGGATGTTGTGAATCACTACAATGCGATTCCTGCAGTGACCGAAGGTTTGGATCGTCGATTGGCCGGGCCTCCGCCGCGTCCCGGTGGGCCTCCACCGCAAGCCCAGAGGCTCAACCTTTCCGATAATGAAAAAGCAGCCTTGGTCGCCTTCCTGGGAACGCTGACGGGATCGAATATTTATCGTGATGAGAAGTGGTCCTCACCGTTCGACGAGAACAATGAGTTGTCCTTTGTGGTGCTCCCGGCCGAGGTTAGCTTTTCTCCGGAAAATGGGACTATGGCTGTCGAGGCCACGGGGGTGCCCCATGTGACTTATCTCCTGAAGTCATCCTCTGACCTTGAGGCGTGGGATGATGGTGTTGTCATTAGAGCAGATGAAAATGGACTCCTGTCACGCGAGATGCGTGGTATGCCGAAGGCAAAGTTCTTTTGCTTCGTCTACGAGCCTTCCGAGTGAAAATAAAAAAGCGCGTGAGGAATAAGCCACACGCGCTTTTTGAGAATGTTAAGGCTTACTTTTTCTCGGCAGCGGCCTTCTCTTTCATCGCCTTAAAGCGAGTGTTCTTGAAGCTGGTCATCTGCTTGCCGGTGTCTGAATCGGGATCAACCGCAATGACCTCATCGAGAGCCTTTTCAAGTGCGTCAAAATCCTTGTTACTAAAAAGGATGTTGAGCTTATACATCATCGCTTCCTGTTTGGCGGCACCTTCCAGTTTTTG
>JBDNAG010000212.1:0-4210 GCA_039768565.1 Akkermansiaceae bacterium | reverse complement strand
GGTCCTACAGCACAAAAAAAAATCCACTTTCTCAAGGAGAACGACAGTTTTCCGCTAGTCAGACGTATTGAAATATGAGATTCTTTAAAAGTTAACTAAAGTTTAATGAGACCAATAGAGTATATCGGAGCTGCTCCGATGAAAAAAAAGCGTAGGAGCTCACTAGGTGGATGGCTTCTTGTCGCATTTGCTATCGCTCTTGGCAGTTTCTTTCTCCGCCCCTTAATTCCGTTTCTCCGGGCTCAAACCGACCTCACTTCCCCAGCTAATGTTCGTGAGGCCATAACAACTCTCGAATCGGATGGCGATTTTGGATCTCGATTGGCGGCCGCGGCTCTTGAGAGAACACAGGCTCAGGTAAATTACGATGGTTCCTATTTTCAGATTGGGTTCCCCAATGGTGATATTGCTCCAAATCGAGGGAAAGCTGAGGATCTGATCGTGCGGGCCTACCGAAATCTCGATATCGATCTTCAGGTTGATGTTCATGGTGACATCAAAGAGAATTTTTACTCATATCCCCAAATCTTCAGTTCCAAAGAACCGGATACCAACATCGACCATCGCCGGGTCCAAAATCTCCAGCGTTTCTTTACTCGAAAGGGAGAAATTTTGGGTGTGAGCCAGGATTCTGAGGACTACAGCTTTGGTGATATTGTCATTTGGCAGTTACTTGACGGGAACAAGCACATCGGAATCGTCGTTCCGGGCCCCGGAGCCAAGAAGACCGAGAAGTGGGTCGTCCACAACATCGGGGATGGTCCTGAGTGGGAAAGGAAGCTCTTTGATTATACCATCAAAGGGCACTACCGCTACGAGGGTGAGTAAAGACGGTCGTTCTCGTATCTCTTAGGGCGGACGATCTAGGGTGTATCTTAAACTCCTGCTATAAATTTGCGGCAGGATCTGATCTAGGATGGAGCTGGATGATTTCGGCGGTTATTCCCGTGGGCGTGGCAATTGATTTTTCGCTGGGGCGTCAAAAAATGGTCCCCCCGGAATTTTTATCGACGTCCAACTCTGCTGGAGAATTCTCCACAGCTGCGGCGATTAGCCCAACCAAATACCCATTGCCTTCCTTGAAGGCCTTGCTTCCATTTAAAAGCGAAGCTGTTAGCGGAAGGTCACGGGAAGTGACTTCTCAAGATGTGCACGGAGCTTGTCGTGAGCAGCGTCGATTTCCTTTTGCTTCATAGTGCCTTTCTCGGAGCGATAGCCGAAGGAGTAGGCAATAGAGCGTTTATCAGCTGGCATTTTTTCACCGGATGGATCGTGGAATTGGTCGAAGCAGGTCGCGGAAACCAGCAGGGGGTCGTTGTGTTTTGCGAGGGCCTTCTCGATCTCGGAATTGTTGGTTTTGATCGGAAGCTCCATCGCGATGTCGCGGCTGGATCCCGGAAATTGAGGGAGAGGCTCAACCTGAAACATGTCCTGTTTGAGTCCGAGGATCTTTTTCTGATCAAGTTCGGCGAGGTAGATGGGGGCCTTAAATCCGATCTCGCGAACGCGGGAAGGCATAACCTGGGCAAAAGTTCCAATGGGTTTGCCGTCGAGTTGGATGTCGCCGCTGAGGAGAAAACCTTCCCGGTGGCGGGTCGTGAATTGAATCGAACGATTTCCAAGTGCCGCCTGGATGGCAGCCTTCAGATCGTAAAGGTCAAGTTGGCGATTTTCGCCGCGAGTCCACGATGGAGGGCTAGCCTCGCCGCCGAGAAGAAGGCCGATGGAGTCGGCTTCGAGGTCGGTGGCCTTACCGCCGCCGACGTTGCGGAACTGGCGGCCAGCCTCGAAGAATCGAAGGGTTTTGGCGCCTTGACGGAGATTGTTTTCAGCGACTTCGAGAAGTCCCGGAGTGAGAGCGGGGCGGAGAATGGCGTGATCTTCACTGAGCGGGCGGGCGACCTTGACTAAATCACCTTCCTGAAGGGGACGAAGCGGGAGGCAATCGCGGAGTTGTCCTTCGGCGATGAGCTTGATGGTCTGGGTCTCGTAAAAGCCAAGGGCAACAAGGCTCTTTTTGAGATCGAGGAGGCGGTCATAGTCGCGGTCGATTTTACTTTCATCGACTGCGGTGCCACCAGTCCTTGATGGAACGTTTTCGAGTCCGTGGGTGCGGGCAATTTCTTCGACAAGGTCAGCGGAGCGTTCGAGATCTCCACGCCAGCTTGGGATCTGCCAGCTCTTGAGATCAGAGGAAGAAAGCCCAAGACGGGTGAGGATGGTTCCGGCGTCTTCCAGCGAGATGCTGTTGTCCATAAGTTGGAGCATACGATCGATATCGAGTTCGACTGCGGGAAGAGCGGCCGGGAGCTGTCCGGCGATCATAGTTTGTGATTCAACCTGACCACCAGCAATCTCGAGTATAAGGGCAGCAGCGAGAGCGGAGGCGGGGAGAACTTTTTGCGGATCAACTCCGCGCTCAAAGCGGTAGGAGGAATCCGATGTCAGAAAGAGACGGCGGGAAGTGCGGCGGATCTCCGAAGTGGTGAAATAGGCCGATTCGAGGAGGATGTCGGTTGTGCCGTCGGTTACTCCGCTATCGAAGCCGCCCATGACTCCGGCGAGTGCGAGAGTCGTGCCTGATTGGTCGGAGATGACGCAGTCGATGTCCTTGAGATCGTAAGTTTCTTCGTCGAGCGCTTTAAATTTTTCACCTTCGGAAGCCTGTCGGACGTGGATCGCTCCCTCGACCTTCCTAGCATCGAATGCGTGGAGTGGTTGCCCAATCTCGTGGAGGACGTAGTTGGTGATATCAACAATATTGTTGATGGGGCGGAGTCCGATCGCTTTGAGTTTCTTGGCAAGCCAATCCGGGCTGGGAGAGACTTTGACTCCTTTAAAGCTGAGGACGGAGTAGAATGGGCAGGTCGCGGAATCTACGGTGACGACTCCGGAATCCTCGGCGAGTTTGGTGGTGTGTGATTTTTCGACCGGCTTCGTTTCGGTGTGAAGGAGCGCGGCGAGTTCACGGGCGAGACCGGAATGGGACAGGAGGTCCGGGCGATTTGGGGTGATTTCGACTTCAATGAGGGTGTCGGAATCGAAGAGATCTTTGATAGGAGTGCCAACTTTGAAATCGGGATCGAGAATGAGGAGGCCGTCTTCCTTGTCGGTGAGGCCGATTTCCGATCCGGCGGCGAGCATGCCCTTGGATTCAACTCCGCGCATCTTGGTTTCGCCGATTTTAAATCCACCCGGGAGGGCAGCGCCGGGGATACAACAGGGGACCTTGTCACCGACTTTGTAGTTTGTTGCTCCACAAACAATCTGACGAAGTGAGCCTTCGCCGGCGTCAACTTGGGTGACTTTGAGGCGATCGGCGTCAGGGTGCTGAACAGCCTCTTTGATCTCGGCGACGACGATTTGGTCGCTCTTTACGCCCATTTCCTGGAGGCCTTCGATTTCGATGCCGGCAAAGGTGAGCAGGTCGCAGACTTCTTCAAGTGAGCGGGAGCCGAAATCGAGGCGTTCTTTGAGCCAGTTGAGCGAAACGTTCATGACGCGGGGAGGAGAAGGCCCAGCGAGGTTTTTTTCAATCGCAAATCAAAGAAATCCAAGGATGAATGGAAATCGGCTATCGGATCTCGGGGCCACCGAAATCGAAGCCGAATTGTAGCCAGATGGAATCGGCGTTTTCGTCTTCGAGATTATCGTGGGAATATTGAAGCCGGATGGTCGAGAGCATGATGTTGCTGTGGCGGAATTCACGGGTCAAAGCTAGGGTGAGGCGCGTGCGCTCGGAGGACTGGAAGGCGTATTCGGTTTCGCCCATGTGAATGTCGGCCCCTCCGCTTGCTCCTTCAAGGTATTCATAGCGAAAACCCGCGATCCATTTTGGGTGGAAGCGGTAATCGATATAGCCCATGAAGCTGTTTTGCGAGGTTGCTCCTTGGAGCGAAGGGTCGTCTTCACCGATCCATTCGACGTCACGGTAGAAATACTCGGCACCAACGGCAAGTTCACGCCCACCCGGTTCGAATCCGTTTTCGCGCCATGTGTAGACGTAGTCGATCGAGTGCATGGATGTATCACGTCCATATCCGTTCTCGCCCCATGCTGTATTGATTCCTAGACGATGTTGATGAAAATCGTTATGATTGAATCCAAAAAGTGCCCGCGTCACCAAAACGTTGTCTTCTATGAAGGCGTCTTCGGACGAGTGCTCATGTTCGTGCTCGTCGTGGCTTTCCTCCTCCTCATCATGGTCGTC
>JBDNAG010000211.1:0-5609 GCA_039768565.1 Akkermansiaceae bacterium | reverse complement strand
GCGCGCCCATGACGGAATCTGATTTTGTCACGGATTTTTTCGAGGTCAGCGAGAAGGGTGTCCTCTCCAGTTCCATTGGCAGAGACGTTGGGCATGTTGCGGAGAGCGGGAACCGACCACTCGATCATAAAATGGTTGGTGTCAGTGCCTCTCTGATCTTCATCGCTGGCGCCCAGCACGGCTCCCTCTCTTCTTATTACGAGATAGTTTTCTTTTTCATCGAAGTTATCGGGCTGGCCTCCAAGCCAGGTAACAAAGGTGAATACTTCCCCGGTCACATATTTCCAAATTTCAGGGAGGCCTTCATCACGTTTCCCTCCGATCCAGCAACTGCCAGGGTCGCGAAGCGAGGACTTTAGGGTCAGGGCTATAAAGGAAGCTTCATTTTCGTTTGATGGGACGGCGAGGTGCCCACCGGCGTTAGATGCAATGAGTGACGCATCTTCCCAATTGGAGCTCTTTTCTACCAAAAGAAATCGAGATCCTCCAACGTTGTAGGTGCCTGAAGGGAAGGTGGGGGTCTGTTTACTGTCGAGAGCGGCCCCTGTGCGGGCGAGTTGAGCTTTGAGAGAGGCAGGCTGGCTTCCATCTAGGTTCCATTCGAGGAGCGATGGAAGCTTTTGGAGCCGATGATGATCTTCCAGCTGTGGAGTGCCGGACGAGATCGCGGCGAAATCTTCTCCATTTGAGTTATCTGTGATAAGGTTATCGGGCGAATTTTCTGCCCAGAGATTAGCCTCAACAGGAGAGCCATCATTCCAGAACCACTTGTTCTCAAACCCAGAGTCAGAGGCACCCGTCCAAATCGGGGTGGAGCTCTTGAAATTTTCATGAAACCACGCCAATTTTACTGTGGTCGGAAGGATTGCGAGATGAGCTCCGTGGGTAATTGCGAAGTTGTTAGCCTCGTCCCACGACATGTTTTGACTCAGAAGGAAGTAGGCGGATTTTTCACCTGTGATCGTTCCGATCGGGAATTCGTCCCGGCCTCCGCTGGTCAGGCTATCCTTCAATCTAGCCAGGGATTCGAGAGGAGTTTCCGCCGGTTCTGGAGGCTTCGGCTCTCTTGGCTTCAATTCGGCTGGCTTGTCTTTTGAAGCCATTTTTTCACGCCCTTCACGTGGTTTTCTTTTCGGGCGTTCCTTATTTTTTGTTTTTTTTCCGAGGTCCGGTTCAGCTTCTGGTTCCTTTTCTGGGAGTTGCGTCTGAGGTTCTTTGGAATCCTGACTAAAGATGTAAATAGCAGCTGCTCCTCCACCAAGGAGGAGAAAGAGAATAATGACCATGGGGACAATCCCGGATTTCTGCTTGCTGCTTGAAAGTATAGGGGGGCTGCCGAGTGTGGGAGTCTGGACTGCGGCCGGTGCCGTTGCAAATCTGGGTCCCCCTAACTTTGGAATGAGAGCGTCAAGATCGTCAGCCAATTCATCGACATCCGGATAGCGGAGGTTAGGATTTAAGTTGGTTGCCCTTTTCAGGATGGTGTCAATTCTGGGGTCGATCCCAGTGGTCATTCCGTGGCTATCAGGTTCGGGGTGACGGCCACAGAGCAATTCATATAAGAGTGCTCCAACGGAGAAGATGTCCGAGCGTTGGTCGACATCCGTTCCGTTTTGAAAAATCTCAGGCGCGGTATAGCCCGGAGTCCCAAATACAAGTCCCTCATCGTTTCCCCGGTCTACCGGGTGAGCCAGTCCAAAGTCGCCGATCTTGGGCTTGGCGTCGGCATCAAGAAGGATGTTTGCAGGCTTGATATCACGATGGATAATCCCACCCCGGTGAGCATGGGCAAGGCCACGGGAAATGGTAGAAACCAGATCAAGAGCGACAGCAGGATCGATTGCCTTGTTGTGGGCAGAGTAGTAAAGAGCCTTGCCTTGGACAAACTCCATAATGATGTAAAGCATTCCTTCAATATCACCGAAGTCGTAAACAGAAATCAGATTTGGATGATTCAGCCGTGCCATGGCTTTGGCTTCTGCTTCGAATGAAGACCTGAATTGTGGGTCGTCGCCGAATTCTCGCGGCAGGATTTTGATGGCAACCGAACGATCCAAAGACTTCTGCCGGGCTTTGTAGACAGCACCCATTCCCCCTTGCGCAATAAAAGCCTCCAATTCATAAGCCGGGAAAAGTGGACCAAGTTCTTCGAGGGATGGTGCAACAAAATCCGTTGGGTTCGATTGGTTTTCGGCCATATTACTTGGTATTTGGAAAAACGTGTCTTAAGGATGTTACTTCAAGGAGTATGAAAATTATAAGTCCTCACAAAATATTGGATAGTATTTTATGAAGTTAGCTCCGTTTCGGAAAAAAACGTTATAAAAGTTCGGCAATTTGCACGGCATTAAGAGCCGCTCCCTTTTTGACCTGGTCACCGACAACCCATAGCGCGAGAGCATTGGGGAGGACCTGGTCTTTTCGGATCCGCCCAACTTCGCAGTCGTCATTCCCCGTTGTGCCCAAAGGAACTGGGTAAAGAGCGGTCTTGGGGTCGTCAACGAGACGGATGCCAGGCATACTTTCAAAAGCCTTTTGAGCCTCTTTAACCGAAGGATCCTTGTCAAAGATAGCCGTGATTGAAATGGAATGTGAGCGCATGACAGGAACGCGAACACAGGTGCAAGTCACTTTGAGGTCGGGGAGCCCCAGAATCTTTCTGCCTTCATGGAGCATCTTCTGCTCTTCCTTGGTGTAGCCGGATTCCTGAAAGACATCAACATGTGGAATCACATTGTGGGCGATTTGGTGAGGGTAGACGCTTGGTTTTACGGGATTTCCAGCAACGAGGGCTTTCATTTGCTCATCTAATTCCATGATTCCCTGCGCTCCGCTCCCCGAGACCGCCTGATAGGTGGATGCTATGATCCCTTTCAATCCAAACGCCTGATGCAGAGGGGCAAGTCCCATGAGCGTGATGATTGTTGAGCAATTCGGGTTCGCGATGATGTTTCGTGAGGTATTGAGAGCCTCCTTCCCATTGATTTCAGGCACAATCAAAGGGACATCTGAATTCATTCGAAATGCCGATGAATTGTCGATCACGATGCATCCTGCCTCAGCTGCGATTGGCGCAAATTCCTTCGAAATGCCACCACCAGCCGAAAACAGGGCAATGTCGATCTCCTCAAATGAGCCGGCCGTCAACTCCCTGATGGTGAGTTCTTCACCGCGAAAGGTAAGTTTTTTTCCGGCAGAACGGGCAGATGCCAACAGCGTGATTTTCGAAAGGGGGAAATTACGCTCTTCAAGACAGACGAGCATTTCCCGGCCGACCGCGCCGGTGGCACCGACGATAGCTACATGGGGCTTTGTATTCATGGAAAGGCGCGCACGTTATCGATGTTTTTGGCTGTTGCAACACCAGTTTTAGAGGCTAGACAAAGGTTTCGGCCCCTAAAAAGATTAGAAAAGATCACTTAACCTCTTGCAACAGTTAGCGAGTTTACTATCCTCTGTCCGACTTGGAACGATAAATGCCACGCAGTTGTCGGACCTGATTGCAGGGAGATTCAAGATTTCTTTGCAAAAAGAACAAAACCAACAATAAGAAATAACAATGAAAATTGCTACTATCCTCGGCCTTATCGCAGCACTTGCTGGCTTTTCCCTCACTTCTTGCGGAAGTGCTCCTGAAGAGGCACCACTGGCACCAGCTCCTATCGAGATTCCTTCAAAGTAATCTCGCGAACCGACAAAAAGGTTCGAGCCGGGGTTGATCCATTCTGGATCACTCCGGTTCTCTAGTTAAGGACCTCAACCACAATCCCAATCATATGAAATTCGTTAAAATCCTCTCTCTCGCTGCTTTTGCAGTCGGTTCTCTTGGTCTCAGCTCCTGTGGATGCTGCTCCGGTGAACGGCCTGCTCCATCACTTCGTCCACTTCCAAAATTTAAAGAGGTCTCCGTTACTCACGAAGATCCCGCTACTCACGAAGATCCCGCTACTCCCGAAAGTCCTGTTACTCAGGAAAAGTAAGGCTTGGATAACGAAAAGTTTCCAAAAAGTCATGGCTTCCGGCCATGGCTTTTTTTGTGTCTAGGCAAGAATTGGTTTCACGACATGGCCATGCACATCCGTTAAGCGATAGTGGCGCCCCTGAAATTTGTATGTTAATTTCTCGTGATTAATCCCGAGAAGGTGGAGAAGGGTTGCTTGAAAATCGTGAACGTGGACGGGTTTGTCGGCCACGTTGAAGCCAATGTCATCTGACTCGCCATATGTCATTCCGGGTTTAATCCCACCGCCGGCCATCCAGACCGTAAATGTGTAGGGGTGATGATCCCGGCCCCACTTGACGCGGTTCTCGAGGTTGCCTTGAAGGAAAGGGGTTCGGCCAAATTCGCCTCCCCAGATTACGAGAGTGTCGTCCAGAAGCCCCCGTTGTTTGAGATCCTGCACGAGAGCGGCCGATGGTTGGTCGGTATCGCGGCATTGGTTGTAGAGTTCTGTAGTGAGGGAATTGTGCTGGTCCCAGCCTGCATGCATCAATTGCACGTAGCGGGTGCCTCGTTCGAGGAGGCGACGGGTCAGAAGGCAATTCCGGGCAAAGCTGCCGGGTTCGCGAACCTGGGGTCCGTAAAGATCGAGGGTTGCTTTTGACTCGCCGGAAATATCAGCGAGTTCAGGCACGCTCGTTTGCATCCGGTAAGCCATCTCATACTGGGCGATGCGGGTTTGAATTTCGGGGTCACCGACTGTTGCATACTTGCTTTCGTTTAAGTCCGCGATTCCGTCGAGCATCTGGCGTCGAAGTTGTGGGCTGACTCCATTTGGATTATTGAGGTAGAGAACCGGACTGGCCCCCGCACGCAGTTTTACACCCTGATGTCGCGAAGGAAGAAAGCCCGATGACCAGTAGGAGTCGTAAAAAATCTGCCCGCAGCTGGTCCCCTTCGTGACCGAAGTCATGACAACGAAAGTCGGAAGGTTTTCGTTCATTGATCCCAGACCGTAGGAAAGCCAGGAGCCAAGGGTGGGACGGGAAGGGAGTTGAAATCCGGAGAGGAAAAAGTTGATTGCAGGTGCATGGTTAACCTGTTCGGTGTGCATGCTCTTGATGAAGCAGAGATCGTCGGAAATTTTTGCGGTGTGAGGCATCAAGGCGCTCACGGTGGCGCCGGACTCGCCATGCTGTTTGAATGGTTCGATAGGGGCCAGTAATCGACGTTTATCGGCAGCGGCGGACATAGTCGAAAATCGTTTGCCCTCCATGTAGGATTCCGGGACTTTTTCGCCGTGAAGTTTTGCAAGCTTCGGTTTGTGATCGAAGAGTTCGAGATGACTGGGTGCACCATTTTGGAATAAATACACGACACGCTTTGCCTTTGGTGCAATCGCCTGTGCCGCCTCAAGGATACGGTCTTCTGATGCGGTGGCATTGTTTCCCAGCAGGTGAGCAAGTGCGGGGATGCCTAGGCCGGTTGCAGTCTTTCCAAAGAAGTGACGACGGTTGGTGAGGAGTTGAGATTCGAAAATCGGATTCATGGCTATTCCTTGGTGAGAGCTTCGTCCGTGTTGAGGAGCGAGAGAATGGTTGAAGTGAGCGCGGCTTGCTCAAGAGGGGGGATTTGGTCTGTGATGGCGAGGTCTCCGATGGAAAGAAGG
>JBDNAG010000210.1:0-8590 GCA_039768565.1 Akkermansiaceae bacterium | reverse complement strand
TTTAACCTGAGGATTGAGTCGCTTTTTCGCTCATCCAAGATCCGTCAATCGTCAGTTCGTGGATTCCTGGGGGGGCGGATAGATCTAATTCCACATCAAATTGCCATTGTTCGAGAGGTTTGCTCGCGCCTTGCCCCGCGTGTGCTTCTTGCGGATGAGGTTGGCTTGGGGAAGACCATCGAGGCGTGCTTGATTCTTCATCGACTTCATCTGACCGGACGTGCAGATCGTGTTCTGATTCTATTACCTGAGCCGCTGGTTCATCAGTGGTTTGTCGAGTTGCTGCGCCGATTCAATTTGCTTTTTGCGATCTTTGACGAAGAGCGTTGTCGCTCTATTTCTGACGGAAATCCTTTTCTTGAAAATCAATTGATTCTTTGCTCCCAAGATTTTCTATTGGACTACCCCGATCGCATTCCCCAGGTGATTGATGCCGGCTGGGATTTACTGATTGTCGATGAAGCCCATCACTTGGAGTGGACTCCTGCAGAGCCGAGTGAGGGTTATGAATTAGTGCAGGCAATTGCTGCCGAGACGCCGTCTGTTCTTTTGTTGACTGCAACACCGCAGCAATTGGGTGCCGAGGGGCATTTCGCCCGTCTCCAGCTTCTGGATCCCCATCGTTACAATGACCTTGAGAAATTCTTAAAAGAGTCGTCTTTTTATGAAAAGGTTGCGGATGCGGTGGAGCTGATTCAGGGCGGGGAGATTCCAAATATCGATGATTTTGCCGATCGTTCACCCCGGATTGCGGAAGGCCTGGCGGGGCTTCCCTCTACAAAGGATCAGGTTGTTCGTGATCTCCTCGATTCCTTTGGCACCGGCCGGGTGATGTTTCGAAATACCCGCAAACAACTCAGCGGGTTCCCCAAACGAAAAGCTCACCTGGTCGAGTTGGAAGGTGACGATGCATTTGCAGCCAAAGTTGATTGGCTTGTGAAGATTTTGGAGGAGATGTCGTCTCATAAAATCCTCCTGATCTGCAAGACTCTTGATTTGGTTGAGGATCTTACCGCAGCCCTTTTGGATCGCGTTGATTTAAAAATCGCACAATTTCATGAAGAGCTCACTTTGCTCCAAAGGGACCGTAATGCCGCCTACTTTTCGGAGGAGGACGGAGCCCGGCTTCTCATCTGCTCGGAGATTGGGAGTGAAGGTCGAAACTTCCAATTTGCCCATCACCTTGTTCTTTTCGATCTTCCTGAAAATCCCGAGCTACTGGAGCAGCGGATTGGGCGTCTCGATCGGATTGGTCAGACCGAAACGATCCATATTCACGTTCCTTTTGTAAAAGGAGATCCCGGAGAGCGATATGCAAAGTGGTACCAAGAGGGGCTGAATGCTTTTGAGAAGAATCTTCAAGGGGCTCAGATTCTCGTGAAGCGGCTTCAGCAGATTAAGGCGAATTCGTTGTCGGAGTTCATCACGGAGTCCCGGAGATTGCGTGCGGAGACCGAGACTCAAATGGAACGAGGTCCGGATCGTCTTTTGGCAATGACCTCAAAGGGAAAAGGTGACATCGATGAGACTTTGGAACTCGCTGATTCGTGGGGCGGTGATCGGGAGTTTGAAGACTGGGTCACACGACTCTTTGACCATTTTGGCCTGGCCGTTGAAGAGCTCGATCCCCGGAGTTACCTCCTGCAGCCTGGAAATGTGATTACCGATGCCTTTCCCGACCTTCCGGATGAAGGAATGAGTGTCACTTTTGATCGGGAGCGCGCGTTGAGCCGTGAAGAGATTGGTCTGATGACTGCGGATCATCCCATGGTTCGCAATTCCATCGATCTCCTCCTTTCCGGAGAAGCTGGAAACAGTGCCTTTGGAGTTTGGGAAATACCGGGAGGGAAATCGATTATTTTGGAGGCATTTTTCATCGTGGAATGCGTGGCTCCGGCTTCATTGCAAACTGATCACTACCTGTCTGCTGTTCCGGTTCGAGTGGCCGTAGATTATCAAGGGAAGGATTTGACTGCTGATTCAGCATTGATGAAGGCTGCCTTTCGAAGAGGGAATCATCGCAAGCTTCTCGAGCAGCCCAAGGTGACTGGCGAGATTGTTCCGGGCATGTTAAGGGCCTTAACAACTCTTGCGGGTCAGCAACGGGTCCGGATTGTTGAAAAGGCGTTGTCAGGATTGCGAGGAAGTCTTGATGCCGAGAAAGCGAGGCTTATTGACTTGGCTCAGCTGAATCCGATGATTGATGATGATGAGTTGGAGGGGTTGGATCGCTATCGGTCAGAAGTAGAAGATGCGGTTTCAAGCGCAAGACTACGTTTGGATTCTCTTCGCCTCATTTATCGAATGCCTCCTCCGTGATTTGGGTATCCATCAGGGGCAATGAAGTAGGAGGTTTCATCTCCCGGGATCCTGATCATTACGCAGTGATGTGAATGGGGCGCGGGAGTCCATTCGTCAAATTGGAACTGATCCAATAATGCCAGAGGGACGGGCCAAAGTTTTTTTGGAATAACCTGAAAAGTCGTGCTCCCAGGAAAATGCTCGCCAATCTCAGTTAAATGGAGCCACTTTCCCCTGCGGCAATTTGGTGAGATAAACTGGGGGCTGATTGTTGAGGCCGCGGCGATGTGATCAAAAATGCAGCCAAAGATCAAATGGAAGACCTCGAGGTTTTCTTTTCGATACTCTGCAGGTAGAAAATCACGATATCGATGACCGAGCTGAAGTTGGTGTTCCCGCATGCGGGAAAGTTTGCGTTCGTAATTGTCGCGAGCGTCGGGGCCGGGAAGCAAGATGCCGGCTGAGGTCTCGACTCCAAGATAGAATTTGGTAGCCAATTCAAGATGAATCAATTGACCAGAGTCGTTGTTGCGAAGAAGGAAGTCGACTTCGCCAACGGTGGTATGAATGTCCTTTTGAATTTGAAGGCTCTTTTCGGCAAGGGTGTGTGTTCTACTGTTCTTGAGAAGAATTGTCAGTGCATCTTCATAGAGATGGCCCAGTTTTTGGGCCAGGTTGAGATCCGGGAACTCGTCTGGGATGCTTAGGTGCTCCCGTGGAAATGCCGATGCTTCAGGAAGCTTTTCTATTAGGAGAGGGCAATGAATGATACTTTCAAGGAGCGCCCTCGTAACGGATGTTTCGGTCATGAGAGGTGAGTTTTCCGAAAAATATTTGATTGGCAAACAGACGGGCTAGAGGTTTGTAGCCAGTGGATAGTCCAACGGCGAATCCCCGTGAATCCAATCCCCGAGTTCAATTTTATAAGGTCCGTTAGGGGGAGTGGCTAGTTGAGCTGGGAGAGATACGCTTCAAAGTAAGGCGAAGAAGAGATGCTTGAATAACATGAATCAAAAATGTTGGGCCCGAAAGAAGTAGGGAGCGATAAGCTAAATTTGAGAAAAACATAGGAGTTGTGAAAGCTCGGTTTCACTGAACGCTCATTGAAAGTCGTTTATTAGATAATTGAGCAGGGGGGGTATAACTCCCGGTCATTGCTTGGGTGTAGTCAGGTGGCCTCTTTTGCAAAAGGTGGGGAGATGCAAAAAGCCCGGACTTTAAATAAAGCGCCGGGCTTGTGAAAAATAAGCTGCGTAAGCAGGTCGTTTAGGTTAGGCCGTGATTGGCTTCATCGCTCCCATTGCTTCACGAAGGTAGATGCCGATTTCCTCAACGTCGTGCTCGCGGATAATGGCATTGACCTGCACCAGTGTCTGGTTGTCGACGCTTTGGTCGGCGTTGGAAAGGCCTTTGCCAATAACGCTGCTGTCGACCTTGGACATGAAGTCCTGCAAAAGGGGAACTGCGGCGTGACTGAAGAGATAACAACCATACTCGGCGGTATCGGAAATGACGCGGTTCATTTCGTAAAGTTTCTTACGCGCGATGGTGTTGGCGATGAGCGGAGTTTCGTGGAGGGACTCATAGTAGGCTGACTCGGGTTCAATGCCTGCTTCGACCATGGCTTCAAAAGCGAGTTCAACTCCTGCACGCACCATCGCAACCATGAGGATGCCCTTGTCGAAGTATTCTTGCTCGGAGATTTCGCCCTCACCTTCGGTTTGTTCGAACTCGGTCTCACCAGTGTCCTTGCGCCAGCCGAGGAGGTTGACATCATCGTTGGCCCAATCAGCCATCATGGTGCTGGAAAACTCACCGGAGATGATATCGTCCATGTGCTTGTAAAAAAGATCGCGCATGATGTCCTTGAGCTCTTCGGAGAGCTTGAAGGCCTCGATTTTTGCTGGGTTGGAGAGGCGGTCCATCATGTTGGTGATTCCGCCGTGCTTGAGAGCCTCGGTGGTGACTTCCCAACCGTTTTGGATGAATTTAACGGCCCACTTGGGGTCGATGCCCTCGGCCTTCATTTTCTCAAAGCAGAGAATTGAGCCAGCCTGAAGGAGCCCGCAGAGAATGGTCTGCTCGCCCATCAGGTCCGATTTGACTTCGGCAACGAAGGATGACTCGAGAACACCGGCCTTGTCACCGCCTTGGGCGACTGCAAGCGCTTTGGCGAGCTCGATACCCTCACCGGATGGATCGTTTTCAACGTGGCAGGCAATAAGTGTCGGGACACCAAAGCCGCGTTTGTATTCCTCGCGGACTTCGGAGCCTGGAGATTTTGGAGCAACCATGATGACTGTGAGGTCCTTGCGAATCTGTGTGCCTTCCTCGACAATGTTAAATCCGTGCGCGTAGGAAAAAGTCGCACCTTCCTTCATGTGAGGAATGACAGTCTCGACGACCTTGGTGTGCTGTTTGTCGGGAGCGAGGTTCATCACGATGTCGGCAGTTGGGAGCATTTCCTCGTAAGTGCCCACCGCGAAACCATTCTCGGTTGCATTGATGTAGGACTGGCGTTTCTCCTGAATAGCGGCAGCACGGAGAGTGTAGGATACGTCGAGGCCGGAATCGCGCATGTTGAGACCTTGGTTGAGGCCCTGCGCTCCACAGCCCACGATCACGATCTTTAGTCCTTTGGCGGCATTCACACCATTGGCGAACTCGGACGCGTCCATGAAACGGCAGGTGCCAAGCTCGTCAAGCTGGCGACGAAGAGGGAGAGTGTTGAAGTAATTCGTGCTCATTTGTTAAGGGAAGAAGTCGGTTTGACGGGGTCTGAATGTCAGGAAACCGAGATTTGTAAACGAAGAATCGGTAAGTGAGGCTAAGAATTATGGCTGGAAGCGGGAAATTTGCGATTTTCTGCAAAGGCGATCGCTATATCGAGCGAGCTAAATTGGACTAACGAGAATTGAATAAAAAACGTTTAAACGGGAATTTTGACACAATTACCCCTCAACAGTGGTCAGGAATTTCAAAGTAAAAAACGAAATCAAATAAAGAAAGAATACCTATGCTGCGAGGAGATCATTTCAGCTGAGGAGATTGTAAATTCAGGCTTTTGGTGGGGGCAAATCTCTTTTTGACTCTCAAGGTGTTGCAGATCTGGTATGGCGAATCATCTCCTGTTTTATTTTGTATTCTGGGGAGATCTGCATGTCTAATTTTGCTCCGAGGGTGAATTTCAGAAAGGTGGGAAAGAGGCACTAATAATCTACAAAAAGTCTCGGTCCAGACTCGACAAAAGGGTGGAGTTGTTATTATGACGCGCTCTTTCACGAGATAGTTCCCATGATTGACCTCAGCAAATACCGTAACATTGGCATCTTCGCACACGTTGATGCTGGAAAGACCACAACCACCGAGCGAATCCTCAAGCTCACTGGTAAAATTCACAAAACGGGTGAGGTCCACGACGGTGAGTCCACCACTGATTTCATGGAGCAGGAAGCTGAGCGTGGAATTACAATTCAGTCCGCTGCGACGACCTGTTTCTGGGATGACCACCGGATGAACATCATCGATACGCCGGGGCACGTGGACTTCACTATCGAGGTTTACCGTTCACTAAAGGTTCTTGACGGCGGCGTTGGTGTTTTCTGTGGATCAGGTGGCGTTGAGCCACAGTCTGAGACCAACTGGCGCTACGCCAACGACTCTGAAGTTGCTCGTATCATTTTCGTTAACAAGCTCGACCGGATCGGCGCTGATTTCTACCGCGTGATCCAACAGACCAAGGATGTTCTTGGTGCAACTCCTCTTGTCATGACTATTCCAATCGGGTTCGAGGACTCCTTCGTGGGAGTCGTCGATGTCCTCGAGAAGAAGGCTTATGTCTGGGACGACTCCGGTCTTCCCGAGAATTTTGAAATCACCGAGGTTCCCGAGGACCTTGTCGACAAGTGCAACCAGTATCACGAAGAACTTATCGAAACTGCTGTGGAGCAGGATGATGAGGTGATGGAAGCTTACCTTGAAGGAAATGTCCCTGACATTGCCACCATCAAGAAGTGCATCCGCAAGGGCACTATCGCACTTGATTTCTTCCCGGCCTTTTGTGGTTCGGCCTTCAAAAACAAAGGTGTTCAAAACGTGCTTAATGCTGTTGTTGATTACCTTCCATCTCCTCTTGAAGTTGAGCCCGAGCCTGAGTTTGACGACGACGGCGAGTTGACGGGTGAGTTCGCAACTGTCGACCCTGACGGTCCTCTCCGCGCGCTTGCTTTCAAGATCATGGATGATCAGTTCGGTGCTCTTACCTTTACCCGTATTTACTCGGGAACGATGAAGAAGGGCGACACCATTCTGAACACATTCACTGGCAAAACCGAACGTGTTGGCCGTCTCGTCGAGATGCACGCGGATGACCGCACCGAACTCGATAGCGCCCAGGCAGGTGATATCATCGCTCTTGTGGGTCTCAAGAACGTCCAGACCGGACACACTCTTTGCTCCAAGGACAAGCCAGCAACTCTTGAGCCAATGGTCTTCCCGGATCCCGTGATCTCGTTGGCTGTTGCTCCCAAGGACAAGGCCAACGCCGAGAAGCTTGGTACCGCTCTTGGTAAGATGATCCAGGAGGATCCTTCCTTCCGTGTTGAAACTGACCTTGATTCCGGCGAGACCATTCTTAAGGGAATGGGTGAGCTTCACCTCGACATTAAAGTCGATATCCTGAAGCGGACTCACAAGGTTGAGGTTGAAGTCGGTGCCCCTCAGGTGGCTTATCGCGAGACTATCACCAAGGAAACTTCCGATAGCTACACTCACAAGAAGCAGTCCGGTGGTTCCGGTCAGTTTGCTAAGATCGATTACACCCTCACACCTCTCGAGCCCGGCGAGGGCTTCCAGTTCGAGTCGAAAGTGGTTGGTGGCAACGTTCCCAAGGAATACTGGTCCGCTGTTGAGAAGGGCTTCAAAACCTCTCTCGAAAAAGGTGTCCTTGCCGGGTATCCTTGTTTGGACTTTAAAGTGACGCTTAGCGATGGTGGTTTCCACGCGGTTGACTCCTCGGCGGTTGCTTTCGAAATCGCATCACGCGCAGCTTACCGTCAGACCGTGCCCAAGGCTGGTGCTCAGATTCTTGAGCCCATCATGAAGCTCGACGTCTTTACTCCTGAAGATCACGTCGGTGACGTCATCGGTGACCTCAACCGTCGTCGTGGCATGATTCAGTCCCAGGACACTGCTTCCGGTGGTATTCGTATCAAAGCTCAGGCTCCTCTTTCCGAGATGTTCGGATACATTGGTGACCTCCGCACCATGACTTCCGGTCGTGGCCAGTTCTCGATGGAATTCGAGCACTATGCCGCATGTCCTAAGAACATCGCCGACCAGGTTGTCGCTGATGCCAAGGAGCGCGAAGAAGCGAAGAAGAAGTAATTCTTCCGAGTTCTCAATTCATTTCAAAAGGCGCGCCGGAAACGGTGCGCCTTTTTTATTCTTTAAGCTGGGGATTGGACAGGCTTCCAGTGACCTTTCATCTTTCTTATCGACTGCACTTCATTGTGATAGTGAAACCGGTTATGAAGTAAATTGGAGTTTCCCGATTTCTACTCTTTGTCGAGGGTCCAATTTATCACAGTCTCAAATATCTTTGGGGTGAAGATTAAGAATTCACAATCGTAGTTGTAACCCTTCTCAATATTTTCAGGCCCTTTAAAGAGAGGGAAGTATTGCTTTGCCGCTTCATTCGAAGAATATCCAAAATAAAATTTAGGGGTGGCGGTAAATCAGTGTTCTCTCGAATTTGCAGGCTCAAGTCGCCATCATGTCTACACACGGCCCAATGGAATTTTATGTTTCAGACTGTAATGGCTCGCCGCCTCTTTTTAGAGATTGCCATTTTTCAGCTTTGGGTCGTCCCGCGCTGCGTTTAAGCCGCATTAGAGCGCTTCTTCTTCATCGTTGGTGGCTTGTCACCCTTCACGACAGCAGCGTTGATTGTCACGGTGTCGATGTCCTCACGTGAAGGAACCTCGAACATGACATCCAGCATGAGACTTTCGAAGATCGAGCGTAGGGCGCGTGCGCCGGTGCCGCGTTCGATCGCTTGCTTGGCCATTTCGATCAAACCATCTTTTGTGACCTTCAGCTGGACATTGTTCATCGAAAGTTGCTTCTGGTATTGTTTCAGAAGAGCATTCTTGGGCTCGGTGACAATCTGAACCAGTTCCTCTTCGGTCAGTTTACGAAGGGAGGTCAGGACAGGGAGGCGTCCGATGAATTCGGGGATCAATCCAAAGTGAAGGAGATCTTCAGCGCGGACTTGTTTGAGAAGGGCGAT
>JBDNAG010000209.1:0-7580 GCA_039768565.1 Akkermansiaceae bacterium | reverse complement strand
TTCCTTCTGCCCTAGGAATTTCGGATCAGTTTTTAGGACATTGACATCAAGCCACATTTTAACCCGTGCCAACTTCTCCCGGCTATTGGTCTTTCTTGCGGCTGGTCCGGTTACACTCCGCGCATTAAGGCCGACCACTTTTAGCCCGACCGATTCCGCAAGGTAGGCAGCCCGTTCGTTATGAAATCTCTGCGAAATCAGAATGATTTTCTCGACTCCAAAGATCTCTTTCGCACGAACCACTGAATCCAAGGTTCGCAGTCCAGCATAATCACAGACGATCTTCGCATCAGGAACTCCCGCTTCAACCAAAGCATCCTTCATATCCTGTGGTTCATTGTAGTCATCAGAATGATTATCCCCCGATACGATGAAACACTTTACCCGGCCCGCTTTCCAAAGCTCGGTCGCAGCCTCAATGCGGTGCTTGAAGTATAAATTCTGACGACCTTGGAAATTCTTGTTACAACCAAACACCAAAGCAACATCAGTCTCAGGGACATCAACTGCGGCATCATAAAGCTTACCCTCCGCAGACTCCGTAGCAGCGTGATCCGCATAGAAAATCAAACCCACCGAAAACAAAAACCCTGCGATTCCCAGCATAAAAAGCCACTTCATCACTTTCCAGATCTTTGCTTTCTTGATCATGAATTTTTGCCATTTCGATAAGACCGATCCAAGTGTACATAGCCACCATCAGGATGAACGATCTGGCCCGTGGTATGCCCTGATTTTTCGGAAGCCAAAAATACAACTGCGTTTGCAATCTCTTTGGGGCTTGTCATTCGTTGCCCCAAGGGGACCCGCTCGCACACCTCCGATAAATAGCCCTCGGGATCATCTTTTCCCCGAGCCCATGCTTCATACATTGGAGTTAAAACTTCAGCAGGAGCAACCGCGTTCACCCGGATTCCATGTTGAGCCAAATCAAGGGCCCATTCGCGAGTGAGGGCATTCATTGCCCCCTTGGAAGCCGCGTAGCCTGATGTCCCGCCTTGTCCGGTTTCAGCAACCTTCGATGAGACGTTCACCACAAAACCTTTCGCTTCAATCAAAGCATCCAGCGCGTAGTGGGTCAGCGCGTAAACATGTAGCAAATTGCGATGCAACGACTCCACAAAACGATTCACACCGCTGCGTAACGAGATCACATCATTGCCACCGGCATTGTGGACGATCCCATCAATTCGACCAAAAGTTTCCAGGGTCTCCTCGATTGCTTTCCGGCAAGCTTCATCGGAGATTAACTCCGCCTCAATCACCTTCCCCCGCCCCAATCTCTCCACGAGATCATTTCCCTCTCTCGGCGAACGGTCAATGATCACTGGTATTGAACCTTCCGCTGCGAATCCCTCCACGCATGCTGCTCCGATCCCCATCGAGCCTCCGGTCACCACGACCACTTTGTCTTTGAGTTCGAGATCCATTAGTCCGTATCAAATTCAAAGTGAATCCCGCACTTTTCCTTGGGGCGGTTGCGCCAAACCTTCCCGCCCGGAAAGGTATGATCTTTCAAAAATTCCTCTCGAAACTCCAAACCCCAGCCCGGAGCTTTTGGAGTCAGATAGTGGCCGTCCTTCATTCGCACCGGTTGCTCCACCGATTCCTGCAGGAAATCAATATACTCCACCAATTGCGTCTTGGAATGCCCGCTCACCGCAATTTGATCCCACATCCCATAATGCTGAATCATATTGCACAGCGCGATCCCGCCCCCGTGCGGACAAACCGGCACACCAAACTTTGCCGCCATCAAAATGATCGCCATGACATCATTCACCCCGGCAACTCTCACCGCGTCGATTTGACAAAACCCGATCGCTCCACTTTTAAGAAGCTGCTTAAAGATCACCGGGGAAGCCGCGTGCTCTCCACAGGCAAACTGAAAGGATTCTTTTTTGAAGCTTTCCGAAAGTTCGACGTAACCGAGAACATCATCTCGGGCGATCGGCTCCTCCACCCACTTCAATCCGAACGGCCCGTAATTTGTGACATGTTCCTTGGCCTCTCCCACTCCCCAAAATTGATTGGCATCCACCATCAGCGACTGATCGTTTCCAATCGCCTCCCGCATGAACTTGATCCGCGCTACGTCCTCGGAAGAATTCAATCCCACCTTCACTTTGAAGGCATCGAATCCTTGCTCTTGCAGCTTACGGACCGTGGCTAAGATCGCCTCATCGCTCAGCCCCAACCATCCAGCAGTACAGTATGCTTTCGGTCCGACCTCGCTCATTTCATCTTCCCGGGCGGGTCGGTTCCGAGCTGCCTTATTCAGAATCTCCAAAGCCTCTTCCGGCGTCAAAGCATCCTTCAAGTTGCGCCAGTCAATACAGCCGACCACGAACTCCGGCTCAAGATCCACCAAAAGCTTCCAAAGCGGCTTCTCCTCTACCTTGGCCCACAAATCCCACATCGCATTGATGATCGCTCCGCAAGCCATGCGAAATACCCCGTCGTGCAACCAACGCAATTGGTGGTGATCATTCAATCTTCGGTAAAGCTTTACCGGAGCCTCACAAAACTCCTCCAAAGTCGTACCGACAACGAGGGCTGCCAGGTCCTCGATCCCGTAGCCAATCCAGTCCGTTCCGGCCCCCACCGTGAAGACCACCGACACCCCTCGCAGCCCTCCATCGGTCTCCAAATGCAGCACCGCCGATGCGTAGTCCGGTGCCTTGTGAAAAGGGTCAGACCCCAACATATCGTCCGAGGTCGGAACCCGGAGATCTATGACTTTTGCCGAAGTGATTTTCATGCTGTTACTGTTCCTTGAGCGCAACCTGCTTCTGTGTGCCCAGCCCATCGATACCAAGCTCCACAACATCGCCCTCCTTCAAATAGACGGGTGGATCAAATCCCAAACCAACGCCGGCGGGAGTTCCCGTCGAGATGACATCGCCTGGTAGAAGAGTCATGAAATTGCTGAGATAGCTGATCACTTTTTGGACGTTGAAAATGAAATCCGATGTATTTCCGTCCTGCAGTTTCCTTCCATTCAGGCTCAACCAAAGCCCAAGGTTATTAGGATCCGAAACTTCATCACTCGTCGCCAGATAAGGCCCGAAAGGCGCATAAGTATCCGCCGATTTTCCCTTTACCCACTGCCCTCCTTTTTCCAACTGCCACTCGCGCTCAGAGTAATCATTATGAACTCCATAACCCGCAACATAATCCAGAGCCTCCTCCTCGCTGACATACTTGGCCCGCTTTCCAATCACCACCGCCAATTCCACTTCCCAATCCGTCTTATCTGAATCACGGGGAATCACGATCTCATCATTCGGTCCGGACCACGCCGTCGTAGCTTTAAAAAACACCACGGGCTCACTTGGAGCTTCCATCCCCGCCTCCTTGGCATGCGAAGCGTAATTCAAACCGATACAAACAATCTTGGATGGTCGAGCCACCGCAGGAGCCAGAGTAACACCTCCGGCTTCCACCCGGGACAACGACTCTCCGCGCTCTTCCAAATAATTCGTCAACCTCTTTAGGCCATCGTGTTCAAAGAAGGCCTCATCCCAGTCCTCGCCAAAATCAGCGCAATTCAGGATCTCGGTTTCGGAGGCAAAAACACCAGGCACAATTGCGCCGTTTTCGTAAAATCGGGTCAGTCTCATGAGTCTAAATTTCTATCTTAACAAAGTCGCACCACCATCAATATCATAAGCGGAGCCCGTGATAAATCCGGCTTTATCCGAGCACAAAAATGCAACCAATTCCGCCACCTCAGAAGGCTTTCCCATCCGGCCGATCGGTTGATACTCAGATAGCTTCTGGAACATCTCCGCCCGCTCGCCTTCGGGATAATTTTTCTCAAGATAACCATCTACAAAAGGGGTGTGAATCCGCGCCGGGCAGATGCAGTTCGCGCGAATCCCCTCCTCCAAATAATCTCTTGCCACCGAAAGTGTCATCGACACTGCCGCCCCCTTCGACATCGAATAAGCAAACCTCTCCTGAATACCCACCTTCGCCGCCATCGAAGCCATATTCACAATCGCACCGCCACCCCCTTCGATCATTTTGGGAATTGCAAAGTGAATGCAGTGATAAATCCCCTTCACATTCACTCCATAAATTCGGTCCATTTCATCGGGTGTCGTATCGGCCGCCTTGCCAATCGAAGCAATCCCCGCGCAGTTAACCAGAGTATCGACTTTTGAAATCTTTGCAAAAACATCACACACCGAATCGGTCGAGGAAACATCACACACCAAGCACTCGGCACTGCCGCCAGCTTCTTTGATCAAATCGACCGTCTCGGATCCGGCGCCCTCATCGAGATCGAGGATCACGACATAATTGCCATCTTCAGCCAGTCGCTGACAAATCGCCCTGCCAATTCCTGACCCACCTCCGGTTACAACTGCGTTTTTCATGATAGAACTTTACCAGCAACAAGTGCCAAATCCCCCGCACGGAAGCAAGCCCGCACGCTGCATCGAACCAAACCGTCGCAGAAAAATCCCGCTTTCGGAACCCTCGCAGATCTGAGCAAAAAACGGAGAAGTTGAGTTACTTTACTGACGGAGCAGGTTCAAGGGTGATCTCAGCTCTTCTCCGCCCATCGCGGGGAAGGTTGTAGGTTCGGCTCCATGTCTTCGTTTTGTCATCATAATCAGTCTGCCAAAAATCGTCTCCATGAACGCCTTGGTCGACAACCTCACCATTCACCTTCAGCACGAAACCATCGTGAGACTCCAACCCGGTAAAAGTGACCGGCACGTAACCCAGTCCACCTCGCAGCAAGACATTGGCCCGATCATTGTCAGACTTGACCCGGACATCGGGAAAGGTCCTCTCCACTTTCCCCTCGTCTACCACAACAATACGATGATTGCGAAGCGCCTCGCGATGAATCATTTGCCAGGCCCCTCCATGGGTAGACAGCGCACTTTTCAGGAATTCATTCGGACCGTAATAGTCCCCAGCATTTTGTGGCATCACAATGTACTCCACAACGACCTCCACAAAATCACCCGGATCCAATCGAGTCATCCCCGCCGGCAGAACAAGATCCATTGTCGAGTATGAAGAACTTCCACGCACAATTCCATGCTCCGCAAAATGACAATCAACAGTCTTGCCGCCTACCCGGGCATTCCACTCCCGAACAACAATCCCCCGATTGGCCCAAGCTCCTTTGTCATTCTGCGGATTTGCAGGTTTCCCCTGCTCAAGAGAAACCCAGGGTGTCTGTCCATCAATCAGCAAAGGTTTCATTCGATACCCCATCTTTCCCGGCTCGATTTTCCTTCCCAAAACCTTCCCGGTTTCATTTCCAAAGATGACACGACCCTCTCGGGTGAAATTGTAAGTATCTGCGCCCACCTGAAAGACAACGAACCGGGAAAACTCTACTTGTTCTTTCACATCCATTCGTAAGCGATAGCACCCCCGCACGAGATCGTCGGTTCGAGCGAGACTCGTCGTCACCGAGTGCTCAATCCCCTTTCCAATACGACCAGCAAATTCAACCTCCGTCAAACATGGTCCCTGGCGGTGGGCCGTAGTCTTCACCGATTCGTGCGCCAACTTCTTCCCGCTTTTATCAAACACGCGAAAAAAATCGCCTCCGCCCACATTGTGAGTCCAGGTCCATGAAGATTTTCCTATCATCGGACTCACCATCACCGGCCTCACATCGGTGATTGTGCAATTGGCCTGCCCCTGAGCAGGTTCATAGCAAATCGACTCACCCCAGCACCCAAGCGCACTTTGTTCCCATCTTTGGTTTGAACCCCAACCGATGAGAGAAAGCTGCGCGTGTGAAGCCGCAGCCACTCCTCCCCAATGCGCGTTTGCAATGACCACCTGAAACTTGAGTGTCTTGCCAGCCGGCACCCGAACTTGCGTGATTCCGTGAAACCAAGTCCCTTTGTAAACTCCAGCCGCCGACTCGTTGTGCCAATTCTTACTCAACTGAATTGGAATCCCCGTAGGCTCTCCATTTTCATCACAAAGAATCGCCGACACCCCGGTGATCGCGCTGCCAAGTCGACCTCGAAATCCCCTCCCGGTTTTCTCAAACATCAACCGCGCAACCTGCTCGCTTTCACTTGCGTTCGTGAGCGTAAACGGAATTTTCTCAATGACATCGTTGCCTTTCCCGATCGGTTTCACCTGATCCAGATTCACTCGATGCCAAAAGTATTCCGGCTCAAACACGACCGGGCGTCCGGGAACCTCCACTTTCAACCTTCCCTCTGAGTCCTCCGGACCAAAAAAGCTCACCACCTGCCGACCGGACCCAACCGAAGATTGAACAGCCCCTGAATTCGTATTCGCAAACAACGACAGCCTCGCGTCTTTCCAAACCGCCTTGGCCCTCACTTCCGAAGCCACTCCATCCTTTCGGAAGCTCCAATTCATCGTCGCTTTTTTGCTGACGATCTCCCGTGGTGAAAGAGCACCTTGATAATAGGCCACCTCGTCGATCACACCTTTCAAATGATAACCGTCTCCGGATCCATCGCCCCGCCTTCCAAAAACCATGGGGGCTTTTGCGATCTTGCCATCGCCCTTAACCTTTGTCTCACCTGCCAACTTGCCATCCAAAAATAAACGCATCACCTCTCCGTCGAAACTTAGAACGAAGTGAGTCCACTTCCCGGTCGTAAGCCTTCCGGAGTTTACAGTCGCCTGGTTCTCCCTTCCCCCTCCGACATTCATCGTCGCAACAGCCCGATTTCCCTGCAACATGATTCCTAAATTCCCCTTCCCCCACTCGTTTCGACCCCGGCATATCAGCCAAGGATTCGCCTTCGTCGCCGAACGATAGTCCTTGGGCAGGAATGCTTGAAACGACCACGTGAAAGAATCTTCCTGAATCTCGGCAGATTCAGGAACAACCCAATCGTTGCTACCATCCAGGCCGAATCCCCCTCCCACTTTTCCGAACGATTGATCACCTGCTTCGATTGGTGCGACACCCGGTTCGGCATCAAAAATAAAAGATAATCGATCCGGCCAAGCCACCGTTTCGAGGCGGGCCACCACACTCAATTCCTCACCTGCAGATGATTCAAAAATCAAATCAGTCACATCTGCCCGCTGGAAAAATCGCCCGGCCTCCACCAAGCGGGGACCACCATGACGAGACCAGCCACGACTCCCCTTGCACTGATAGGTTTCCCCCGCGACCGAGATTTCCAATTTCAAATCGCCAGCTGGCAGATCACGCCATCGCTTCTGGCCCAGCCGACCAAAATGAGGGACCTCCAAAGTCTCCGTATTGAGAGCGATGACATAATTGCCAGTCTCTATCACCCGCAGCCAGGGAGCCCCCTCAACGACCTTCGGAAATCCTTCCGCCCACCAAATCGATGAATAATCTTCCGACAACGGCATTCCGGCAAGCTGCCCGCGAGCGGCGGGCAGCACCGTGATTGACAACGCGGCCAATAAGCCACCAAAAGAGCGTTTGGAAAACATGCTCTCCATACTGGATTACAAGCGCTTCCCTGTCCGATATCAGCAGACTTCCTCAAAAAAGGATTCAACGATTCCAGGGCATCTTGGCGGGCATCACGCCCATACTACAGGTGTCCGTAATTCCGGCGAAAGACAAGACA
>JBDNAG010000208.1:0-3924 GCA_039768565.1 Akkermansiaceae bacterium | reverse complement strand
GGCGTGGAGGCTGGTCATCGAATTGCCTGGAATCACTTTGCGGATTTTTCTTTTCAAAAAGGAACGGATAATGAGGTGATTCGTCTGGGTAACAGTGAAGATCAGCACCGGCCCGCAAGGTGCCTCATCGAGCGAAATTATTTTTATGGCTGCGATGGGGAAAACGAGATCATCTCCAATAAATCGAGTTTCAACACCTATCGTTCAAATACATTTCGGAAATGCAATGGCGCGCTCGTGCTTCGCCACGGCCACCATGCCCGGGTTGAGGGGAACTACTTTTTTGGTGATGGTGCAAAGGACGCGGGTGGGATCCGGGTGAGTGATAGCCATCATGTGATTGTTAATAATCATTTGCAGGACCTGACTGGGACGACATGGAATGCAGCATTCTCGATTTTAGGCGGGAAGAAAAGGTCAGGCGACACAAGCAGCGGCTACCAATCCGTGGACGGCATCACGGTGGCGCACAATTCGATCATTCATTGTGAGCGTAGTATTTTCCTCAATAAGGCTAAAGGGTCGCGAGCCCCAAGTGGAGTCATTGCGAACAATCTAATCGTGAGTGACAAAGTTCCTCTGGTTGTCGAAGAACTCTCGTCTGACAAGCTCACGTGGAGTGGAAACCTTTTTTACGGAGGGGAAGTTAAGGCAGCGATCATGGCTCTGAATTCCGATCCCCGGCTGAAAATGGTTGATGGTATCAGAATCCCGGATTCTGCCGGCCCAGTGGCGAATGCTGCTGCCAAAATCCCTATTTCGATTGAAACAGATATCGAAGGACAGAAACGGCCCAATGAGGGGGCGGATGTCGGGGCAAATGAAGTTAAAGGTGGAGAAGGGGAGATCTCCCTGCTTCCACTTGAGCCTAATGATGTCGGCGTGAATTTCCTGAAGGTTCAGAAGCGGGCGGGAAGAGACTAATTCCTCGGTGAAAAGACTCAGGGTAAGTGCTTTGAAGCAGATTTTGACCTTGTCCTCAGGTTTCATCTCTTAAAGGTTCTTGTAGCGTGATTTTTTTTCACGGTTCACACACATTCTTTTAATGAAAATACGACACGGATTGAAACAATCTCTCCCATTGTGCCTCGCGGTGACTCTCGCTCCTTCGGTTGGAGTCGGTCAGGTCATCGTGAATGACAATTGGCTCGATGGAGCCCGCTTCAGCACCGATAGCCCTGAAAATCCCGAGGAGCTTGATGCCGATTGGTGGTCTTCAAGCAATGCCAGCGGTAATTCCATATGGGTTGAGACCAACTCGATGGTTCTTGTCAGTGGTTCCTCCGGTCGTGGGATTCACGCCGTATTTGATCCCCAAACCCTGGCGATTGGTGACATCCTCGTTGCCACGTTTACTTTCACCACTCCTGTTACGGTGGGGACGGACCGAAGCGGCGGATTCAAAATCGCCCTCAATGACTTCAATGACGCGGGTCTCGCTTCCGATTTGACTTCGAGTTCCGGGGAAGCGAATCCTCTCTACACGAGCCTGCCAGGTTACTTGGTTGAATTCGATGTCAATAAGGCGGATGCGACAGATGACACAGGCATCCGAAAGCACGATGTCCCGAACACCATAGGTCGTTATCTTAGTACAACAAGCGAGTGGACCTCGTTGGGGAGCAGTGCTGATGCGGACTATGCAATTCTCGCTGATACCGAATATGTCGGGGTCATTTCTCTCACGAGAACGAATGAGGACAGTATGCAAATTTTTGGTTCTCTGAGTCAGGGAGGCGTTCGCCTTGATAGCTACACTGCGACCGATACCAGCGGGATTGCTAATAACATCGGAATGCTCGGTTTTTGGTCAAACTCGAATACTTTTGGCCTGTCAAACAGTGGCGGCAGCCCGGATAGCGGGATCGTCTTTTCCAACGTTACCGTTGAGATGAATCCACAGGTCGATATTAACGTCGGGATCGACGACAGCTTTGCTGATGGTGACCGTGCTAGCACCGAGGCCAAGGATGCATCCTGGTGGTCGTCAAGTTCGACCGGAGGTAATTCCGTCGAGGTAAGTGTGGGAGAGTTGGGCCTAGTTACGGGGACTTCAGGGCGGGGGATCCATGCCACCTTTGCTCCACAGGTCCTGGAAATCGGTGAGACTCTGGTCGCGACCATGACGTTTGAAACTCCAGCGACTATAGGAGTGAATCGCGGAAGTGGGCTGAAATTTGCTCTTATGGATTTCAATGATCCTGGGTTGGCGGCTGATCTTTTTTCATCTTCCACCGATCCCAATCTGCTTTACACGAATTTGCCGGGTTACCTGATTGATTTGGATGTTAATTCCGGGGCCACCTCCGATGTCACAATTCGCAAGCACACTAATCCAAACACATCGGGCCGTTTCCTCGGAACAACAGGTGAGTGGACCTCCCTGGGAAGTAGTGGCGATGCCGGTTACGAATTTGAGGCGATTACGGAGTATACCGTTGTCATGTCCATTAAGAGGACAGCCGAGGATAGCGTGGATATTTTCGGTTCACTCAGCAAGGGGGCAATTCTCCTCGACAGCTATTCCGCAAGCGACTCTCTCGAGATTGCCAGCAACATCGGAATGCTCGGGATTTGGGCTAATTCAAATACCTTTGGGGGTTCCAATGCTCCGGGAGATGAGGACAACGGGATCACCTTCTCGAATGTCAAGATTGGTGTCATCGAGGTTCCTGTTGAGCCGGAGCCCGGTGGGCCGCTAATCACGAACATTGTTCGCGATGTCGAGGCCGGGACAGTGACCATCGAATGGACTGCAGAGGTCGATAGAACTTACTTTATTTTTGCCTCGGATGATCTCACTTCTTTTGAGGAGGAAATCTCTGATGTCACTGCGACTTCGACGACGGCGACCTTTACCGAGACCGGAGTAACGGTTGATCGTCGCTTTTACCGTGTTGTGCCTCTTGCTGAAGAGTAGCCGCTCTAATTAGAATTTTGACGGGCCATCCGGAGGTTATCTTCAGGTGACTCGTTTTTCCGCTACCAGCTGACCTTTTTTATCGGTATCTTTCTAAATTCGCCACGTCTGATGAATCCTTCCCGTCTTCTTTTTGCCTGCCTCCTCTCTTTGTCTGTCGTCCCGCTGTCAGCTGAAGTCGTAATCTCGGAGTTTATGGCGTCGAATACTAAGACGCTGGCCGACGAAGATGGCGAGTTCACGGACTGGATGGAAATTAAAAATACGGGTGATGTTGCAGTTGATTTGAATGGTTGGCTTCTCACTGACAATGAGGATTACGATTCGCTGGATTCGTCCACAGTTTGGACTTTTCCAGCTCGCTTACTTGGGGCGGGAGAACGGGTGGTGGTTTTTGCGTCGGGGAAGGACCGGAAGCCGGTGGGGGGTGGTGAGTTGCATACTCATTTTAAGCTGACATCGAGTGGCGAGTATTTGGCTCTGATCGAACCTAACGGTGTGGCGGTATCCGATGAATTCTCGCCGGCATACCCTAATCAGAGGTCCGATGTTTCTTATGGGTGTGGCGAGACGGCCTACCGTTTTTTTAATCTTCCTACTCCCGGAGAAGAGAACGGGGTTGGCTTCTTCGATTTTGTAGATGATACGGAATTTTCGATCGATCGTGGTTTTTATGACGCGCCGATCGATGTTGTCATCAGTTCGGATACGCAAGGCGCGAGAATCATTTATACCACGGATGGATCGGCCCCCAGTGATACCAATGGAATGAATTCCGCCGCTCCCGCTACGGTTTTGATTTCCACCACCACTCCATTGCGGGCGATTGCGGTGAAGGAGGATTACCTCCCTTCCAATGTTGATACCCAGACCTACCTTTTTGTTGCTGATGTCATCCTTCAGGGGAATGAGCCTGAAGGATATCCAGCCACATGGAAAGGGGATGGCGGAGTCGGAACGGAGATCGCTGATTACGAAATGGATCCGGAAGTTACCGGGAGTGT
>JBDNAG010000207.1:0-17467 GCA_039768565.1 Akkermansiaceae bacterium | reverse complement strand
GGTCCTTGAGAATCCCGATTCAATCTCACGCCTTGTTCTCGAAAAAGGCGTCGACGCCGCGACAGCTTTTTCTATTCTTTCCATCGATATCGCCGACGTTGATGTCGCTGATAATGTCGGGGCCCGATTACAGACCGAGCAGGCTGAGGCCGACAAACAGGTCGCTCAAGCGAAGGCTGAAATGCGGCGGGCCGCGGCCGTTGCCTCCGAGCAGGAAATGGCTGCCCGAACCCAGGAGATGCGAGCCAAGGTTGTCGAAGCGGAAGCAACAGTCCCCCTCGCTATTGCTGATGCCTTCCGCAACGGAAATCTGGGCGTCATGGATTTCGCCAAGTATCAAAACGTTGTTGCTGACACCAAGATGCGTGACTCGATTGGCGAGGAAAGCACGACTGAATCAGAAGACGATCAAATTTAAATGACTCTCGCCGTCAATATTCTTGAGCAACTTGATCCGCAGGCCCTCTTCATCTTGCTGGCTGTAATCTTTGCAGCTATCAAGGCCTTTTTTGAGAAGCGGAAGAAAGATAAAACCGAGGAGATCATTGAAGAAGAGACCGAGTTCGATCCTTATCAAGCATACGAAGAAGAACTAGCCAGACAACGGAGGGACCTTCAGATCGAGATCCCCACAGCGTCCGGTCCGCCGCCCCTCACCAACCTCTCACCTCCACCGCCTCTCCCATCGACTCCGGTTCGCCCAAAATTGAGCGATGCCGAAAAGAAAGCCTTGTCTAACCTCAATCGGCAAACAAAGCGACGCTCTCTGAGAAGAAATGATTCAACGAGGTCACGAGTTTATCGACATCTTTCAAGCCCAACGGCAGCGAGAGAAGCACTCTTATTGGCTGAGGTGTTAGGGCCACCAAAGGCCCTCCAAGATGATCGATAGGATCGGATCAAGGGGCTTGCTCAAATCTGCACTCGCCCTGTTTTTACTCTCCCCGTTTCTCAAGGCCGACTCTACGGCCTTGATCGATGCAGAGCTTAAAAAAAAATGGCCCAAAAACCGGACCGTTAACATCGTCTTCCATGGTCACAGTGTCCCTTCCGGTTATCATCGCACTCCCCGGGTCAACCCCTTCAAATCCTATCCACATCTCTTCAGGCAAGCCCTCGCTGAACGTTATCCCCATGCTGTTTTTAACGTAATCACGACGGCGATTGGTGGCGAAAGCTCAGTTCAAGGGGCGTCCCGCTTCAAGAATGAAGTCATCCCCCACCGCCCGGATCTCATCTTGATCGACTACGCCTTAAACGATCGGCGTTTGCCAATTGAAGTTGTCGAGAAGGCCTGGCGGAAGATGATTCAAGAAGCAAAGTCTTCTCGTATTCCCTTGATTCTCGTCACACCCACCGGAGCGACCAATGCCGATTTCTCAAACCCGGCCGATCCTCTCACAATCCGAGCTCAGTTACTCCGTAAACTCGCCCGGGAAACCGATGTGATGTTAGCTGATGTTTCGTCGGCCTGGCAGGCCGCCATCAAATCCGGAACACCTCAAGGCGACCTGCTCAGCCAAGGAAATCACCCAAACCTTGCCGGACACCAAATTGCCTCGTCCGTCATCGCGCACACATTTGTCGCAGGGATCGATGGCTCAATAATTTTACGGGGTGACCAATTCCCGAGAGAAGGAAAGACACAATCATTCACAACAGCGGACCAACAGCTCTCTTTTAAAACTTCGAACACTTTTGCTGGAAGACAGGACATCGTCGGAGACAGTGGAGGCAAGAATTCCGAATCTCTGGCATGGAATAACGAGGAGGAATTACAAATCAAGGTGGGGCCTTCCGCTAAAATTAAAGGATTCGGACTGAGGTGGACCCGCGCAAAGATCGTCATCTCCGGTTTCGCCGAAAATCCTTCTGCAGTCATTTCATCATCCGACGAACCACCGGAATGGGATGCTACCACCAAATCCGTCACAATCACAGCGCCATGGACCAACGGTAACCCCCAATCAGTTAGGTTTCAGAACGCCGCTGCGACCACAGGCAGTGAACTGACTTTTCAATTCAGAGATGACTCACCCGGGTGGAAAGCGCACTTCACCTCGTTTCACTATCAATCTGGCAAATAGAGCCTCCTTGGTTCAGCGACTTTCAAGCGTCACTTTTACGCGGAAGAATCGAGACCGTCTCCCATCGTCTCCATCGAAATAGAATTCCTCACTCACATTGGCACCCTCAAGTCTCGACGACGCCATTACCAATGACTCCCGAGACCAAGTCATTAAATCCACTGAACTCTCTACCTGAACCCTTGCATCATCTGCATTAAGTTTGCGGGTCACCTCAAATCGGCCACGCTCATTGAGCCCCGATGTCAAAACCGCATATCGCATGGGATCTTCTCCTGCCTGATAACTCAACCGATCTAGCTCTCCAGGGCTTCCATTCGCCACCAAACTTGGTCTCCAGGACTCAGGACCGGAGGAAAAACGATCTCGAAGAGTCAGACTTCTCCCCCCTCCATCCGCACTCTGTGGCCATTCGTTTTCATCGTCATAAGATACCGTCCAGAGGATCTCTCCCCCATTGGTCTCCAATGAAAATTCATCCCCTTCATTGCCCAATGCACCATCGTATACACCGGCATAAGGTGAGCCCGGGTATGCCGCCCCAAAGGCACCCGTATCTCGAACGAGCAACAAACTCTCACCCGGTCCAAGTTCACGCAAATTTGACATCTCGAACTGAAAGGAAATACCTCCGGAAATTCGAAGGTCATTCAACGAGTGAACAACAGCACCTTGATTTGTGATTTCTAAAAACTCAGCACCCCCAACCGGAGGATGATACATGATCTCGCTGGCAACCAAATCCTGACTCCTTGCGCCCGGGTGGAAGAGAGCTTCAGCCAATGGCGACCATTCGCCTTCGTCTAAAACCCGCGCTTTTACAAGGGTCCCTCTATCGATCACGATCGGCTCACTCGTCGTCGATTCCTTAATTCCAAATAGTTCCAGATCAAATCCCATGTCTGATGACCTCACCGTCCCCTGATGAACCTCAAGCGCGAGCACGTTGGATCCCTCGACAAGACTCCCAGTGGGAATCTCAAACTCAAGGAATACACCTTCATTTGTCGTCGTGTTTGCCAATGTTGTAAAACCAATGTCTCCAGCATCATCAAATCCCGACCGAACAACTTCTACTCCATTGAGATAAACGATGACCCCATCATCCCGAAATATCCTCAACGCGAGCGCATCAATTCCCTCTGCACCGCCAACCTGAAATTCGTGCCTAAAGTAAGTTGTGGGATGCTTTAAATTCACATCATCTCCATAACTCACGACGGTTGCCAGCACCCGGTCGGTAATCGAACCATATCCCAAAGGCGCCGAACCGGACTCCCAAAGGTCGCCATCAAAGTCGGGATGCTTCCAATTCCTATTATCATACCCGGGGTCACCAGAAACAATGGAACTTCTCCCTAAATCCTCACCACGATCATTGAACTGCCAGGAACTCGCCAAATCAATCAGCGTCACCTCTTCGATCATGCTTCCAAAAGCTTCCGCCGCGTTTGAAACCTCACCTCCGGGCAATCGTGGATCCGTTCCATCAATGGTATAATAAATGGTTCGCCCGTCGTCCGAGCTACCAAAGGTAACTTCAGTTCCCGGTGATACCGATCCTCCATTCGAGGGTAGAAAAACCGGAGCATCAACATCGGGAAAGAGCCCCTGTAAACCCAATTGATTGACCAGGGTGGGCCCGCGTGAAGGAATATAGTTATTCCGGATATTTGCAATTTCTGTCACCCAATCATTCCGGTCATAGGGATCCGATGGACGGTGCAAATCACCCCAACGGGCGGACTCCGCAACAATGGCTCGATCGAGAAATGCTTCGTAACGATCAATCAAGGGTCTGGTCATTGCCGGAGTCAAAGCGCCGTCATTAAAAAGATGACGATAAGCACGATCTGCGAACAGAAGTCGATATTCGGGGTTACCTCGAAGAGCCTGGTGAATTTCAAGACACGTATCAGAAACATTTTGGGTCGTGGAGTTTCTTCCGACTGACAAAAGAGACTCTTCGCTATCCCAACAGTAAAACCGAAACGGGGCACCTATCACCCTGTTTCGCATGGCATAAACGTTGTTATCCACCCAGTCCTGATTCCCTATGAAAAAATTCACGAGGAGGTAATCGATAAAATTTTCCAAATCAAGCATCTCCTGAATCCGCAAGTAAGTCGCAGCATTTTGCGTATTCCCACGCACCAGGGAAATCAACTCGTTCCATCCTTCGTCATCGCCAGCCGCAACCTGGTGTCCAATGCCACGACGCCACTTGATAACATCATAATCATCGTCATCCCCCCCAAGATGACCGGCTGCCAAAAACTCATCCGGCCTTTCCACTGGATTATAGAGCCCCCAGTAATGCCCATTGATATAGAGATGAACAAAGGTGCCTGGAACGTAATCCTGTCCGGTGGAAGCTTGAAGATCGCGGGCAAATTGGTCTCGAAAATACGTCGTTCGTGTTAACGAATTACCACCTCCGGACAAAGCCCGCCATGGGCTCGTCCAAGCCTTTCCATTTCCTGACCGCAGAATCAACCTGTCAAACTCATCCACTGGAGCCCCTTCGAACAAAGGGGCATCAAAATTTGCGTCACCATACTCGGAGCGAAAATAGAGCCGGAACGATTTCTTCAACATTTCGGGAAATCGATTCCAACCGCCGTGCATTCTAAGCCCGCAATTCGCCTGACGGGTCACTCCGGTTACAGGGTCAAGATACTCGATGGAAGCCAATCGCTCCCAAGAACGCCCTCTTTGTGCAGCGTTGATGTGCAACCCATCCACCGAATCAAGGAGTTCGTCAGAATCGACCACCAAGGACAGGGTTGGAATCGCTTCCAATGAATCTTCAAAGTCAAACCCCATGCCCTCGGAATCGACCAACGGCAAGCTCGTGAGAACTCGACTATTGAACCCATACTTCGATAAGGCCTTAACCGGATTCCTTTGCACTCCCACATTGAGATTGGGAATCCAGGTCAAAGGAAAACCTGCTGGCGAGTCCGACTGGGAAGCAATTTGGTCCGAAAAAAAATAGGTCAAGGTATCAATATCAGTGGGCTCGAATCCGTCTTTAAATGCCCGGGCCCTCAAGATGGTTGTGGCGGAAATATCGAGTGGTTCGCTATAGAGAATTGCTTCCGGATTACTCTCTACAGGTTCGGAACCATCGAGGGTGTAATAGATTTGCGCGCTGGAGGTTTCCGATAAAATCGTAACCATCTGAGCCTCTGAATAAAACCCCCTCGGCACACTAAATTGGGTATCAGATACAAATCCTTCTACGAATTTTGTGGCGTTTTCTTCACCCGGACTTGGCTCCAGCATGTATCGGGCTTCGTTTCCAAACGACCCAAACGAGACATCACTCCGCTGCCTCGGATAAGAAATCAATTGCAAAGTCTCGGCCAGAGGATTGCGCAAATGAACCACTCCCCCGGCCGAACGGTCCAACGCAAACCCCGTTGATAAAACACCATCACGTGAAATTTCGGAGGCATCAACTAGTAGATATTCTCCTGCATCCAACGACAAAGCCGGGAAAGTAAAAACCGAAACCGGATCCACCTGATCGCTCAACTGGAATCCACTAAAATCGATGGCAAACGGATTGGGATTCCAGATCTCAATCCAATCCGGAGAACTCCCGTCACTACGGATTAAGGTCTCACTATTTGATGCCATGAATTCCGAGATCCGAGGAGCAAGCGGAATTCCGTCAACGATCACTGCGACAGACTTAGACACCGTCCCAAGCTCGCTGCTTGCGATGAGTTGATATACCGAACTCTCGGTGGGAACGACGACTCTTTGCCCACTGAGTTCCGCTCCCTCATCTCCCACCAATATCACCTCAGCCGCATTCGCAGTTTGCCACGACAATGTCACAGGCTGCCCCGCCGAGACTTGAATACTACTCGCGGTAAAGAAATCGATCTCAGTCTTGGGAGGCTCACCGCTGAATACCCTGACTTCACCGAGATGAATGACATGAATTCCTGTCCCGGGATTCGTATCGCCATTTTCAAGTCCGACCCTGATAGTTTGCGCATTGGTTCCGGGAGGAACTTCAATAATTGTCGTCCCGCCAACACCTGGATCGTCAATTTCCTCCTCAAAAATCGAATCACCTTCCGTATCAAGAAGCCGAAGAATGGCTCCGCTCAAGCGGCCCCCACAGCAATCACCGCGCATTTGTAGCTCGACTCTCAAAATCGGATAAGAGTCTTCAAATGTAAGCTTCCAGGTATTGTTCGGAGTCGTAGAATTTGTGTGAGAAAACGTGCCTGGGATACCGTCAGTCGCATAGGACGCAGGGTAAAGTCCCCCTTGCCACTCGGTTGTTTGCGAGGCTACCCCTAAATCCGTAATTTCGAGGATCTGCGCACCAGCCAGCCCAGTGAGCGTAACCAACGCCGGCATCCACCTTTTTAGATTCTCCGTCAAATGTAAGATTAATCTACAAACAACCAGTACAGGTGAAAGCAGTAAAACGCATACGATGATTCTAGGTCAATTTGAGATTAGGGAATTCAAACCACGATCCCCCCAATTAAGATAGCCACCCCATTCAATATGAAAATTAATTCCCGGCTTTAATCCCTCCACCTCTTCGCCTTCCCAGCGATCACCATCTCCGCAACGCAAAACCGCGGCCTTTGGTCCTGAGGCAGCATCACCAGACCGGCAGAACCGTAGATAACACATCAAGCCCCTAGGGGGCAGATTTAATGGTTGCTAACAATATTCTCGAAAGTAATTATTTCGAGTTTTTCAAACTGCACCACGTCTAGCGGATCTGCGGCAGCTATGGCAATCGACCGATATTGGAACAGGCGACTTCCGCATCCGAAAAAACCTCATCCAGCGCGGGCATCATCTCTCGAGGAGAACTTTACTTCCCAACACAACTAGCTCAACAGACCCCTTTAGAGTCTTATTCAGAAATGGTGTATTGGAGCTCTTTGATTTCATAAACTCCCTAGTAAAGGTGGTTTTTTTGTTGGGATCAAAGACAATCAAATCAGCGACTTTCCCTTCGGCAACTTCCGCGACTGCAAGTCGCATCATCCGGCGAGGTTCAGCAGAAAAACGCTTCACGATCAACTCCCAGCCAAACTCTCCAGTCGTAACAAATCGATCGTGCAAAGACACCAAAGCAGTATCCAGCCCGGTGATTCCATTAGGAGCATCCACGAACGCTTGCGATTTTTCGAACTCTGTGTGCGGCGCATGATCAGTCGCGATGATTCGGAACACGCCATCTTTCAAGCCTTGCAACAACGCAGCGTTATCCTCGCGGGTGCGAAGCGGAGGGTTCATTTTGTAGTGGGTATCGTAGTCACCAACATCCTCGTCCGCGAACATCAAATGGTGCGGCGAAACCTCGCCCGAGACATTCGCGCCCCGCTCGTCGCGCCACCAACGAATCGTTTCCATCCCGATGGCTGAACTGACATGCTGAATGTGCAATGTCGCACCAGTCGCATGAGCTAGACGAATATCCCGATCCATACAAATCTCCTCGGCCAACGCGGGAGTCCCTTGAATCCCAAGCCGATAACTGACCGGACCTTCATTCAAAGCCCGGGGACCACAAAGCTCTGGATCTTCGCAATGACTCGCGAAGAACATATCGAACTCCTTACCGTATTCCATCGCACGCTTCAGCAAAGCAGCATTGGGAACAGCATCACCATCATCAGTCAGCATCAGGACTCCGGTTTCTTTCAAGCCGGCAATCGGTGCCATCTCATGCCCTGCCCGATCCACGGTGATACAGGCCGAAGTTAAAACAGGAATACGGCATTTCGCACCTTGCTCAAGTACCCGTTTCACCACCGTTGGCGAATCAATCGACGGCGATGTATTCGGCATCATAACCACTCCGGTAATTCCTCCATTAATGGCAGCCTCGGTACCATCGAGAATAGTCTCCTTCTTTTCCTGCCCCGGCTCCCGAAAATGCACGTGAGCGTCGAACATGCCCGGCATCACAATTTGCCCGCTACAATCGATGACCCGCGCGCCTTCCGGAGCGTCGATGAGTCCAACAGACTTAATGACGCCGTTCACAATCCAGACATCCGCACGTTGCGGGACTTCGTTCTCTGTCGCGACTTCGCCACCTTGTAAAAAGAGATTCATGAGAGTTCGTTTTTGAGATCTGGTTTCAGGCCAAAGAGTACCGCCATCCGGGCCGCAATTCCATTTTCCACCTGCTGGGAAATGAGACAGCGTTCATAATCAAGCACCGCATCGCATAACTCGACACCCCGATTTATTGGTCCCGGGTGCATCACATAGATCCCTTTATCGCTTATTTGCTTAAGACGATCTTCGTTGATTCCAAAGACCGAGTGATACTCACGGTCACTCGGATAGAATGGCGCATCCTGCCGCTCTTTTTGAACCCGAAGGAGATAGACAGCATCCGGCCCCCAGGCCATCGCGTCGTCGTAGTTCGTAAAGCGCTTAAAGCGTGTCTGAGGAACCAGGCTTCCCGGCCCACAAAAGGCAACCTCAACACCAAGTTTATCTAAAATCGTACTCGTCGAACGCGCCACCCGGCTATGGAGAATATCTCCCATAATAACCACCTTCAGACCTTCCATCTTGGGATAGACTTCCCTCAGGGTGAAAGCATCGAGCAAAGCCTGTGTTGGATGTGCATGCGCGCCATCCCCTGCATTGATCACAGACGCATTCGTCTGCCGCGCGATCGCGGCGGGTTGTCCCGAGAGGCGATGGCGCACCACGATGTAGTCTGCCCGCATCGCCTGCAGTGTATCAATGGTGTCCCGAACCGACTCCCCTTTCGTTACCGATGAGTGAGGAACATCGAAAATCGTAACATCAGCAGAGAGTCTCTTAGCCGCCACCTCGAAGGATGATAGCGTCCGCGTACTTGGCTCATAAAACAACATGAGCACCGTCTTCCCCTTCAACGCCGGAACCTTCTTCACTGAACGGGTGAAGAGATCTTTGAACGGCACCGCCTGATCGAGCAGATGAATGATTTCCGCGCGGTCAAGTGAGACAATATCCAGGAAATCTTTTTGGGCCATAAGCTGCTATTTTATTGAGTGATAACTTCGACGGCATCCTTGCCATCAATTTTTTCCAAGCTGACATCGACGCGATCCATTCGATCCGTCTTGAGGTGTTCGCCCACAAATCGGGGCTCCACCGGAATTTCCCGGTGTCCCCGGTCAATCAAAACGGCAAGATCCACCTTGGCCGGGCGACCGTAATCAAAGAGAGCATCAAGGGCCGCACGAATGGTGCGACCGGTAAAGATGACATCATCAACCAAAACGATGTGTGAGCCATCGACAGGAAAATCGATCGAGCTGCTTTGCAGGGTCGGATTGCTGCTCAGGTGCTCGTAATCATCCCGATAAAGCGAGATATCCAAAACTCCTAGGCGCGCTTTTGCCCCCTTTTCCTGCAACTTGGCGAAGACCCTTTCAGCAACTTCATCCCCACGACTCCGGATTCCGACGAGGTCGATAGCCTCACCACCCGCTGCCGATAAAATTTGATCCGCCAGACGGCCAATGGCCGTCGACATGGCTGCTGGATCGAGTGCAATGCTCATTCGCTTGGGAGAATGCTAGGAAGTGCCGTTAGAAATGCAAGCGACCAATGTCTGCACGTCGCTGACTTCCATCAAAGTCGACCTTGGAAGCCTCCGAATGAGCCTTCTCAACTGCCGTCTCACGGGTATCACCGCCTGCCACAATCGCCAAAACACGACCTCCATTCGTCGCCCAATCATCTCCGATCTTCTTTGTTCCGGCATGGTAAACACGAGCCTCTGATACCGAGGCCAATCCACTAATAATGTCATCCGCACGCGACGATTCCGGATACCCGGCTGAAGCCAAAATACAGCAAACCGACCATCCTTCGCTAAACGAAAGCAGCTCCGGCTTGAGATTCCCCTTCGCTCCCTCAAGACAGAATGCGGCAAGATCTCCCGAAACCAAAGGCATGACCGCCTGGCACTCCGGATCTCCAAACCGACAATTGTATTCGATGATCTTAGGGCCGTCCTCCGTAAGCATGAGCCCGAAATAGAGGAACCCTTTGTAGCCGAGTTCGTCCTTTTCCAAACCAGCAACCGTCGGGGCTACAATCTCTTCCTCAATTCGCTTCATTAATTCAGGATCAGCCAACTGACGACTCGCCACTGCGCCCATTCCTCCGGTATTTGGCCCCTTATCGCCTTCGCCAATCCGCTTATAATCACGCGCTGGCGTCAAGATCAGGTAGTCCGGACCACTGACTGCCGCAAAAATGGAAATCTCCGGCCCGATTAAACACTCCTCGACGAGGAGTCGGCCGGGACCAAATCTCCGCTCAACCATCACCTCCTGCAAAAATTCCTCAGCCGAAGCCTCATTAGGACAAACCGCTACCCCTTTTCCAGCCGCTAATCCGTCGAATTTTAAAACGGTGGGATACTTTCCGCCAATCGCAGCACGCGCCTCATCGACATCCGCGCACCCTGAGGCCGCACCAGTCGGAATCTCGTGCCGCTGCATAAATTCCTTCGCAAACTCCTTAGACGCTTCCATCTGGGCCGCCGCAAAGGGAGGTCCCCAGCAAGGAATTCCCGCATCCTCGCAGCGATTCGCCAAACCCTCGCCAGTCACCAAATAGCTTTCTTCGCCCGCCACACAAAGATCAACTGAGGACATCGTCATCCAGGAAATCAAGGAATCCAGGTCATGGGCTTCCACCGTGCCAGCTCCTTCGATCTCATGGATGGCCTCACTCCCGGGAAAACAATACACCTCAGGCTGGCTTGCCGACTCACGAAGAGCCCGAATCAGGGCATGCTCACGTCCACCTTTTCCGACAACACAAATTTTCACACCCCCGGAATAGCGCACCACTGCCCCTTTGACCAAGGAAACAATAGAGATTCTCCCTTGCCAATTGCTCTTCGCCCCTTCCAAATCAGCCCGACATGGCAAAATCCCCCGCACTCGTTGTTCTCGCTGCTGGCATGGGCAGCCGTTATGGTGGCCTCAAACAAATGGACCCCATGGGACCCAACGACGAAACAGTCCTTGATTACTCGGTCTTCGATGCAATCCGCGTCGGATTCTCCAAAGTGATCTTTGTCATCCGTGAGGACTTCGCCGAAGCTTTTCAAACCACTGTGGGAGCCAAGTTTGCCACCCAGATCGAAGTCGCTTACGCTTTCCAAAAGCTCGACGACCTTCCCGAAGGCCACTCCGTTCCTGAAGGCCGTGAGAAACCATGGGGTACTTCCCACGCCATTTTGGCCGCACGCGATGAGATCGATCGACCCTTTGCCGTAATCAATGCAGATGACTTTTACGGAGCCGACGCTTACCAGCAAGCCGCCAGCTTCCTCACCAGCGAGCACCTGGCCTGCGACAAAGCCCGCTACGCCCTTGTCGGCTACCACATCGTCAACACCCTCTCCGATCACGGCGCCGTCAACCGGGGTATTTGCCAAATCGAAAACGGCCTCCTGAAGGGAGTCGAAGAAGTTGTTGAAATCGCCCGTAAAGATAACAATCAAATCGAAGGACGTGGCCTCGATGGAAATGCCTGCCTGGTCGATGAAAACGTCGTCGTCTCGATGAATCTCTGGGCCTTCCCAGCTTCCTTTCTCTCCGAACTCATGGGCCACTTCAATAAGTTCCTTGCTGAACACGGCACCGAACCAAAAAGTGAATGCTATATTCCAACCGTCGTCGATGATCTGGTCAATCGTGGTAACGCCGACTGCCACGTCCTAGAAACCTCTTCCTCATGGTTTGGCGTCACCTACCCGGAGGACAAACCGCACGTCGTCCAAAACATCGCCGCTTTGATCCAAAATGGCGACTACCCGACCCCGCTCGCTTAACTCGGGCGTGAATTTTATCCAGAGTTTGGTATCGTTCGGCTATGCCTAATTCTTCCCTCACCTGTGAGATCACCAAATGGTCTGCTGGCGAAGAGACAAACCACGATGATTCTGTTGCCGTTGAGGAGCCTCTGCAGGTCGTGGTCGATGGTCGACCACTCGCTGTTCTCATGAGAACTCCCGGCGACGATGAAGTCCTCGTAATGGGATTTCTCCTCACCGAAGGTATCATCGAAACCGCTGACCAGGTCCGCCGTATCGATCTCGAGGCCCGTGATAATCATGCCATGGTTTTCCTCATCGATGATCATGAGTGCGATTGGGAACGCCTCACCCGCCATCTCTTTTCGGCTTCATCCTGCGGCCTCTGTGGAAAAGCCACTGTTGAAGCCATCTTGCAAAGTCACCCGCCCATCGAGCACAAACCCGACTTTGATACCGCCGTCATCCAAGCCGCCCCCGACATCATGCGGGCTGCACAAGCCAACTTCGATTCCACCGGCGGAATCCACGCCTCCGGAATTTTTTCACAAGACGGCAAACTCCTCTTTCTCCGCGAAGACATCGGCAGGCACAATGCCCTTGATAAAGTCATCGGCGAAGGACTCATGAAGAAAATCAATTTTTCACACTGCTTCCTCCTCGTCTCCGGTCGCATCTCCTTCGAGCTTATGCAAAAGGCCGTTGCGGCCCGTCTGCCACTTGTCGCCGGAATTTCAGCACCGTCATCGCTCGCCGTGAGCTTTGCCAAAACTTCCAATCAATCCCTCATCGGCTTCCTTCGCCCGCCCACCATGAATTATTACGCATAAACAGACAAATCCTCCTAATTTTCACATTGGGATCATGAAGCATTCATAAACCCGAACCACATTTCAACCACGATGAAACGAGCCCTGCCACTTCTAGCCCTCCTGATCTCCCTCGCTTTTGGCTCGGAGAAGTCCCCTTATTTCGAAATCCACGGAGATCATGACATCGATTGCTTTCCTCTCAAGTCATCGCACTCCCAGGTCACCATCACCGGCCCCATCGCGCAAGTCGTCCTCACCCAGACTTACACCAATGATGGCGACAAGCCCATCGACGCCACTTATCTCTTCCCCTCGTCTTCCGGCGCTGCCGTTCACGGCATGACGATGAAAATCGGAGACCGCACCATCAAGGCCGAGATTCAGGAAAAACAAAAAGCACGCGAAACCTTCGAGAAAGCCAAGAAGGAGAAAAAATCTGCCAGCCTTCTCACTCAGAAGCGTCCCAACATCTTTTCCATGGAAGTGGCAACCATCCTTCCGGGTGACGAACTCACGCTCACTCTCAATTACAGTGAGATCTTGAAACCAAACTCCGGCGATTACGAATTCCTCATTCCCACCGCCATCGGCCCCCGCTATCGCGAAGGAGCCTCTTCTCCGAACACTGTTGACAACCCCTTCCTTTCCGAAGGACAGAAAACGATCACTAGATTTTCGGTCAATGTGAACCTCACTAGTCCGCTTCCGATTCAAAACCTCGCCTGCCCAAGTCACGAGCAGGCCACAATCACCTTCACCAGCAAGACTTCGGCTTCGCTCGAACTCAAAGCTGCCGAACCCGACCGTGACTTCATCGTCCAGTATCAGTTGGCAGGCAAAAAAATCCTCAGCGGCCTCCTAACCCACAAAGGAAGCGAGGAAAACACCTTCCTCCTCCAGCTTGAGCCGCCCAGAGAAATCAAGCCCCAGGACATTCCAGAGCGCGACTTTATCTTCGTCATCGATGTCTCCGGCTCCATGAAAGGCTTTCCTCTCAACCTCGCCAAAGATCTGTTCACAGGGCTCGCCGAAGAACTCCGTCCCGAAGACCGCTTCAACATGCTTCTCTTCGCGGGTGCCAACAAAGTGCTTTCCGGAAAATCGCTCAAGGCGACCAAAGCCAATATCGACCGCGCCATCAATTTTCTGAATAGCACCGACGGCACCGGAGGAACCCGCCTCTTGAATGCGCTCGAAGAAGCTCTCGAACTTCCACACGATCACGATCGCTCACGTTCCCTGGTCCTCATCTCCGATGGCTACATCGACGCCGAGACCGAAGTCTTCGACCTCATCAAAAACAAAGCCACCGGCACCAACATTTTCCCTCTCGGAGTAGGATCCAGTGTCAATCGTCATCTCCTCGAAGGCCTTAGCCACTTCGCGGGCCGCGACCACTTTATCGTAACACACTCCACCGAGTGCGATGCCGCCGTGACACGATTTACAAATATCATTTCAACTCCGGTTCTGACCAATATTCAGATCACCTCACAAGACGCCACCTTGAGCGACCTCCTCCCGGCCCGCCAACCCGACCTCTTTTTTGGGCAGCCACTTTCACTCGTCGGAAAATGGCAGGGCTCCGGAACCATCACCATCACTGGCACCGCTGGAAACGGGGAAAAGATCACCCAAAATTTCAAGATTCCAGAATCATTCGATCAACCTTCTCTTCCAACTCTCTGGGCCAGAACCAAGGTCAAAGAGCTCTCTGATTTCGCGCAACTCACCGGCCGTGATTCCGAGAAGAAGGAAGTCACTGAACTGGGACTTAAATACCAGCTCCTCACACCATTCACCTCATTCGTCGCAATCGCTGAAGAGGTTCGTAAAACCACAAACAAGAGCATTGCGGTCACACAAGCCAAACCCATGCCACAGGGTGTTTCGAATTCAGCAAAGACCCCTAGCAGCGGTTCATCCGGCTCCGTTCCGGAACCTTCTTCAGGCTTACTCATTCTCCTGGTAGGAGCGTTGACCTTGTCTCTTCGTATCCGCAGCTAAATCGTCCGCTAGGATTTCATCTGCCAACACCATGAAAACCCGCAGGATTACAATAACTCTCGTGCTTGCGATTGCCTTCGCCCCGGTCTTCCTCTGGTATTCCGATCGCCTGAGCGACGGAAGCGGCGAGCCACTTGGGCTCATCGCTCTGGCCGCGGCGCTGGGCTTGGCAATTAAGGATCGCAGTCCAGGCAACCCGCGTTGTGCGGAAATTGCTCTCATCATCTATGGCATTGGCTTTTTCTTTTTGCCACCTCTCCTTCGCGCAATCCCCGCCTTGCTGACCATCGCATTTCTTACCGGCATGCATCACCGCGCCGGAAAATTGGCACTACTTTTTCTCTCGCTTCCGATCCAGGCCTCGATGGACTTTTTTCTCGGTTTCCCTTTCCGGGTCATCACCGCAGAAGGGTCCCGCATGATCTTTTCCTTCTTCGGAATTTCAGTGGAACGTTATGGAGTCCAACTTTCTCTGGGAAGCGCACTTGTTTCGGTGGACCCTCCCTGCAGTGGTCTTCAGATGCTGTGGGCCACCGCCTTCCTCACCGCGATTCTTGCCGCACTCTTCAAGCTAAACTATCCTCGCTCAATATCGCTCGGTCTGGCGGCTCTTCTTCTTTGTATTCTTGCCAACATCTTCCGGGCCACCTTTCTCGCAATCCCTGAGGCAAGGTTGATCGCCATGCCCGGCTTCCTTCATGCAGGGATTGGCCTCTTCTTTTTTACCCTCGCCGGAATCGCCTTGGTTAAATTAGCAAGCTGGTTCCATGTGAAACACTCACTCACTCCCACCCCCCCACGCCCTCTGCCTCTTCGTCTCACAGCCACAGCTTTCGGTGTTTCTCTAATCACCCTGCTACCTGCAAACACGGGTCGCCCCTCAAGCGAAAATGAATTGCCCATCCAAACCGAGTATCGCGGAAGACAGCTCGAAGAAGTCCCACTCAGCTCCAGAGAAGAAAGCTTCGCTAGAAATTTTCCGGGACAACTGAAAATCTACCAGGCAGGAAATGACACCCTCATTCTAAGGCACGTGACCAGAGCAACCCGAATGCTCCACCCAAGTTACCACTGCCTCAAAGCGGAAGGATTCTCCATTAGCCACAGTCGCCTTGAGAGGGATCATAATGGCCATCCAATGGCCACTTATCAGGCCAAGCTGAATCAAGAGCACTATTTCGTCTCAGAAATCATCAGATCCTCTGACTCCAGCCGCTACTGGACCGACGTGTGCGCCTGGTATTGGCACGCCCTATTTCATCCAAACTCCGGCCCTTGGGTCGCAGAAACATTACTCACTCCAATCAACCTCGAACCCAAAAACGAATCATCATGAACGAGCCACCACCAATGCCGAAACCGGAACATATTGAACCTCAAACCGACACCTCATTCAGCTCGGTATTTGAAGGACTTCTTAAATCACCCAAAAGCCTCATTGCCGGGATAACCGACAGTAAAACGCCCGGTGCTTTCACCTCAAAGCTCCTCCTTCTTGCTTTTGTCGGCTTCGCTATCTTCGGTATTACAATGGGTAGCTTCTCCTTTCACGAGCAGCTTTGGGCAGCGCCCTTGAAAACAATTCTAGGCCTAACCTTCAGTACGATTATCTGTCTGCCCAGCCTCTATGTTTTTTCAGCGCTGACCGGGACTTCTCTTGGCATCAAGGAAATCGTCCAGGGAATGGCGGGAGCTTTGGCTCTCATTGCAGCTCTTCTTCTCGGCTTTACTCCCGTGCTGTGGGTCTTCTCACAATCAACAACTTCCGAGGTATTCTTCGGATTCCTCGTTATGACAACTTGGCTGATCGCCCTCTTCTTCGGCACCGGATTCCTTCTCAAGATGCTCGAACAATCCGGAACCAAAAACAAGGGACCGTTGCGCGTGTGGATCGGGATTTTCCTCCTCGTCACTCTTCAGATGTCGACGACCCTCCGTCCCTTGATCGGTCGCTCGGACTCACTCTTCACCACCGAGAAACGCTTTTTCCTGGAGCACTGGGGAATGACCATGAATGGACCTTACCGAAACACCCGGGTGGATGACGACCAACAGGTTCAACCTCCGGGAGGTGAAGGCGAAGAAGATGTCCAGAAGCGCGGATCCTCCAAACAGAACCCCTACCTCGGCGATTAGGCTTCGGAGTATCCCCGCCAGCGAGAGCTCGACTCATCGCCAAAGGCCAAGTCGTGCGCGATAACCCTCTCCTCCGTGAAAAGGAACTTCCCGTCGAAAAATTCGCCATCGAGGGCTTCCCTCAGCCAGTAGGAATCATCCTCCCACATCCTTTCAAAAGGAATCTCGTCAATCTCACACCAATACGGATTTGCCTCAATAGTCGCAGTTGGTGTTCCCGTAAACTCCGTGGCAGTGAAAACGTGACAATGAATATCCGGAAGATCTGACATTGCGAACCAAAGCTCGCCCCGCTTCACCGGATCGAGGCAAGTGATGTGTAGTTCTTCCTGACACTCGCGAATCACCCCTTCCTCGGGAGTCTCGCCGGGATCAATCTTCCCACCCGGTCCGTTAATCTTGCCTTGGCCAATACCAGTCAATTTCTCGATCAACAACACCCGGCTCCCTTGATGGATAAACATCAAAGTAGCATGAATGTCCGGTGTCCAGTTGGGCCAGTCGGGAATTTTGATGTCAGGATTGGGCATAAACTTTGATGGAATCACAGATCTGCACTAGGTTGCGGTCTCCGTAGATATTGTCAACCC
>JBDNAG010000206.1:0-13422 GCA_039768565.1 Akkermansiaceae bacterium | reverse complement strand
TGGGCACACCTGATAATCCGGAATTTATCCTTTATCGGATTATTCCGAATCAAGTTCGCTTCATGCGCGAGTGGGCTCTCGATTATCACGATGTTCCAACCGGAGCGGCCTCAAATTAAGCTGCTTCCTTAGGGGCTAGAAACTACGGGTGTTGATGCTTCGTCGTCTCTATTCGGTTGCCGTTCCTTCGGTTATTTTTTCCCTATGCATTGTCTTTCCTCTTTTTCAAATCTCCCGAGTTGACGGCAAGACGGGATGCAGCGATGTGCCCTCAGAGTTGCGGTATTTCGAAAGGGCGATCTATCGCGTGATCGATGAGGAGGAGGAACGCCGCCCCCCTAAAGATCGTGTGAATGTCGTCATTTCTAGTGCGTTGGCTAACGTGAATGAAAGCGTAGATGCAAATCTCTTGAGAGAGTTGGCAGGAAGGTCGAAAGTTGGTTAGGGAGTATCAAAAAGCTACCTCTACCTTCATTCCTTCAAGCATTGATCTGCATGTCCATTCCCTACTCTTCCTCGGTGCCACCGAGGGTGACATTAATGTTATACCTGTTTTGAAGGTGCGAGTGTGCTTTGCTGGCTTGGCCAGATTTTGGATAGCGTTTACAGGTGAGCTGAAAAGTGCGGATGGCTTTCTCCTTGTCCCTGGCTTCTTCGTAGGTGAAACCAATTTGAAGCGATGCTTCTGGAGCTGATTTTTCGACAACCTTGATTTGATTGTAGAGAACAATGGCTTCCTTTTGCTCGCCGAGTTGGCGGTGGCACTTGGCAATTGCAAAGTAGTTGGCAGGAAAGCGGTCAACCTGACGGTAGCAGGCGATGGCTTTCTTCCAGTCTGACTGCTTTTCGTAGCACCCCGCAATTGCCCAGAGGTATTCGCCGGAATTATCACCATCGATCTCGATGAGTTGCCGGTAAATTTCGATGGCCTCTTCAATTTCACCATCTTCCAACGCCATGGCGGCAAGGTTCTTTAAGCCTGCAACCTTGTCTTCGAACTGACTATAGATCTTGCGGGCTTCGTCACGCTTGTCGCGCGATTTATACCAATCGGCAATTTTCCCGCGGAGTCCGTCGTCGATTCCAAACCGGTCTCCGATCTCTTGATAGATCTTCATGGTCTCACTGGGGCGGGCCAGGGTGGTGTTAAGGTCAGCGGCTTGGTAGAGGAAATTTGATGCCAGGTCCGGTCGAACTGAAGTCTCTGCACGTAAGGTTGCGATGAGTTGGTCCCCGAGCTTTAGTGCTGCCGGTTTCGTTTTGGGGTCGCCAAGGAGGTGTTTCACCGTTTTGGCTGACAGGCTGTAGATCTGATCGAAGAGCTTTGTTCCGGTGTAAGTTGTTGCTAGGGCTTTTTTTCCTTCATTAAGTTTTTGGGCAAAGCAGTGTAGTTCGGCGAGTTCATGGCAGGCCTTGATGCAAGCGTCCTTGGATTTCTCGTTTCGTTCGACTTTGAAGGTGAGTTCGTTTAGGAGAACGAGCCGTTCTTCCATGTCTTGATGGAGCCGTGCGTAATGAAGCAGATCCTGTCGAGCGCGAATGGCAATTTCGTGATTGGGGTATTCCGCAATGAGAAATCGAAATGATTTTTGGGCATCCTTGACCTCTCCCATTGTTCGATAAGCGTCTCCCATGCAGTAGGCCGAGATGGTGGCCTCGTTGGACTCCGGCCAGTAGTCGATGACTGATTGAAAACCGTCGCGGAGAGCCGTTTTAGGCTTCTTTAGCTTCATCATGGTGTGGCTCCACATCAACTGTGCGTAGGGAGCACCAGCACTTTTTTCATAAAGCGTGAGAAATTTTTCATACTCTGTGAGCGCGACCTTAAAGCTACCTTTGAGGAAGTGCTTTTCGGCGATCTTGATCTGATAGCGTTCAACCTCACGCATTTTTTCAAATGTTTTGACATCGATTTGCTGGAGGGTGGAAAGAGCGGCGGTCGCATAGGATGCGAGGGCAAAAAAGAGGACTAAGATGAAGGCTGGCATAATTATTTTTTAGTTCGTTCGAGCCATTTGTTGTATTCGGCGTGGGCGTAAAAGATGATGTTCACGCCTAGTCGATAGCTGGACTCCCAGACGTCGCGGGAAACCCCGGAGTGCCCGTCGGCCCAAGCGTCTCCGATATCTCCCGGATGGTAATATGCAGCAAGGCGCCCGTCGACGACCCAGCCGAGAGCGTTTGAACGTCCGTGTGGGGCTACGATGGGAAGACGGGGGAGCGGATAGGGAATGCGATGGATGGGGTGGTCTAGATAGACATCGATGGGCTCGATACGTGGAAGAACTTTTTTCATCATGGAGACAAACTGTCCCTCCCATCCGGAGCTGCCTCCATTGTCTCCAAAGAGCATGCCGTGATGCTCAAGAAGATAGCTTCGCATGATCTTGATCTCCTTATCGCTCAGGCTAATTCCTTCCTGTCCGGTCATATAAACCATGGGAGGGCTTTTGCGTTTGGGGAAGCTCTTCAGGCGGCCAATTTCCATGGGTTCTGGGCGGTCGCTTACAGGGTGCCCGGTTCGAACCCCGTATTCGGTGAGCAAGTTTAGGTCTGATCCTCGATCCATATCCTGTTCCCAGTCACCTCCATCATACTTTAGCCGAATGAATCGGACCTTCCCGCGCGCAGTGCCTGCCGAGAACCCGGCGCCATCGCCCTTGCCCTGACCGACCTCATAGAGATGCTCGGTGACTTCGAGGACTTCGAGCTTGACGTCATCGATGGGCGGAGGATTAAAGAGGACACTACTGTAGGGATTGATTACGAACTTTTTGTTGATGACCTTTTGAATCTGTACGATTTGCTTGAGTTGCGTTTCCTCTCCACCTCCGAGAGGAGATTCGTAAATACTGCACCCCGAAAGCTTCGTTAAGATTATGGCGGCGATGGTAAAGATTGATGAGTAACTGAGAAGGGTGAGGAGAGATTGGCGGAGCTTGTTATTCTTCTTTCCAAAGTACCAGGCCGAAAGCTGCCGGGGATCCCAAGAGCGTCTGGAGTCGGATGGTTTTGGGACCCGCTTGGTTTCCCTGTCGACCCACCAAGCGGTCCATCCCAGACCTAGAAAAAAGACGACGGCAGTTCCGATTTGGGAAATGATACTCGAAAGTGAGTAAGAAAAATTGAGAAGCGGCAAATAAACTGCGAGTTGCCAGACAGGAAGGTAGGACGCACTTAATATGCCGCGTCGAACGATCAGAGACGAGCTGCGATGATGACGTATCCAATAAAAGCAGACGGGGAGGGCTGTGAGGAAACCGATTGCAGCGGTCCATCGGCCCAGCCAAAACCAAGCATGTGCATCGAGCCAAAGAAGGCACCAGAAGGCGGCATAGATTCCTGTTAACAAGATAGGATTTCGAAGCCGGCGGGGAAGCCGGCTGCAGAGGTCCTTAATCTTTTGTGGGGAGGGCATTGCGTGTGGGACACAACCGGGACGGCAGTACTACTCGAGGTCCTTGAGAAAGTTTGCGCCATCGTCCTCCAATGGGTTCACGTTGGCGGGCGCCGTTTTCTTTTCGTTTACTCTAAGCGGGGCGAGGGAGTCTACTTCCTTTGGTATTGTGGGGCCGGGATTTGGGGCTTGAGCCTCGGGGGGCGGAGTTGCCGATGTGGGGGTGACAACAGCCGGGATTGGCTCGGGAGTCGTCTTGTCTCCAAGGAAGTAGGGAATCGCGGTTAGAGCAAAAATGGCAACTGTCACTAAAATGACGGAGAGAATTGTGGCCCGGAAGAGTTGGCTTGATGCAACGATTCCGAGCATCTCCTGTGGGCTCTTTCCCTTTAGATCACGAAGAAACTCCTGAAGTTCTTGAACAGTCGCGTTAGAGTTCGTTTTGAGTTCCCGTAAGTCAGCCTTGGTGCTGGCCATGGAGCTACGGGATGCGTTTGAGGTTTTGGACTGTCCTTTCATTGAGAAGAAGTATTTTCGGGTTCCAGAATGTGAACGAGATCGCCGCCGGCCTCACTGATGGCCGCGATGACTGGTTCGAAGTGACTTGCCTTGGCTTCCTTGTGAACTTTTAGAAAGACGTAGCGCTTTCCGGCAGGTGCTTCGCCAAGGATTTGGGAAAGAGCGCCGGCCAGGTTGTCATTGGAGATCTCCTTGCCGTCGAGATAGGTTTTGAATCCAGTGTCAATCGTGACGCTGGCAAGTGGTGAAGCAACCATTTCCACTTCCTTAAGCTTGGCCGGCTGCCAACGAACGTGACTGTCGTCCTGCGCGCGTGCGAGAATGACGAAGAAGATGAGTAACAAAAAGCCGATATCACCCATCGCTGCGGAAGGGATGGAAGCGACCATTTTTTTACGGGGAAGTTTCATTCTACGTTGATCACGCGATCGGATTCGAGTTCGAGGGTGAGAATGCCGCCTGCTTGTTCTATGATCTGGGATACCTTAATCCAGAGCGGGTATGGAGTGTTGGGAGCGCTCTTTACGGTCACAATGCGATCTGCATCACGTGTCTTACTGGAAAGAGCCGAGGAAAGGCGCTGTGCAAATTCCGGAAGTTTCAAGGGGCTGCCGTTGAGAACAATACTACTTGGGGTGATAGAAACCTCGATATTCTTGCTTTGGTCACGCTTGTCGGTTTTCTCTTCGGTTTTTGGAAGGATCTGGGCAACACCCGTTTCCGGCTGCACGGCTGCGCAGACGAGAAAAAAGATAATTAGGATGAAGGCAATATCCGAGCTGGCACTGGCAGGCGGATCGACCAACAATTTTCCGCGTCGTAATTTCATGAACTTCCTTTGTCGAGAGTGAGGCGAAGGGAGACAACTTCGATGAGCTCTGCGGCTGATGATTCAACCTGAAGAACGAAGTCATTGATGAGGCCGGTGAAGTAGTTGAAGGCCATGTATGCGGGAATGCCGACGATTAATCCGAAGGCGGTGGTGAGGAGCGCAACCCGGATTCCTGAGGCTGCCGCTTGCACGATGTTTTGCTGTCCGATGTTTGCTTCGATATCACCGAAGGCGACGATCATTCCTTGGACGGTTCCAAGAAATCCCAGCATGGGAGCGACAGATGCGATGGTGGCTAGAATGGGAAGGTGACGCTCAAGAGTGGCAACAATATTCACGCCATAGTTCTCCATGCTCTTTACAACTTGTTGTTCCATCTGGGCCTGGTCGTAGTTGAGGCGGCGTAGAACGAGATACTTTCGAAGGCCGTTTGAGAGAATGGCCGGCACCGGGCCGCGTGCGGAATCGCAGAGCTTGAGAGATTCCTCAACCTTATCTTCGGATAGAAGGGCTACGACTTCTTCACGGAGGGAACCAGCATCAGTTTCAAGGAGCTTGAGACTGCGATAGCGCTCAATGATGACGGCAATAGCCATGATCAACAGCGCGAGAAGGGGCCACATGAAGGGGCCGCCTTCGATTAGGTATTTGAGAGCACCGGTTTCAAAAAAGCCGGCATCAGCGAGTTGGACAGGGATCATTGTTATTCGTTTAGATTGGCTTCTTTTTCAAACTGGGCGAGGAGCTCCGGAAGAGCGAGTCGGCCACGAGAGTATTTTGCGGCATCGCTCTCGGGGAAATCCCAGCGGCAGCGGTTGTAGCGGCGGAATGCGTTGGGAATGTCCTTCCCCATGCGGTAGCTTTCACCTGCCCAGAACAGGGCTTGAGCGGTAAGCTCTTGCTCCGGAAATCTTTTTACAAAGGCGTCGAAGGCCTTGCCACCCTTTGTGTAATCTTCCTGCTTGTAGTGACACTGCCCAATGCGGAAGGCCATTTTCGGCGTCCATTCGTGATTGGGGAACTTTTCTAGAAATTTTTCACCAACGGAAGCTGACACAGCGTAGTCTTCCTTTAAGTAGAAGTGCTCATTAATACGTAACATGACATTGGCGATTAAAGGGCTTTTTGGGTAGGTGCCAGCAAGAGTTACGTAGGCTTCGAGAGCTTCGTCTAATTCGCCAGCCTCTTCGTGGCATTGGCCAAGCTTGTATTGCGAGTCGGGAGCGAGGTTGTGTTCTGGATGATTCCTGACAATTGCTCCATATGCAGCGATAGCTTCGTCCCACGCTTCCATTTCCTGAGCAAATTGACCGAGGAGATAGGAAACACGAGGGGCATATTTGGGGTTTGGATAATCGTCCTGAAGATCACGGAGGACCCGGCGCCCGGAAGCAAGGGCCGCCGCAGCCTTCTCATCCTGTTTTAGTTTGCGTTGGCTTTTGAAGAGTTCGAAATAGCTCTCGGCAATATGGAATTGAGTTTGAATTGCGAGGTCCTCATCCTTGTAAACTTTACTAAAGGCAGCCATCACGCCATTCGTGCCTACTGCGACCGGAAGCTTTCGCTCAATGATGGGTTGTCCGTCGGCAGTCTGAATAACATTGTCCAGGTAGCCTGCGGTGATTTCATCGCCGAAGAAGCATTCGATTTGACCTGCGAAATTTCCAGACACGGGTTTGGCGTTTGCTTGAAGTGGGAGGGAGCCACTAAAAATACCACTGTGTGTTAGGGTTTCCTCCAACTCGACAGTTTCGTCTTCTCCGCTCGTGGTAACGATCCGAATCATAGCCATGTCTCTTTTGTCAGATATATCTAGATCTGGGTCGGCAAGGCGCAGGAAGATCTTCTTTCCAACATGTGCGATCTCAGCGGGTTCCAAATACTCTTCATCGGTGATTTGGAGCGAAGCCGCAGAGAAAAGCTTTGCCGCGGCTTGCAGCGAAGCTTCCGAGCCATCGGGTCGAGAGGCGTCCTGATAGCTTGCCGTGAATTGATCCGACCCTATGACGCTGAGGACGGCCAAGGCTGCACGGGATTTTTTGGAACCGTCATCAAGCGCTGCTGCAGGATCGTCATCGACCGGGAGAATCACTTTTCCGAGCCCTCCTTTGGGAAGTGAACCGTCTTCGGGAACCAAGGTGACGCTTTCCGGTGAACCGAGAAGAAGTGGGATTTGGCCGACAAAACGTCCCTCCAATAACGCCGGGTTACGAACCTCGGAAAGGGCTTCGTTGGGAGCCGCGAAGGAGCGGGACAGGACACACTCGACTTGAATTTTAGAGCCCTGGGTCGTGGCAACATCGACGAGAATGGTGCTGCGTGAATCTTTAGCCCGGTCTGGATCGATAACCTCAATGGTGAGAGGGAGCCGATATTCAATCTTGCTGACATAATCTTTCGGACGAGTGTCCTCAACTGGAAGAAACTGCATGGAACCCTCTACGGGTGTTTCACTATCAACGATCTGGATCTGAGCTTCTGTGGGTTCGTTTAGGAGGACAACAGTCTCACGATAGAAGGCGTGTCCAGGGAAGGTGTTCTGGGTGTCTTTGTAGCGGAGGTAGATTTTGTCACCTTTTTTGACGACGACTTTGCCTTCGCTGGCTTCAGCTGCCGTGTCGATCTCCGCGAGGAAAACACCGGTTGAGGAATCGGTCTCGGTCGCGGTGAGCTTGAAAGGCGGATCGGAGTTGATTTGAACCTCAACTTCGACTTCATCGCGATCGAGCCCGGTATCTAAATCAAAGTCGACAATCTCGGCGACGATACGCTCGCCGGGCGCGATGCGAAGAAGTTCCTTGCGGAGTCCTTTGACCGAACCATCCCCATTGCGATTGAAATCGTAACTGATTGGAGTGATTTTACCATTGTAGTAAGTGGCGGTGAGAGATTTCGTAAGAAGGCGGTTTCGTTGTTCGGCGCCAGCAGTGAGTTCGTCGAGGTATGAGACGGTAACGGTATCGCCTGGGGCGAGTTCAAGAATATCGTTGCTTGCGAGTTCAAGAACATCGGCTGCAGGTGGAATATGTTTTTGTTCTCCGCCGGAGATTTCGATGTTGTTGATGGCAATGGCCTCTCCTCGATATTCGAGGAATTCAAAATCAATAAATCTTAGTTCGCGAGGTGGCATCGAGAGGCTCCAGCGGTTTTCCTCCTGTTTGATTTCAGATAGTGGAGCCGGGGTAAAGGGCACGAGATCTGCAACTGCGGCCGTATCAAAATCCTCAGGCGTAAACGGGCGTATTTTCACAAGAGACGATTGGCGATTCTCACGGGCCAATTTTGCCTCCACTGATTTGAGTTCCGGAGTCGCAATTGAGAGAATGGTAAGATTATGAATTCCGCGGGGTGCGAAGAGATCGATGCTTTGATCTCCTTCTCCAATCGGCATCTCCAATCGGCCGTTCAACATGACGGCGGTGTTTCTCCCAGCCACTTCGATGCGTAAGGCGCTATCGCGCTCTTGAATGAGTGGACCTGACCAGAGGAGAAAATAAGCATCCGTGCCTTCTTCCGGCGCTTGCCAGGAAAGCGATTCGACCTCTTTGATTTCAGTTGGCTCCACCTTCTGGACAAGACCTGCGATGTCTTCCCATGAGTAGTTTGCTTTGAGGTTTTTCGCCGGTGTTTTGAAAATCCGGAGACGCATGCCGGCTTCGGGGAACTTGAGAGGGGTCGAGGGTTTTGCAGATGGGAATGAAGCCAGATTGAACCAAAACCGCCCGTCGTGACTTCCGCGGATCTTCATGCGGACAGGGGCTTCTTCTTCGGCTTGAGGTGAGGTGAGAATGATCGATTCGGTCTGACGGAGTTCCTTCATATCGATCGAGAGAGATTTTGGCGCAGCTCCGTCCGGTTCACTGCGCCAAGCCGTATCGAGCGAGTGGTCGATGGCCATGAGAGGACTGTGATCGAGTGCTGAGTCTGAGGCCTTGGCTCCCGCCGGGAGTTCGCCGGTTCTCGACATGCCGAGGAATACTCCTCCATGTTGGCTCTCTTCATCAATGGTGAGTTGCACCTCGTCGCCACTTGACGCGGAGAGTTTCACGCTGACTTTGTCCGGATCATTGGTGAGATCGCGATCGCCATCTTTGACCTGAAGGTAGATCAAATTGCCAGGCTTGACCTGATTTGTGGGGCGAGAAGTGGAACGGGATTGCTCCTCTTCTTTTTCTACCATTTCCTTTTTCAAGGTGTCGGTGAAGGACTCATTATCCTTATTAAGGATCTCGCTGCTGGCGACTTCAAGTGATCCGTCGGAAGCAATCCGGAGACGGGTATTGCTGAGGAATTCGAACTGGAACTGCTTCTTGAATTCCTCCGGGTAATCGACCGAAATGATGTCACCTCCGGTAACCTGAAGAATGCCATCCCCGGCGTTTGCCTGACCAAGGGTAGTCGGAAACTCAGTGAGGAAAATGCCTTTGCCGGCTCCACCGCTGGTAAGGAATGATTCCTCGCGATCATTTCCGGGGTCGGTGCTAACAATCACGGGGATCCGTGTGTCGCCGCGGCTGATTCCAAGATCAGGGTCCTGAACCACAACGGAAAGAGCCTTGCCTGGCGTGTGCCAGAGTTTTGATTCTTGTCCCAGTCGCCCCACGGTGCGGAGGGTTTCGAGTTGGGTTAGGAAGCGTTGTTCAATGCCGTAAACTTCGGCCAGGTTATAAAGGGTTTCATTGGCTAGATCGGTATCTGGGGCCTGCTCGAGGACCGAGAGGAAGATTCGCCTGGCCTGTTCATTGTCTTCTTGTCGGATTGACAGTATACCACGAAGAAAATTTGCTCTGATCGCAATGGCCGGGTTGGGGCTTTCTGAAAGGGTTGTGAAGATTTCGCCCGCTTGATCGTAAACGCGCTGGGCCATGTAGGTTTCGCCGATTCCAAAGCGTGCTTCGATTGCCTCCGGCTGCTCTTTGTAAAGATTAAGAACTGTGGTGAACTCGGCCCGAGCGATATCATATTGCCTGGCTCGTTGATAATTCCTGGCAAGAAGGAGTTGAATCTGGGATTTGTCGCGGATGTCGACCTTTTCTGATTCTCCGAATTTAACCATCCAGCCCCGGAGGATGTCTTCGGCGCGTTCGTGATCTTCCGGAGTCCCTTGGGCGATGTGAATCCCGGCGCCAAAGAGCAGGAGTTCGACGGGGAGGTCGAGGCGGTGTTTGTCGAACAGCTCCTGATTTTCGTAGTAGGCAGTCTCGGCACGTTCCTCATCTCCAAGTCGGATGTGAAGGATGATCTGCAGAAGTGGTGCAATCGGACTATCGGAAGGAATATCAGAACTCAAAGTGCCCATTTCACCATAGGCCTTTCGGAGGAGATTTCGGGCTGTTGTGATCTCGGCGTTGCCAACCGAGCGAATGGTATTGAGGAGTCCATTCAAGATGGTTGTGCCGAGCGGGAAGTCTTCGCGGGCCAGGGCAGCCTGCGCATAGGGATAAATTCGCTTCCACGATTCATAGTGCCGATCTGCCGTTCTGATCAGGGCTTGGGCTTCAAGGAGACGGTCGGTTGATTTGGTGGCGCTCCTGAGAAGGTCAAGTCCAGCTTCGGCGCTGACTCGACCGATTCGAAGGTCTCGAATTATGGTGTAGATCGTTTTCTTTTTGTCCTCCGGCCAATCTTTGGAGTTCTTTGCTGTTTCAAGCCACGAGCGGGCGGGCCATTCCCCCATGCCCCATTCGCGAAAGGGGAACTCATCTGCCCGGCTACGGGATTTTTTGAGAACCGATTGCATGGAAACAAGGTCACCCGCGCGGAAGAGTAGGTTTGCAAGCTCTGCAGCGTAAGTCCCGTGGTGTTCGCTGTTTCCAGCTGCACGGGCTTTAAGGAAGGTTTGAGCCGGACCGGGTTCCAAAGTGGAAGCCACCCGCAGCGCGCAATTGACATACTCACGGTTGCTGGAATCCAGATCCATGTATGCTTTCCACCAAGTCACGGCTTCGGTCTTCATTCCCAGTTCATTCATAACGTCGCCGATGCGGGTGCAATGGGCGGAAGAGTTTTCACTCTGAGTCTTGGATTTTTTGATCCAGGGAATGGCTTTGCGAATAAGGGCCTCGTTTTTCAGGTCAACAAGACGATACCAGGTATCGTAATAGGCGGGACCGGCGGGGATCGAGAGAAGATGATTAGCCGCGGCAAGTTTCATGGCGCCTCGTTCCTTTTCCGGCGTGTATGCGGAAGCTTCAAGCCATTGTTCAGCAGCGTTTAGATCCTTGGGGAATTCCTTGCAGAGGTTTTGATAGAATTTTGCGGCGGTTGACTTTGATTTTCCTCCGAGATGATGGCGATAAACATAAGCAAGCCGTGCAAGGACAAGATGCCGCTGTTCCTTGGTGAGTTTCTGCTGAAGGAGCTGTTGACAGGATTTCCCAGATTTTCCGCCCTTTTCAAGAATGCCTTTCCAAAGCTTGGTGAGAGAGTTGTTTAGATGTGCTTTTTTTGCGGCCTGCCAGGCACGGTTTTGATTTTTGTCCTTTGGCGCTCTTTTCCAGATACGGTCCTGAAATCCAGCAAGATGTGGAAATGATTTTGCGCTGGCGCTGACGGCGGCTAGGTCTTTTCGGAAAGTTCCCTCGCCAGTGGCTGATGAAAAAAGGAAGCCTGTAATTTCTTCGGTCCATCCATCTTCGGTGGGTGATTTAGCAAGAAAATCGTAGGCCAGACTTCGAGCCTTGACATTATCCTTTAGACCATCTCGATAGACGTTCAATGCCAGAACTGCGCGCAGTGTTCCGACTCGCGCAGGACTTTTAGAGATGAGTTTCAGAAGTCCCTGGGTAGCGCGGGTCTTGTTCTCGCCACACCATTGCACATACGCGCGGGGGAGTTCACTGGACTTAAAGTCGAGAAGCATGACGTTTTCAGCAATCGCGAGAGCTCTTTTTAGGTCTTTGGCTTCGGCTGCTGCATAAGCTGCTGTCGCAAGAGGTGAGTAGCGATCATCGCGCCGAGGAAAAGCGGCGAGATACTTGCGGGCTTCCGCCTCAATTTCGCCAGGGCTTTTTTTGGCACTAATCATGGAAGCAATGAGACTACGATGAATATCATCGCGGTCCGGAGCGAGTGCCTTGCGGTATGATTGAAGGGCATTTTCAAACTGTCCCAATTGTGATTCCAAACGTCCGGTGCGGAACCAGAGGTCCTGCTTCTCGAGGTCGGTCATGGGAGCCTTGCGACGAATGATGGTTTTGGAGATTTGCAATCCTTCCGCCCATTGTTCCGCCCGCTCGGCGGCGTGCATTCCTTGAAAGCCAATCCCGGTGAGAAGCGGGTTTGCTGGCGCCTTTGCCACCATGGCAGCGGCCAGACTGGAAGCTCGATTGAATGATGTTCCGTTGTTGGCCTGGTTAAAGAGTCGAAGTGCTTTGGCGCCTTGGCTCAGTGAGCCACCATTTTCCCAAATTGTTTGAAGTTGAATGGCTGCGAGACTTCCACGCCCGGTGCTCTCGTAGGCTGTCGCGATACGATCCCGAACTTTGTTAGTGAGCTTGTGTCCGGGAAAGACCTCCAAAAATTGGCGCCCGGTTACGATGACATCATCATGGCGTGCCGCCACGGTGTAACCGTCGATGAGCTTGAGGGTTATTTCCGCGCGCTTGGGGTTCTCGGTCTGTGTTCTTGAAAATTTCGAGGCTGTTCGAATGAGGCCGAAGATTTTTTCTTCCTTCCAATAGAGATCCACTAATTCCTCCATCAGCCTTCCGCCCGACGGTGACGACTCTGTCGTCTCCTTAAGCTTGGCCTCAAGGTCTGCAGCTTTGTCGGCGAATGCCGGGATGCTGAGAGCGAGAAGGAGGGCGAGTTTTTGGATGAGTGTTTTCAAAATCCTGCTTTCTTGAGGGCTTCCACGATCTTGTTGGCTTCCGCAGCGATATTGCTTTCGGGGTAGTCGCGGATGAGTTGTTCGAATTTCTGACGGGCTTCGGGCTTCCGTTGAAGTTTGTATAGGCAGCGACCGTAGTTGAAGAGAATGACGTCCAAGAAGTTTGCGTCGGGGTGGTCGGAAAGAACGTTTTCAAAAACATCAACGGCGCGGGCGTAGTCTTCTTTTTTGTAATAAAAGGCCGCCATTTTAGCGACGGAATCTCCAACCCGACCGGAGTCGGGGAATTGTTCGTAGACTCTCTGGTATGCCAGAAAAGCTTTTTCATAGAGTGGCGCTGATTGTCCTGCCGTGGCCTTCAAGGCCATGGCTTCATAGCATTCACCGGTGAAAAATTGTCCTTCGCCTTTTAACGGGCTCTCGGGGAGTTTCGCGATACTCGAGTAGAGGCTGATGGCGCGAGGAAAGTTCTCGCGCTTTCGCTCGACGTGAGCTTGTTGAAGCATTGCTTCGTCGACGAAGGCGCTGGATGGAAATTCGTTTAGGAGGCGCCTGCTCATGCCAAGAGCTAGGTCGAGTTTATCCATGGCGAAATAGACCCGCCAGAGTTGCACGTAGGTTTCTTCGAGAAGCTTTCCACCCACCTTTTTAGCCTGTGCTAGAATTTCCTCACAAACATCAAGTGCCTCGTTGTATTTAAGATTGGCTTTTTCATTGAGGCCAAATTCCTTGTAATGATTGCCAACTTCGGTGAGTGCGGATGCAGTTTGTAGTTTTGTTTTGAGGCGGAGCTCTTCGTCCGAGATCTCGGTGCGGGTGACTCGAACCTCGCCGAGATTCCCC
>JBDNAG010000031.1:0-46739 GCA_039768565.1 Akkermansiaceae bacterium | reverse complement strand
AATAATTCCGTCTTTTTCTCCTCATTCTTCGCCGCGAGATTGGACTTCTCTGACGGATCCTTCTTTAGATTGTAGAGTTCAATGGCATCGTCTTCGAAATATTGAATTAGCTTCCAATCACCTTTTCGGATGACACTGCACGGAGTCGTCCGGAAGAATTTTGAAGCGGAATCGGGATCCGCCTTATAGCTCTGAAGATATCCCGGAAAATGCCAGAAAAGTGAACGGGGTTCCAAATCTCCCCCCATTAAAGTCGGGAGAAGATTCACTCCATCAAATCCGGAAGCATCATCACTTCCGGCGAGGCCAGCGAAAGTCGGGTAAAGGTCGATCTGGGAGATAGGGATTTCATTTATAGATCCCGCTTTAATGACCCCGGGATAACGAACCAAAAACGGCTCACGAATTCCACCTTCGTAATACATCCCCTTCACCCCGCGCAGAGGCTCAGCTCGCGAGATGCTTCCATGCGGCCCGTTGTCGGAAGTAAAGATCACCAACGTATTCTTTGTCAGCTTCTGCTCATCGAGGGTTTTCAAAATATGACCTACCGCCTGATCCATCGCATCGATCATCGCAGCATATTTGGGATTATTATGAGAGCCATCAGGCGACTTCTTTTGGTATTTCCCCGTCAAATCCTTGGGCGCCTGAATTGGGGTATGGACCGAGTAAAAGGGCAGATAGACAAAGAAGGGCGACTTCGAGTTTTCCTTGATCCAATTGGCGACATCCCTCCCTAGACGCTCCGGCAGGTGCTCTCCCTTGGGACCGTCCTTGAGGTAAGGGTTATTATAGGGCGAGAAATACGACTTGGGGTGACCCCATGTCGTTCCTCCAAAATTTGTATCAAAGCCATCCTTGGTGGGATCCTCACTCAAATGCCACTTGCCAGCCACACAAGTCCGGTAGCCCTTCGATTTCAAGGCTTCGGCTATCGTCACAAAGCTGGCATCGAGAACCTGCTTATTTTTGATTGGAATGAGCTTTCGATTTTTTGCCTTCCCGCGATCGGAATTCCCCACTGTAAACACCCCGTGACGAGGTGTGTATTTGCCCGACAACATGCAAGCCCGGGAAGGAGCACAGTTTGCCGCTCCCGCATATGCGTTGGTGAACGTCATTCCCTCCTTCCCGATTCGATCAATATTTGGTGTTTCGTAATACTTGGACCCCTGACAAGAGAGATCGGTGTAACCCAAATCATCAGCGTAGATCAGGACGATATTGGGCTTTTGAGCTAAAGCAAACGCAACGCCCGCAATGTGAATAAGTGCAAATTTCTTAATCATTCTTAAATGTAACGGTTCCCACGCTTCCAAGGTAAAAAGGAAGCTGATCGAAATACCCTTGTCCCGATTCGCCCCACAGAGGAAACTTTTTTTCCAAAAATCATGAATAAGATTTTCACACTTTTGGCCGCTATTTCGGTCCCCATGCTTTCGCCCGTCTTCGCCCAGAAGGCCGGAGACAAGCTTGCAAAAGTCCAAAAGGACCGTGAGCGACTCATTGATCTGGCTCTTGCTCTCGAAGCAGACTTCGGGCGGACCCTGCAGGATTACACGCAAATGCAACAGGACTATGCAAAGCTCCTTAAAAAGAAGGCAACTCCCGATCAATCAGCTAATGTTCAACAACTCCAAAATAAGCTGAAACAAGCTCTCGCCAAACTCGCTGAAAAGAGACCTGCCAGTCCCGATCCCCGAAGCCAGGCTCTCCTCGAACAAGACATGGTAAACCTCCGCAACGAGCTCCACCGTGAACGCCAGGACCTTCTTATCGCCCGCGCCCGACTTGTCCGGGCCAATGAACTTGAGCGCGAGCTGAATGAAGCAAACGAAAACCGGACCCAAGCGACGAAAGAACTCAAACAAATCAAAACCGAGCATACCAAACTTCTCGGAGACCTTAAGGAATCCGTGACCAAATTTGAGAAATCGAAACAAAGCCACGAGGCTGCGATCGCCAAAATCGCCTCACTCCAGAAGGAGAATTTGACTCTGAAAACAAAAATCAAAACACAGGACGCCGAAATTGCCCGCCTTCGACCCATCGAGGAGCAGCACAATAAGGCCGCCGCAGCAGCAACCGAGCTTGAAAAAGAACAGACCCGCCTCTCGGGAATCCTCACCGAACGGGAAAAGCAGTTGGCAAACCTGAAGTCCCATCTCGCCGCCGAGGTAAAGCGGACTCTCGAAATTCCGGTTTTGATTCAGGCCAAGGCAGAGCTTGAAAAAAAACTCACCGTGAGCAGCGCTAATAACGACCAACTCAAAAAAGACAACAATGACCTTGGCGCCAAGCGACTTGAACTTGAGAAAAAGATTAAAGACGCGCAGAAGAACATCGTCGCAATGAGGGCCAAACTCGAAAAGAACGAGCAGGCCATGGCTTCAGTCGCCAAGCTCAACACTCAAAATGACCGCCTTATTGCCGAGCAGGCCCTGCTTCAGAACACCGTCGATATGGCCAAGGCAGAACTTGTCAAGGCCATGGGTTTACGCAATCGCCTTGAGGCTGAGTTGGCCGAAAGCAAAAGAATCGCGGCCACTGCCGAAGCGCTTACAAGCAAAAATACCGCACTCATTGAAGAACAGGCCATGATTCGAGATCGCTTGATGGCGACCGAAAAGAGTTTCACCTTACTCAAGGCTGATCGCGACAAATTGGAAACCGCCTACGGAAATCTGGAACAAGCGCAGACCGATTTAACCAAGGAAATCACCACGCGAAACATTGAACTCGAAAAGCTTCGCAGCGAGATTGCAAAAAAGCCCCGAATTTCCGGAGACACCGCCAAACTTAAAAAGGAAAAAGCCTATCTTGAGGCCCAGCTTAGGCAGCGCGAAGAAGACTTGAAGAACACCCGTAAGGAACTCGGCAAGCTGCAGATCAACGCTACCGTTTTAGAAAAGCAACTGGTATCGCTGAAGCGAACCACCGCTTCAATCGCCCCCGTCCGTTATGCCAAAGGCGAGGCCGATGTCACCGTGCAGCAAACTCGCGTGTTGAGCGAATTGCAGCAGGTTCTCAAGCTCTTCCCGAACGCTCGTTTCGAAATTATAGGCCACACCTGCAACCTTGGATCAATCGCCGGCAATCAAAAACTGAGCCAGCAACGCGCAAAGTCGCTTCACGACTTTCTCCTCTCAAAAGGCATCACCAAGGATCGCCTGAAGCATCGGGGAAACGGCCAAAACGAACCAGCCCTCCCCAACACCAGCGAAGCCAACCGTCGTCAAAACCGGCGCGTTGAAATTGAAATCCTCGACTAATTCCCCGCTTTGGAAACAGCTCCTTACGGGACCACTAAAGATGGTCAAACCGTCCGTCTTTTCACACTGACCAACTCATCCGGAGTTGAAGTCCAGCTCTGCGAATACGGCGCCATCGTAGCGTCCGTCAAGACGCCGGATCGCAATGGCAAATTTGCCAACATTACCCTCGGAAAGGACTCATTAGAAGGCTGGCTGGAAAATCCTGACTATCTCGGTGCCACCGTCGGTCGCTACGGGAACCGAATCGCGAAGGGAACGTTTTCGATTGATGGTAAAGACTACGAATTGGCAACCAACAACGACCCCGGCGGCATCCCCTGCCACCTTCACGGAGGAAGCAAAGGATTCAGCCACGTCCTCTGGAACGGACAACCTGTCATTCGCCCGAAGGCAATTGGCGTTTGCTTCACTTACTACTCGGATTCCGGTGAAGAGGGCTATCCCGGCAATCTTACCACACATGTCACTTACTGGCTTACCGAAGACAATGAGCTCATTTTTGAGGCAACCGCCAAGGCGGATGCCCCCACCCCAGTCAATCTGATCAATCACACTTACTGGAATCTCTCGGGCAAGCCCTCCAAAACCATACTCGATCACGAGTTGCAGCTGCATGCGGAACAATTCCTCCCCACTTCAGCCGGATTAATTCCAACCGGCAAAAAGGAACCAGTTCAAGGCTCCCCCATGGACTTCACCAAGCCCACGAAAATTGGAAAACGGATCAAGGACAACTTCGAGCATCTGAAATTTGGAAATGGTTACGACCACTGTTGGGTGATTCGTGAAGGCGAAGAATTGAGCCCCGCAGCCGTCGTTCATGACCCACATAGCGGTCGCGTTCTTGAAGTGGAGACGAACCAACCCGGCGTGCAATTTTACAGCGGAAACTTCCTTCCCCACAAATACACCGGGCTCTGCCTCGAAACCCAGGCATTCCCGGACTCCCCAAATCAACCCGATTTTCCGGACACCATTTTAAGACCAGGCGAAACCTACACGCACACCTGTGTGTTTAAATTTTCAACGAGGTAACGTCACCTTACGGGTTGTGAAGGATCCCGATTTTTCAGCCCAGCACTTGCCTTCCTCATTTTTAACGAGAAGGCGGTAGAAATACTTCGTTCCGGGTTTCAGATTCTTGAGATGGAAACGATTTTCTCCTTTCGCGAGCTCTTGAGCCTTGCTCGAAGCCGCCCAGAGCCGGTCTTTCGCAAAAAGATCCTCACTCACTCTCCCACGCTCAGTACCATGCAACTTTCTCGGAGTAAAAGTCATGGCATTCACCTGCCCGTACCACACCATTCCTCTAGCCTTGGTCCCTGGCTCTTCGATCTCGTAAGAAACTGTAGCAGATTCCGGAGCAGCCTCGATCAACTGACTCCCAACGATCTCTGCCGGCAGTCGATAGATTCCCTTCAGAACTTCAGGCTGAAGATAAACCGGAATCTCATGCCGGTGATTCAAAGTCACTTCGCCAGGAGTCTCACGAAAGGCTACCCCACCCGTCGTCATCCGAAACCAATGATCTGCACTGGTTTCAATTCCATGATTTTGAAACTTGGCCTTGGTCGTCATGCGATCTGCCTGAAAAATCTTCCCCGCCTCATCAACGAACCAGCCACGTCGATCCAGGACGCGCTCAATATCTCCAGTTCGCTCCACTTGCGGTGGTCCGGGAACCTCACAAAATGAGGACGCCCTCACCGTCGCCCTGGTATTCTTGCGTGGCACCTTGTTTCCCGTGGCATAAAGAACCCACTGCTGCTTTACATCATCAAAAAGATAGCCGTAGTAGGTATGATACATGCCATTCTCTTCAACACGCAGAGCCTGAATCACCGACTTCGGCTGATGCGCATAAGGAGTCCAATTGCGAATCTTCACGCCCGAGCCCTCGTGCCCGAAACCGCTGAACTCCGCCTCGGGATTCCCCGTCGCCAGAAGATGAGGCATCTGCTCAAGCGGCGGCAGCTTCCCCTTTGCCCCCTTTTGCGAGAGCGCCCACATTGAAAAATTCACTCCTCCGGCTGCTCGTTGATCAGCCCCAAATATAGCCCCAAAGTAACCAAAGTTTGTTGTCATCGGACTATAGCTCGACCCACGGGATGAACTCCGGCTTTCAAAAATCCACGCTACCGGCTCCGGACATCCCTTGGCATGATATCGGGTATGAATTGCAGCCGGGCGCCACCGCGCCCGAAGTAAGGCAAGATCCTTCACATGATCACCCGACAAAGTCAGAGACTTAATTCCGGTAGCCTTCACCTCTTTGCCCTCCCGCTCGATCACCACCACTTGCCTGCCTTTCACAAGTGGAATCGTGATGGCTTGCTTTCCAACCCTTCCGTCAAACTGACGGTAAAACTCCCGCTCCAACCCTCTCACCCCAACTGACCAACTCTCGCCCTTGGACATCTCGCCGAAGCCCTTTCCCGGCGCTATCCTTAATGTCACCTTCCCTTCCGACTCAGACCAGAGATACCACTTGGCGCTGGCACTCTCCTTACCCGGGAGAAATTCGAGTTCCGAAAACGAAACCTTGATGAACTCTTTCCAATCGTCGTCGCCGGCCCGCTGCCCTGTCGCTCTCACTCTTCCTTTGTCGAAAAAGCCATTCGTCGCATTCAAGACCAACTTACCGTCCTCACCGCGCTGAACTTGATGAAACATTCCTTCTTCCGCTCCCGGTAGCTTTTGAGGAGGACCACCAAAAAGAGGGAGACTCGCAGCGATCACCATAAAGAGAGCTGATTTCATGGCCGGACTCTACGTGCTCCCACACGTCCCGCCTATCAAAACCCTCCCGCTTGACGCCTCCTGCCGGGATGCTACTTCTCGTTCATGGCGAAAGTTACTATCTATCACTTCAATCATTGAGGATCATCCACGAATGCCTTGGCGGTCGCCGAGGAACTCGGAGTGGATCACGAAGTCATCGTCTACATCAAGACTCCGCCCGATGCCACGGCACTCACCAGGATTGTGGAAGTCCTCGAAGATCCCGTCGAAGACCTAGTTCGAAAGGATTCCAAATTCAAGAAGCTCGAGCTCAATCCCAATGACTACGTAGACAACCCCAAAGCGGTCGTCGATATCCTAGTGAAGCACAAACAACTCCTCCAGCGTCCCGTCTTGGTCACCAAAGACAAAGCCATCATCGGACGACCCAAGCAACGGATCATCGACTTCCTTAACTCTTAAGCGACTGCGAGTGGCGCATCAAATTGTCCGGATCGTATCTCACCTTTAGCGCTTTCAGCTGAAGCAGCGACGATCCGTAATAGGCCTCAAGCGGGTTTTCCAATGTCGCATCCGGATAATTCCGGTAATGGGCTTTTGCTCCGATCGACTTTCGTAACGTAGTCACGTTCGCGATCAATCCTTCACGCTGGCTCTTGCGCTGCCAGTAGGCCTGAATCTCGCCCATAAACGGATACTCGCGGTGCGGATAAGCTGAGTCCGGTCCACGCGAAATCGCACCGCCCAGCGTATTTACCTGAAAAATCAGGCCGCTATTCCCCATCACCTTTTCTGCTATTTCGGAGGAAGCATGGTCCACGTCTTCAAAGCCGTGGTAAAAACCACCGCTGACATTATAGAATGGAAGTGGACCAGCCTGCCCATAGTATCGCTTCAAGGCTTCGGCCGTTGGGGAGTTGAGCCCACCCTTAGAACTAAAGCCAATCCGCTTCATGGCAGCCGCCGCCTTGCGAAAAGCCGGCCCGCCGGTCGTAAACGAGGTCGTCATTAAGACCGTGATCTGCTTCCCGTTGAAAACGAATCCCGAAAAGATCGCCTCATGCAGTCCTCCCGCGACTTCAAACCAGTCGCGCATCATCGCCACTGCCTTCTTCACTGAAAATCCCCGCGCTACGAACCTTTGAGTCCCGAATGTTGGCCTTACCTTCCGGGTTTGGAACTCCATCGAGGTCACCACGCCAAAATTGCCATTTCCCCCGCCCCGACAAGCCCAGAGCAACTCCGGGTCGTCCTTCGAGTCCACCAACTCGCCTTTTCCGTTCACCATCTTCACCCTCTCCATATGGTCGGACGTCAGCCCCCACTGCCTTGCAAACAAGCCATACCCGCCCCCAAGAGCAAGCCCGCCTAGCCCCACACCGGCACACGATCCCGCTGGCAAAATTCGGCCCTGTGGCAAAAGAACATCGTAGAGCTTTCCCAATTTCACACCCGGCCCCGCAATCAATTTCCTTCTGTCAGGAAGGTAAACCCGCTGCGACATGCCGCTCAGATCGATGGCCAGACTGCCATCACTCATCGAACTTCCGATAAAGCAATGTCCACCTGACTTCACGGAAACCGAAAGATTTTCATCTTGAGCAAAACCGATTGCCTTGCCCACCTCATCCTCGGTTTTACAGGATGCAATATAGGCTGGTCTTGGCGACAGGTCGGAGTTGAAAAGCTGCCGAGACTCCTCGTAGCCAACTGCCCCGGGCTTCAGATATCTCTCTCCCGCCCTCATTATGAACGGCATACCCGCTAAAACCGAGGTCCCTACAAATTGCCGCCGCTTCATGGGGTGGAAAATGTCACAAAAAAAACAAATATTAAGGAATAAATGTTCCGCTCGTGCGTTACACTAGCCCGGATGAAAAACATTATTGCCCTCACTTCCTTCCTCGCTTTCGGGTCGTTCGCAAATGCCCAGGAAGCTCCCGCCTCTGAAAAATGTCCGGCCAGCAAATGTTCCGCCAGCAAATGCAATGCTGGAACCTGTGCCGACGACTGCTGCGGCACCATGGTAAAGCTCGCCGTCACCGGCCTAGAAAAGGAAGGCGCCGCCGAAACTACTCAAATCACAATTGGCGCCATGGCAGGCATCAACCATTGCTCGGCCTGCGCCAAATCCGGTACTGTCATGATCAAGTATGATGCCGAAAAAATGAAAGTCGCCGACGTTAAAAAAGCCGTCGCCAAGAACGGGATCAAAGTCACCGGGCACAAAACGTCCTTCAACGTCAAGGGGCTTGCCTGCCAATCCTGCAGCAACCATCTCACCGCCATCCTTGGCAAGACCGATGGTGTCGTAAACGTGGATAAAGTCTGTCACATGAGCGGATACGCTGCAGTCACCTTCGACCCGGCCAAGACCGACGAAGGAAAAATCAAAGCTGCCATTCAGACTACGAAATACAATGTGGTTGAGGCCAAGAAGGAGGCACCGGCTGCCGCTCCTCAAAGTTAAATAGAATCTCTTGTTGCTGTTTCTGTTCAGTGGCCACTCCCTTTACGGGGAGTGGCCTCTCTTTTTGAAGCCCGGGATCGCCATCACCCGATAGATCCCACTCCCTCGCAAAGTAACCTTGGCACCATGAGATTGTTTATTCTGGCTCTCACACTCATCACTGGCCCGGCTCTTCTTGCTGATACCGATTTCACCAGTGACTCGCGACGTCATGAAGGTGTTCCAGCAGGCAAGGTCACCCGGCACGAGCACCGCAGCCAGGTCTTCGAAGGCACACTTCGTCAATACTACCTCTACGTTCCGGCCCAGTATACAGCGTCCGAGCCCGCTGCCGTCATGGTTTTTCAAGACGGTCATGCCTACGTGGACGAAAAAGGCCAGGGACGCGCCACCATCGCCCTCGATAACCTGATTCACCGCAAGGAAATCCCCATCACAATCGGGATCTTCATCAACCCCGGCGTCTTCGACAAAAGAATCGAAGGCCGCCAGGATTGGTCCACTGGCAAGAAAACGGAAACCAGCAATCGCAGTGTCGAATACGATTCACTCAATGGGGACTATGCGCGTATGCTTGAAACCGAGCTACTCCCCGAGGTCGGGAAGACATACAACCTCACCAGAAATCCTGACCACCGTGTGATCTGTGGAGCGAGCTCCGGGGGCATCTGCGCCTTCACCGTTGCCTGGGAACGGCCCGACCTCTTCCGCAAGGTCATCAGCCACATCGGTAGCTTCACCAACATTCGCGGCGGCCACGTCTACCCCGCCTTGATTCGGAAACAGGACAAACGTCCTATTCGTGTCTGGCTTCAAGACGGTCGCAAGGACCTAGATAACTCCCACGGTAATTGGTGGCTCTCCAACCTGCAGATGGACAAAGCTCTCGCCTTTGCCAAATACGACTACAAATTCGTCGCCACCGACGGCGGCCACAGCATCAAGGACGGTAGCAAGCTCCTCCCTGACGCCCTCCGCTGGACTTGGCGGCAGTGAGTTGATCCGAATTATAGCCAACAAACCTTGCATCCAAATGCCAATAGCAGCCTAGCTCGGGGATTTTCTGTAAGTCCGTATCCGCAAACGGTGACGGTGTTTAAGAGCCTCCCTTCAAAGTCCAGCATCATTTCCAGCTATCACGAAATATCCCGTCAACGAATTTTTCCACAAACAATTACAGAAACGGACCCACAAATCCAATGACCTTGGACGATTGACAGGTTCCACAGCTTTCAGGTAAGTCACGACACTTGCCGGTTCAGGCGATTCTTCAATAAGTAGGGAAAATCGTTTCTACCGGTGGCGGCAGATAAATAACAGACTACCCAGCAGAACGAGTAAGCTGCTGCCCCGCTCGGGAATCAAAATACTCCGGATGTCAGAAACACCGACAAGCGAGTGAACCTTTAAAATATTAAGGGCGGCATCCCAAATGACAAACTCATCCAAATGGCTATCAAAATCGGCGGCTGCATCAAACTGGAATCCGATCCGAACTTTCCCGGTGAGAGAAGCCGCAACCGGAGCCGCTTCACTGGCTTGCTCGGCGCTAAGAACTACATCAATCCAAATTTGCGAAGCCCCGTTATTAACTTAGAAAAACTTTTAGTGCTAGCTATCGAGGAGAGACAACCCAACTCCTCCTACCGTCAAGCATTGAGAAATGCGGAGCACAACAACCAGAGTAATCAAAAAAAGATAATATCATTGCAGCAAGTGGTGTGACTTCCAAACCCAAGAGCCTCCGCCCCAAGAATTCCAAAAGAAGTGCTGTTGGTGGGGTTACCAGCACTGTCTCCAATGTTATATTGCAAAAAGCTAACTGCCATTGAGTTATTCATAGTCGCAGAACTTACATTAGGGCCGAACGTAAACCCGTGAGTATGTTGAGCAGTGACGTCAAGAGCCGAGTCACCCGCATTCCCGCCGTGTTGGCCGAAATCAAGGCGCTGCCTGTAACAGCCGAATTAGGTGTATTACCATTTCGATCATTTGCATCTCCGTTGCAATCATACACCACAGGCAAGTTGTTCGCAGTAATAGCACCAGCCGTATCCGAAACACTTGGCAACGAAAGAACGGAGAAGATGGCCACCACCTTCATGCTCGAGCGGGTTGACCGATTTCTCTATAGCAAAACAAGAAAAAACTCTAATTTAAGGAATTAGACTTCTAGCAATATTTCTTAAAAGATCTCAGGCTGTTGGTCCTATGAGATTATTTTCCAGGCGCGGACTCCAAATCCTAACATGCTTGCTCTTTCCTCTGGGCGCGTTGGGAAACGATGCCAAACCCAACATCCTCTTCATCTCAGTCGATGATCTCAATAACTACATCTCTCCCCTCGCTAAGCACCCGGGGATCATCACTCCCAACTTCGACCGCTTGGCCAAACAATCCGTCACCTTCACCAACGCCCACTGCGCCGCGCCAGCATGCCACCCATCCCGGGTCGCCGTGATGACGGGCGTTCACCCTGTAAAATCTGGGATCTATCGTAACCTCTTCGGAGCGCACGGTCCACGGTGGCGTCACGAATCGCCCGTTCTTTCCGACGCGATTGTTCTATCCAGACACTTTGGCAATCACGGCTACCACAGTGCGGGAGCTGGTAAAATTTTTCACACTCTGCAATGGACTCCCGGCGATTCGCAAAATGATCCCCTGGCCTGGGACGAATACCGGGGAGATCCCCTGGACCCCATTTCCGCCGACTGGCCAAGGCCAGACTTCCAGCGTAACCAAAACCACGGATTCCAGGGACGACGTCCGCTGAGCAACTTCCTCTTCGGAGCGACTCCCCTTCCCCAAGCCGAAGATACCTATGGAGATCATCTCGTCGTCGATTGGGCCATTGAAAAACTTAAATCGCAGCCTACTAAACCGCAATTCCTCGCCGTGGGACTCTTCCGTCCCCATATCCCATTCGAAGTCCCGCAGAAATACTTCGATCTTTACCCCATCGATGAGGTTCAACTCCCCGGCGATATCGAAAACGACCTCGCCGACGCCCGCCCCGCTGACCGGGTCGCGTGGCACAAATGGGTCACCGACAATGATCAGTGGAAGCAACTCATGCAAGGTTACCTCGCCAGCATCAGCTATATTGACCACCAGCTCGGGCGACTTCTCGACGCCCTCGAATCCTCTCCGATGAAGGATAACACCATCGTCGTGCTTTGGACTGATCATGGATTCCACATCGGTGAAAAATCCAACTGGGAAAAGTTTGCACTTTGGAATCAAACCACCAACACCCCGCTCTTCATTCACGCCCCTGGAATTTCCAGAGACGGAAGATCAACCAAACAACCGGCAACTCTCACCGACCTCTATCCAACTCTCTGCGAACTTTCCGGGCTCCCAGTTCCCGCGCAGTGCACCGGAACCTCTCTAATACCCCAGCTCAAAGCCCCCTCGAAAGCACGATCACACCCCTCCCTCACTTCTTTCGTCTTCAATCAGGACATGAAATCAGAAATGCCCTCTCATGCTCTTTCCGACGACCGCTATCGCTACATTAAATACGCTGATGGTTTCGAGGAACTCTATGATCTGAATGCCGACCCCGAGGAATTCAAAAACCTAGCTACCCACCCGGACCACCAAGCAGCTCGAAAACGCCTCGCGGCCCACCTTCCAAAGTCGGTCGCCAAAAACTGCAAAGTTCCCCAAGATTCTCCTTTCACGCGAAAAGCCCAAAAAAAAGCCCACGATAAAAGGCACCCCAATATCACCAATCGTTCATTTGGAATCACTTTAAAAGTGACCCCCGATCCAGAACAAACAGATGGCGTTATGATTTCACACGGAGGCGATCACCATGGCTACTCCCTCTACATAAAGGATGGCCTGATCCACTTTGCGGTACGTCGAAACAAGGAACTCGAAACCCTGATCGTCGAGCATTACCGACCCAAAAAGGAGTTCACGATCTCGGCAGGTCTCAACACGCGAGGACGCATAAATATCGATATTCTAAGCCTCGCCGACAGTCCTTTGTTCACCGGTGAAAAACTCGGACATATTTCGCTAAAACCGAATGAAGGCCAGACCTTAAATTCCGACCCAGAATCACCGGTAGGCACTTACCCTTCGCCCTTCTCTTTTGAAGGAAAAGTCGAACTCCTCAAATTCGAAGTCGATCCCAAATAATCGCGGGCCCAGACCACTTTGAGACCCTCCCGCTAAAAGCAAACTCCTGAAAACGCAATGGCCGCCCTTTTTTGAACGCTGTTTGTAGTAGCATTGTCCCACTTCCTGCCTACCATTCTCCGACACCGTGTTTGGAAAACTCCTTATCCTTTTTATCCTCGTCCCCATTGCCGAGCTTTACCTTTTCATGACTCTCGGCAAAGAGCTTGGGCTATGGCCAACTCTTGCCATCATCGTAATCACCGCCATTCTCGGAGCGGCGCTCACCAAGTCACAAGGTCGCCGCGCCATGCAAAAAATTCAGGCCGCCACCGCCGAAGGGCGCATGCCTACCGAGGAGGCACTCGAAGGCCTCATGATTCTTCTTGCCGGAGCCGTCCTCCTCACCCCAGGCTTTCTGACCGACACCGTGGGCTTCCTGCTCCTGTTTCCACCCGTTCGTGCGATCGTTGCGAGCTACGCCAGGAAAAGCCTGAAAGGCAAAATTCAGTTTGTCACGCCCGGGAAGCCTCCTCAACCCTCTCAGAAAGGAAGGCCCAAGTCTAAACTTGATGATGGAAACGTGATAGACGTTTGAGCTGCCATCCTCTAATCTCCTCCAGTGCGTCTGAATAATCAACGAGAGGGTGCGAAGGTCGAGCGACGGCGTGGCGGAGATGGCCAAAAAGCCATGGGAAGTGGTGGTGACTTTGCCTATGTCTACGTCATTACCCACGAGGTGGGGCATCATATTCAAAAGCTTACGAGCAAGACCGACTTCGTGCCCCACCAGAAGGGACGCATTTCTGAAACCGAATACAATCGACTCTCCGTTCGACTCGAGCTTCAGGCTGATTTTCATGCGGGTGGCTGGGCTCACCACGACAACGCCGGACAGCGCATTCAGCCGGAGAACTTGAATCACGGCACGTCGGAACAAAGAATGCGCTGGTTCGAAAAAGGACTACGCACCCGCGATCTCACTCAGGGAGATACTTTTCCCATTCCCTATCACCAACTCTAGACGATGGCTGCGCCAAAGGAAGTTGCCGAACCCCACAAGGAACTCCGCTTCACCCGGGCCGGACAGGCCCAGGGCTTCATCATTATTGGAGCGGTCTCCTTCGCATTTTCACTCCTGATCGGCCTTACCTGGTTTATGGGCCACCCAGCCTTCACGTGGTGGATGGCCCTCCCCTTCCTCATCCTCTCGGTCTTCCTCACCAAGGTGTCCGCACACTGCGCCCGGCACGCCTATATTATCCTGACACCCCTTGGCGTAGAGATTTTCCCCCTTATCAAACCCCGCGATAACCTGAACCTCGTCTACTGGACGCAAATCTCGGACGCGGAGTTCGACGAAGAACTCACCGCGCTCAAACTCCACTTTAACGAGGACCAAAGCTCTGGGATCATTCTTTCCCTCAAACCCATCCTTACAAAAAAACGCCCTCTCCTAAAGAAGGCGCTTGAAGGTCGTTTGGCTCAAAAGTAACGAGGTTTCGCATCCCACCGGAGTGCGCACAGATGGCCTACACTAATTGTCTTTCGTAGCCTCGATCGCTTTGAGAACATCTGCCCCTTGCGTCGAAGTTGCCCCCTTATCATCCCGCCAGACCAATTTGCCATCTTTGAAGAGCATGGCCCGGCGCGCGGTAAACATTCCGCCCCTCACCGAAATGCCCAATTTCTTGGCAATCTCACCACCCGGATCTGAAATCAGGTCGTAGGGAAGCTTATTTTTGTCCCTAAATTTTTTCTGGGTCTCCGGTTTGTCCGTGGACATTCCAAACACCGTTACCTTCTTGCCTATCAATTCCTCGAATGCGTCCCGCACCGAACATGCTTGGCTCGTTCATCCACCGGTCAGGGCCTTAGGATAGGTGAAGATCACCAGCCACTGGTGACCGTCGACAGCTTTGATGGCAATTTCCTTGCCGTTCTGGTTCTTTCCCTTCAGGTCCGGGAGCTTGGTGCCCACTTTCAGTGGCTCTGCATTCAGCGAAAGCATCGAGAGGAGCGAAACGAAGGTCATCTTGAGTTTCATTGCCTTAATCTTAACTCCTTTCCGCTTGTCCGCAATAACCGGTTTCCCTGCCCGAATTTCCTGTTAGGCTCCGCCCCGTGTCCGACCTCAAAGCTTATCTCAAAGGCCAGCAAGTTCTCGTTGATGATGCCCTCAACCGGTTTCTCCCCCGTGTCACCATCCGTCCCAAAACCGTGCACCAGGGAATGCGCTACTCCGTCTTCGCGGGTGGCAAGCGCCTCCGCCCCGTTCTTACTCTCGCCGCGGCCGAAGCCTGTGGAGGCCAAGACGGGAACGCCATCCCGCCCGCCTGCTCGGTCGAAATCATGCATACCTACTCACTTGTCCACGACGACCTCCCCAGCATGGACGACGACGATCTCCGCCGTGGACGCCCCACTTCCCACAAAGTTTACGGAGAAGGCATGGCCGTCCTTATTGGCGACGCCCTCCTCACCGAGGCCTTCACCATCCTTGCCGAAACGCCTCCCACCAAACGCTACGACCTCAAAGACATCCTGCTGGAATTCTCCATCTGTGGCGGTTCGCGCAAGCTCATCGGCGGACAGGTACTCGACCTTGAGGGCGAAGGGAAGGAACTCTCAAAAGCCCAGCTCGTTCGCATTCACGAGAATAAAACCGCCGCTTTGTTAACCACCTCGCTCCGGCTCGGCGGCATGTCAGCGAACGCTACTCCGCGCCAGCTCGATGCCCTCACCGACTTTGGCTATAATCTCGGCCTCGCCTTTCAGGTCATTGACGACATCCTCGACGTCACCCAGTCGACCGAGCAACTTGGCAAAACAGCCGGCAAGGATGAAGCTGTCGATAAAGCCACCTACCCGTCAATCCTTGGACTCGAAAGATCGAAAAAGGAAGCCGCCCGCCTCACCCGCAAGGCACTTGAGGCCCTCGCCGTCTTTGGCCGGAAAGGCAAACGCCTCGAAGAAATCGCACACTATCTTCTCGACCGGGAATTCTAAGAATCTTAGCGATTGGCTGTTACCACTTGGTTCGCCGTCATACCCTTCCTCCCGCCTCGTCGTGCTAGAACAGATCACGCTGTCCGCCCAGGGGGAACTCACCCGACGCCATCCGCGATTGTAACTTCTTCCAAAAGCCAAAGAATCCAGATTTAGCAAACGATCTGAGGTAACGATCCTCGGGGCGAACCACCAGTTTCAGATCTAGGCCAGCCGCACCAAAAGATTTCAATCGATCATGAAGCGGCCCGACTTCCGGACGCATTGCAACGATTTTGCAGAATTCATTTTTTTCTGCCCACGCTATCAAATCGTCCGTTCGCTCTACCGAAACATCATAGTGTTTCCGCACACGTTCTTGGACATCATCAAAGGCTGCGTCCAACCACAATCTTTGTAATTTAGATTTTCCCCCAAAATTACCAGCCACCACAATTTTCGATGGGCGATAGTTTCCCAACGGTGAACTCTCCGGATTCAAATCCTCTTCATGAATCCACAACACCCTTCCATTCTCTGGAGCCTCAACCTCTGGCAGCGAAGGCCTAGTCACCTCGGGACGACCAACACTCTCTGGCATAACCGCCGTTGGGTTCTCCAACATCTCAAGCCCATCCAGATTGAACAACTCCGGAGCCAGATACTTTTCGATGTTACTCCGCCTTGGCAAATAGGTCTTTCCAGGCGTTTGAAACCCCGCAACCCATCGCCACGAAAGCGTGTTTGAGGCTGGATCAAAGTCCAGCAAGTGATCCTGGAAAAACTTCGCTCCTAACTCCCACGGTAATCGAACCACATGAACCCAGTAAGCGGCGAACCACATCCTCGCATGGTTGTGTAAATAGCCCGTCTCCACCAGCTCGTGAGCAAAGCCATTCATGACGGCAACCGGGCCTTCCCCCTTCCGGATCATTTCGGCATCAGGATGTTCTTCAACACCCTCGAGGTATTCCGTCCAAACCTGCGGCCGAAGCGACAACCATCCTTTCCAATAGGTCCGCCAATAAACCTCCTGCGCAAACTTCTCCACCGTCGAGGGTGCGTATTTTTTCAGAGGCTCAGCTGCAACCTCCCACTCCGTCAGTAGCCGGTGCCGAATCGCCGTCGACAAACGGGAGACATTACCATGCCCGGAAACAACGTGATTCCGATCCCGGGAATACCGGCTCGCCGTCATCGAAAAATCTCTTAAACATCCAAGCGCTTCTTCTCTGGTCGAGGGGAACTTCACACGTTATCATCAACCTCATTGTGAAGACCGCAACCCAGTCTTTGACCAAACTATTGCACCGGCAAACTCGGATCGCCCAACAAATTCAGTTCGCAAATTCCCTGATGATAAGTTGCCGACTTCTCCGCATCCTCTGCGAGGCCCGATTTTGAAACCGCCAAAGCGTGGCCCGCCTTTGCTTTCTCCACACCCAGCGCCGCCATCCAAAATGAGGTCATCGTTTGCGTTGTTCCATCCAACTTTCCCTCCCGCATCATCAACGGAAAATCAGTCTTTGGATTATGAAAGTGGGGTTTCCCTTCCCGGCATGGCGCTACAATGATTACGGCACCACCATCGGCCTGCCGCAACATCGCCTCCGTGATACAAGGATCTTTATCGGCATCAAAATGCCCTGTAAAACAAGAGACTGTGGTAATCACCAGGGGGCGTCTGGCATTCTTCAGCGCCTTGACATGCTTGTAAGAAAACGGGCGGTGCTTCTCCAAAACCCAACGATCAATAAGGCCGTGCCCATGAAGATGCCACTTGTTAATCTTTTCCTCGGAAAACTTGTCACCGAGATTTTTGGGACTCAGATCATAATTTCCCGGCTCACCATCACCATCCCAGCTGGTCATCTCGTTGAAAAAAATAGACACTTTCCCCTCGGGCCAGGCTCCAGGAATATTTTCCTTCCCGCTCTTCAAGACCTTGGCATAAGCACCTTTCACCTCGCACGTCATCGCCAGCTGATCAGTAGGTTCCGCTGCCAAGTGCGCCTCCACCTTGGCCGCGTAGGATTTGACATCTCTGGCTGTCCTGACCGGAATCCTTCCGATTGCCGTTTTCCCATCCGGGTACGTGATGGCCTCCCGATCATCATTAAATTCTCCGTAGACTCCATCGCCATCGTGATCCCAATTTGTCGGGCTGATGAAATAAATGTCCGTGGGAATATCGGTATCGATCCCCCACATGTTTTTGTGATAGGTATCCCGATCCGGAATCAAGCCACCCTCCGGCGTGCTGTCACCACCCAAGATCACGGTATCGAAGCCGTTCTTATCAATATGCTCTCGGATACATAGCCGGATCTTATTTTGCAAGTCGCCCTCGTCGTATTTTTTTGCAATGGCACCCGTCCCGATCACCTTGATCGGCGTCCCTTGCTTTCCCCGCATCCGCGCATAAGCAGCCCATTCCGCTTTCAGCTCCGGGGGGCTCACCAACAAGACCTTCGCATCATCCGCAAAAGCGGATCCCATCGTCAATAAAAGTGGTAGAAAAAACCTCACTATCAAGTTTAACGAAAGAAAGTCCGAGCTTTGTTCCTGACAAGGGGATTTTCTGCAAGCTCCGTGATAGCGCGAATCCCCCGAATTAACCACATCCGGAGGTTTCGAGAAAAACTCCCCCAGAATGTAACCAATCCCACATCAGGCTCATAAGCCCCTTATGAAGAAGCTAATCCTCCTAACCTTTCTGGTGGCCCCGCTGGCCATGGCGGACCCGTTTCAGCCCCAAAACATCCCATCCGAAGCCCAATGGTATCTTCACGGGGACCTCACCAGACTAAGGAAAACCAACGCCGGCGGTTTTGTTCTCAACCAAATCCGCAAAGACGAAGCTGAAAAAATCGCCGACATCGAAGAAATCTTTGGTTTCGACATCATCGAAGACCTGACAGGAGTCACCTTTTTTGGAACAGGTAAGGCTGACGAGATCGCGATCACTCTCTCCGGCGACTTTAATCGTGCACGCCTTGAAAAAGTCATTATTCAGGGGGATTCATACAAATTGATCACCCAAGGCACCGCCACAATTCATCAATGGGATGATAATGGCAGCAGCCAGTATGCCGGATTTCATGGCGACAAGACCGTTATTATTTCCCAAAAAAAAGAACTACTTGAGCTAACCCTCGATGTTCTCGCTCGCAAAAAACCAGGAATTGAGGCCAATCTTGCCCTCCCTCCCGGGAATCCCATCATGGTCGCATACGCCAACATTCAAAAGATCGAAATTCCGCTCGATGAAGGCTCCCGGCTCGTCCGCAAGGCCGACACGATTCTCATGACTCTCGGTGAGAAGCAAAACCGACTTGTCGCCAACATGATCGTTGGCACCGAATCGGAAAAAATGGCAAACCAGATGATGCATATTCTGGAAGGTCTCGTTTCGCTTGGCGAACTCGCCGACGAAAACATCGAAGATCTCGATATTCGGCACAGTGGTCAAACATCCGGAAAAACCATGAACATAACGATGAGCCTCCCTGCCGCAAACGCCCTCGCCTTGATCTCGAAATTGAAGTAATCTTATCTTTGATGTCCGATTACTCAGACACCGATCTCGTCCTCGCCGCGCTCGCGGATGGGGACGACGCCATGTCTGCGCGGGACGAAATCATTCACCGCTATCACCAAAAAGTTTATGGATTTCTTTACCAACTAACCGGTCGCAAGGAAGACGCTGAGGACCTTACCCAAGACACTTTCCTGCTCGCTCTTCGTAAACTCAACACCTTCAAAGCAGGACGCGACCTTCTCCCCTGGCTTTTCACCATCGCCCGCCGTACTGCCATTTCCAAGTGGCGTAAAAGCAAGCCCTCGTCCCCCCTCTTTGACTCCGATCACCCGTCGGTCGAAAGCGATAAGCCACACGATGCCGTCGCACTCTGGGTGCTCGCCAAAGATAAGCTTAAGCCCGACGAATTCACCGCCCTCTGGATGCACTACCAGGAAGACCTTCCGATCAAGGAGGTGGCCCGTGTCCTTAAAAAAACCACAACCCACGCCAAGGTTATCGTTTACCGCGCCCGCAAACACCTCGGCAAGGAACTCACTCTCACCAACGACTCCTGGCTCCCTGGCCAGCACGTCAATCTCACTTCACCATGACCACTCAAGCTCTCGAAAATCGCCTTCGTGAAAAAATCGTCACCGAAGGTCCCCGTCCCGGATTCGAAACACGTATTCAGACCTTAGCACGTGAACCCCGCTCGCAGGAGAAGAAAAGCTTCATTCGTCGCTTCGCCGTTCCCGCGATGGCAGTCCTGGCAATTTTTGTCGTTATCGCACCCAAGGATAACCCTGCCAGCAAAACAATCGCCATCGCAAACGAGGTGCCTGAGTTAACAGAGGAAGCAGTCGCCGTGAGTTCAAAAGTAGTCTCTGTCCAACACGAGATCCAAGGCCTTAAAAACGACGCCCAAAGAACCATGAGCCTCTTCAAAAAAGCTCTCCCTTCGATTCCCACCAGAAAAAAGCAGGCACAGAAATGAACCGTCCTGCGAAGGAGTTACGGCGCGTAAGCCCATTCCATGCACTCAACACCATTATATAAAAAAGCCCCCACCCGATGACCGAGCGGAAGCTTTGAAAAATAGGATCTTTCCGTCCGTTTAGCTCAGCGCCTTGACGATACAAGCAGCATTAATACCGAGCTCGTTCATGACAACGTTGCCCGGAGCCGAAATGCCGAAGCGGTCGATTCCGACCACTTTACCCTCAAGGCCGACATACTTATACCATAGTCCACTCACTCCGGCCTCAATGGCCACCCGCTTGGTGCAGGACGCCGGCAAAACCTCAGCCTGGTAATCAGCCGACTGACGATCGAATCGCTCTAAGCATGGAGCGGAAACCACGCGGGCTCCAGCTCCGATTTCCTGGGCAGCTTCGAGGGCGTGCCCGACTTCCGATCCCGTCGCAAGGATGATGCACTCAAGGTCCCCTTCTTCCTTCTTCAGGACATAGGCACCCTTGGAAACGCCATCGCGGCGGGCTTCAACGGAAGCGAGATCATTAAGAGAAACCACTTTCTGACGGCTAAAAATTAACGCGGTAGGTCCATCCAGACGCTCCATCGCGCAGATGTAAGCTCCGGCCACTTCCTCCTGATCGCCTGGGCGAATCACGTCAAGGTTTGGAATGACCCGCAAGCCACTGACGGTCTCCACCGGTTGGTGGGTCGGACCATCTTCTCCCACTCCGACGGAATCGTGAGTGAAGATGTAGGTAACAGGAAGCTTGGCAAGTCCCGCGATACGGATCGATGGACGAAGGTAATCGGCGAAGACGCAGAAGGTCGCTCCGCTGATGCGAAAGAGCCCGTCATAAGCGACACCGTTGCAGATTGCGCCCATTCCATGCTCACGAATTCCAAACCAGATGTTGCGGCCAGTTGGATTTTCAGCAGAGTAATCGCCCTGGTCCTTAAGGTAGTTTTTGGTCGATCCAAAGAGGTCGGCCGAACCGGTGATCACCGAAGGCATGGCCTTGGCAACTGCGTTGATGACGACTCCGCCGGAACCACGCGTGGCGTCCGCGTAGTCATCAGCGAAGGCTGGAATTTGATCGGAGAGGTCAGTCGGAACTACCTTGGCAACGCTATCTTCGAGTTCACTGGAGAGCTCTGGATTAGCAGCAGCCCATGAATCGTAGTTGCTCTGCCACTCGTTGAAGGCATCGGCCTGGGCCTCTGCTTGAGCCGCGAAGTACGCCTTGGTCTCATCGGAAACGAAGAAGGTCTGCTCAGGCAATCCGAGCCCCTTGCGGGCTTCTGCAGCGAAATTCGCCCCACCTTCGCCGTGTGCCCCAGCAGTTCCAGCAACCTGTGGAATACCGCGTCCGATCTCGGTTTTGACAATGATCACAGTCGGCTTGCCGCTGCTAGCCTTGGCCGCCGTGAAAGCAGCAAGGAATGCATCCATGTCATGACCATCAAGGGTCACGGCGTCCCAATTGAGAGACTTGAAATAAGCCTCAGAATCCCATCCCTGGGTCTTGTCCGCCATCGCATCGAGGGTGACGTCGTTTGAATCATAGACGAGGATGAGATTGTCCAACTGGTTGTGGCCGGCGAAAGCAATCGCTTCCTGGGCCACACCTTCCTGAAGACATCCGTCACCGGCAAGCGCGACCACGTGGTGATCAAAGATGGTGTGATCAGAAGTGTTGTAACGAGCAGCCGCACGCTTTCCGGAAAGAGCATATCCGACCGCATTACCAACGCCCTGACCCAAAGGTCCGGTGGTGGCCTCGACGCCCTCGGTCTCGTCAAACTCGGGGTGGCCCGGAGTGATCGAGTGGAGCTTGCGGAAATCTGCGACATCCTGACCGGAGACCTTGAAACCAGCGAGGTGAAGCCAGCTGTAAATAAACATGGAACCGTGACCTGCAGACAGGATGAAACGGTCGCGGTTCAACCACTTTGGAGAAGCGGGGTTAAAACGAAGGCCTTCGCCGAAAAGGACCGCGCCAATATCGGCGCAACCGAGTGGAAGACCAAGGTGGCCGGAGGAGCAGGCATGGACGGCATCGATGGCCAATCCGCGGGCTTCGGCCGCAGCTCTGGAAAGTGCTTCTTTATTCATGAGGGGCGAACCTTCCTAATTCAGGGCAGATGATCAAGCCGTAATACAAATTGACTGCGACAACTTTGCTCAAATTCCGCTCATGATTATCAATTCAACGCATCAAAGTCTTCACTCTTCACATCCCAGCGTTCACTCTTTCCCGGTGAACACGCAGCCGGCCCCTCCCGAACTCAGCCAGAAGCTCCTTCTCGCCGACCCATCCCTCCGCGATGGAACCTTTAATAAATCGGTGGTTCTTCTCGCCGAGCACACTCCCAAGGAAGGGGCCTTCGGACTGATCCTCAATCACTCCTCCGGCAAAACCGTCGGAGATCTCATCAGCGATCCCGATTTCCTCGAACTCTGGCAACTCCCCGTGCATCTTGGCGGCCCGGTGGCCCGCGACCAACTCACCTTCTCCGCCTTTTGGGAACGTGATTCCAAATTCGGCTTCGCCACCCGCATCGCCATGGACGAGGCTAAAGCCTACCTCGACCAGCCCAACACACTTGTTAAAGCTTTCGCCGGATACTCCGGCTGGACCGAAGGGCAGCTCGAAGACGAAGTCGCTCAAGACGCCTGGAGTATCACCGACCCCAAAACCAATCTTCTAAGTCTCCCCCACGACCTCACCCTCTGGAAAACCATCATGCGTGAGCTGTCACCCTACCACCGGATCCTTGCCGGCGCACCTGATGAGATTCTCTCGAACTAGCGCGTCCCGAAGCCACCCATTTAATTTTGCGTAGGGAGGCTTCCGGATATTCATAGCAGGCAAGTCAATAGATCCGTCCCGGGATCAACTCCGCCGGAAATACAAGCTTGAGGAAGAATCGACTCCCCCTATCTCGAGTTCCGGCACATTTGCGTGCACCTCTCCATTCTCCACCTCTCTGCAAAGAGGCCATTTTCCTTGATTGGCAGCGGCCTTTTGAACTAATTAGTCTGACAACTAGGATGAATATCAATTACATGCAATTACTCGCTCTCCCTCTCGCGAGCCTTTCATTTGCTTCCATCAAACCGCTCGCTCCAAACCTCGTTTTTGAGGAAAAGGACGGAGTCGTGACTATTGAAGCCGAACATTTCGTTTCCCAGGCCAAGTCGGATGTCCGTGCCTGGCACATCATTTCCACCAAAAACGCGCCCGATATCAAACCGGACGGCGACCCCAGTCACGCCGCCTCAGCCTCAGGCGGAGCCTATTTGGAAATCCTACCTGACACCCGTCGTTCCCACGGAGACAAGCTTATCAAAGGCGAGAACTTCATAGATCAGGGCGGCGAAATGGCGATCCTGACCTACCCTGTTCATTTCAACCAAGCTGGACGTTACTACTGCTGGGTTCGGACCTTCTCTACCAACACCGAAGATAACGGAATCCACCTCGGCCTGAATGGTACCTGGCCCGCCTCCGGAGCCAAGATGCAATGGACCAAAAAAAAGGAATGGGCCTGGGATACCAAACAACGCACCAAGAGCGTTCACACCGGCGTTTTCGGCCAAATCTGGATCGATATCCCCGAGCCCGGCCTTCACCAGATTCACTTCTCCATGCGCGAGGACGGATTCGAATTCGACAAGTTCATCCTCACCACCGCAAAGCCGGATCAAAAATCACCACCACAGGGCAATGGCCCTGCAACCAAAATTAGACAAGGCAATCTTCCCGCTCCTTTTAAGGCAGAGGAAAAACCCACTTCCAAACCATCCTATCCAGCTCAATGGGGAGCTCCTCCCAAAATACAAACCCGTGACCTCGTTAAGCTTCCTGAACCATACGGCCGGGGATCTTCAACCCTGCGGAAATGGATTTTGGAAAACCAAAAAAAGGATGCGGGGAAAGAAGGAACCAAAGCAAGCCCACGCCTCCGCATTCCCGCCTCAAAAATCCCGGCAAAAGGTGGCTTCTACTTCGATCAGGACAAATGGCTCGCTATCAACCCGGACAAAAATAAATCAGCCGAAACAACCTTTGCCTTTAACTACCCGAGTGGAACCTACCACCTCGTCCTCGTCGGAGTCGGTGAGAATGATGGCGAAGCAGAGCACGAAGTCTTCCTCAACGACAAATCCATTCTGAAGTTTAAGATCCCTCTCGCAGAGGACACCTTCGAAACCGGTAAGAAGTTCAACAAAACTGTCCGCAACCTCGTCTTCGGCACCGGAGAAGACATCAAAATCAGATCCAAAGTCGCCTCTGCTGATGGTAAGGAATTTTCACGAGCACGCCTCGCCGCCCTCGTCTTCATTCCCGCTGATACCGAGACCCGCAAGCTCGTCGGAGACATCACACCTCGACTCACTCCTTCGTTGGAAATCGAAGTCAAAGGAGATCCGGTCAAGCTCCCCGACCTCCGGCAACCCCGCGAGAACCACGGCGACGGATCGGTCGCAATTACCGGTGACACCCAGTGGCAACCCGTCACCCTCACCCTCGACGGCCCCTTCGCTTACGAGCTCGATCAAAAGCCCAACCCCTTCCGCGATTATTCCCTCGTCGTCACCTTCACTCATAATTCCGGTGAGTTCGAATACCACATCCCCGGCTACTTCGCGGCCGATGGCAATGCTGGCGAGACCTCAGCCAAATCCGGCACGAAATGGCGAGCCCACTTCTCGCCCGATCAACCCGGCGAGTGGACTTATAACACCACCTTCCTCACCGGAACCGACGTCGCCCTCATGCCGCCGAACAAGTTTCCCGAAAAAGCCGTCGAAACCCTCAAGAAATACAACAGGTCAGGGAAGATCACCATTAAGCCGACGCCAAAAGACGCCCCCGGATTTTACTCCGAAGGTCGCCTCAATTACGTCGGCAAACCTTACCTTCAGTTCGCTGGATCCAAGCGCTACTTCCTAAAAGCCGGAGCCGATGCACCCGAAACCCTCCTTGGTTACGCCGACTTTGACGACACCACTGTCTCCACCAAGAAGGTCCCACTCAAACACTACAGACCCCACCTTAAGGACTGGAAAGAAGGAGACCCCACCTGGAAAAATGGCAAAGGCAAAGGTCTCATTGGAGCGCTCAACTACCTTTCCGGAAAAGGCATGAACGCCTTCTCCTTCCTCCCTTACAATGCCGGTGGTGATGGTGACAACGTCTGGCCCTTTGTCTCACGAAACGAGAAGTTCAACTACGATTGTTCAAAGCTCGATCAGTGGAATGTCGTCTTCAACCATGCCCAAGCCAAAGGGCTCTTCCTTCACTTCAAACTGCAGGAAACCGAAATGGACGATAACAATCGCGGAGGTCACCACGGACCGAAAATGCAAAACGTTCCAACCTCGCTCGATGGCGGTGACCTCGGCCCCGAGCGCAAACTGTACTGTCGTGAAATTGTGGCCCGCTTTGGTCACCACCTCGCCCTCAACTGGAACCTCGGCGAGGAGAACACCCAAACCACAAAGCAGCAGGTCGACATGGCCCGCCGCCTTCGTGACCTCGACCCTTACGACCACCACCTCGTCGTTCACACCTACCCCAACATGCAGGACAAGGTTTACAAACCTCTCCTTGGCGTTGCAGACTTCACCGGAGTCTCATTGCAAAACTCGGCTCTCAAAGACGTCCATTGGCAGACCGTCAAATGGAACCGCTTGTCCCGCGAAGCCAAGAATCCTTGGGGCGTCGCCTTCGACGAACCCGGAAACGCCAGCGAAGGAATGCCACCCGATGCCGACTACCCCGGCATGCCCAAAAACTACAAAGGCCCAACCGTCGAACAGACCCGCAAGTGGGTTCTCTGGGGCAATCTCCTCGGAGGAGGTTGGGGCGTTGAATACTACTTTGGCTACAAACTTCCGCAGAACGACCTTATCTGCGAAGACTGGCGCTCACGTGACGATTCCTGGACTTATGCCAAATATGCCCTCGACTTCTTCGTTGATCAAAAAATCCCCTTCTGGGAAATGACCCCCGAACCCGAATTTGTCGGCAATTCAGGGAAAGGCAACGAAGCCTATTGCCTTGCCGGTGACGACCTCCTCGTCGTCGCCTTGCCGGACGGAGGCAAGTGCAACCTTGCGCTGCCCAAAAGCTGGATACCCAAAAGCATACAATGGTTCAACCCTCGCAATGCTCAGGTCGGTAAAGTCAGCCCACTCGACTCGCCAGACCTCACATGCCCTGACAACAAAGACTGGATCGCCATCATTCGCAGATAGTTTGGAGTGCGGAAGCAGAGCTTCCGCTTTCCGATCAATCAGGGGTCACTCAAAAGAGTGGCCCTTTTCGTTCCACAATGTTCGCTTTTATCCATCAGGAACGATCAATCAGAAAAGCCACCTTCACTGTAACCACAGCCCGTCGAAATCGATAAACCATCACAATGAAACACCTCCCGCTCCTCTACATCATCGGATGCCTCGCCACAGTCGCCACCGCACTCTATCTCCGAATCGAAAACACCCGCCTGCAGGATGAGGTCACCGATCTCAAAAAAAACTCTCCCCAATCGTCTTCGACAAACCACAGAACCACCTCGCGCTCCACCACCGAGGCCAGTCCCCGCTCATCACAAGACTCCGCCTCCTCCTTCGAAGATCTTCTCTCGATTGAAGACCCTGCCAGTCGAATCGCCTCGCTCTTAGAGCATGCCGAAGGCCTCCGCAGCAGTGAGATCCCGCAAGCCCTCGAGGACATCCGGCAGTCATCTCCCCACTGGGACCCCGAAGCCAAAATGATTGCCCACATTCTTCTCACGCGTTGGGCCATCGATGACCCCGAAGGTGCTCTCGCTTCGCTTGAAGGTATCGACCTTGGCAAATTCGGAGCCGACCCGATCAGCGTTCTTTCAGGGGTCTCGTCGGTGAATCCCGACATCGCCATTTCCTGGCTCGACAATCCTGATAACAAGATGGTGAAGCTCCCCTTCATGGGGCAAATCCTTGCGGGCTCCATCGCCAAGGAGTGGGTTCGTCAGGATTCGGATGCCGCACTCAAGTGGGCGGAAAGCCTTCCCGACAGCCAAAAGGCCGGAGCCTTCTCCGGAGTTCTCGGCAGCCTAGCCTCCACCGACCCTCGCAAAGCCGCCAGCCTGGCCTCCGACCTCGCGCCCGGAGGCAGCAGGGAACACATCATCGGTGAAATCGCCCAAAGCTGGGCTCGCACCTCACCGCAAGAAGCCCTCGATTGGGCCACCACCCTCACGGGCAAGGAACGGGAGCGAGCACTCGCCTCCGGGATCGAGGAATTGGCCAAGGCGGACCGACAAAGCGCGGCGCAATTTGTCGAGGCACTCGATTCCAAGGAACAGGCGAACTATCTGAAATCAGTCTCCAGTTCCTGGGCCAACGAAGAGCCCGCCGAAGCCGCCGAATGGGTCATGGACCTCGCTTCGGAATTCGAATCCAACGATGCCGTTGGTTCTGCCCTCGGCGATGTTCTTTGGAAGTGGACCAAGCAAGATCCCCAGGCTGCTGGAACCTGGCTCAACGAGCAGGAAAAAGGCCCCACCCTCGACGGCGCCATCACCGGCCTTGCCGGAGCCGCCTTCGAGCAAGATCCCGAAGCATCCCTCTCATGGGCCACCCAAATCAGCAATGAAGGGCTTCGCGGGATTTCCATCACCGTCGGCCTCGGAGCCTGGATGCAGCGAGATGCGGAAGCCGCCAAACAATGGGCGGGGGCAAACAACATCCCCGTCCCAGGACAAAAAGACGCGGAGTAAACCTTGCTTAGCCCCCCAAAAGAAGCGGGAACAAGGCCCCTTGCGCCGATGTGTAGCCCCGCGTTCCTTGTTTCCTTGTCACCCTAGGAAGAGAACCCTAGGCTCCTCCTCACGGCTGAATCACGGTCGTTCACAATCGCCATACAATCCAAGACATGCTCACTGTCGCATCATTCATCATCTTCACCGCCTTCGCCGCCGCGCTCACCTGGTGGATCACTCGCAAGGACGAAAAATCCAGTTCCGACGGCTTCTTTCTGGGAGGTCGCAGTCTGACTTTCCCCATCATTGCCGGCTCGCTCCTTCTTACAAATCTCTCCACCGAGCAGATGGTTGGACTCAACGGATCCGCCTTTAAAAATGGATTCAGCGTGATGGCATGGGAAGTCGTCTCCGTCATCGCGCTTGTGCTCATGGCCGTCTTCTTCCTACCCAAGTTCCTCCGCTCGGGTATTACCACCGTTCCCCAGTTTCTCGAGCAGCGATACGACAAGCGAACCCAGACCCTCGCGAACTCCATCTTCCTAGCCGCTTACGCCCTCCTCCTCATTCCCATCATTCTTTACAGTGGAGCGAAGGGCCTCATCAACATCATGGACCTCAAGTCCATGACCAGAGTTGAAAGTGACTACGCCCTCCTGCAAATCACCTGCCTCGGCATTGGCATCGCAGGGATGCTCTACGCTCGTTTTGGTGGACTTCGAACTCTCGCTGTCCTCGACACCATCAACGGAATCGGCCTTCTTGTAGGTGGCTTCATGATTGCTTGGTTCGCCCTCGGACACCTCGGTGGCGACGGAGGTGTCTCCGGCGGCTGGGATATCCTCAAAACCACCCACCCCGAGCGCATGGACTCAACTGGAGAAGCCGGATCGGAAGTTCCCTTCGCCACCCTTTTCACCGGAGTCGCACTCCTAAACCTCTTCTACTGGTGCACCAACCAGCAGATCATCCAGCGAACCTTCGGAGCCAGCTCACTCGCCGAAGGGCAAAAGGGTGTTCTCCTGACCGGAGCCCTCAAACTCCTCGGACCTGTCTACCTCGTCATCCCCGGCATCATCGCCTACCACCTCTACTTCGGACAGGATGTCGCCAATGACGACGCCTATGGTAAACTCGTCTCTGACGTTCTCCCCGCGCACCTCACCGGCTTCTTCGCCGCCGTCATGGTTGGAGCAATTCTTAGTTCTTTCAACGCAGCGCTGAACTCCACGTCAGCCCTCTTCTCGATCGGTCTTTACAAGCACATGATCAACCCCGGTGCCAACGATCAACAAACAGTTAAGACCGCGAAACTCTTCGTCACTGTTATCGCCATTGCGGCCATCATCGGAGCTCCACTGCTCTCAAAAACCGGTAGCCTCTTTAGCTACCTGCAAACGATGAACGCAATCTACTTCATCCCGATCTTCGCAGTTGTCGTGATGGGAATGCTCAATAAGCGGGTGCCTTCCAGCTCGGCCTTTTTCAGTATGATTGTTGGCCTCGTCATCCTCATTGCCACCCTCATCGTTTACCCGGCCGTCGCCTCCATGACCGGTTCGGCCAACGAAAGCTTCGCCGACGTCACCGGCTTCAGCAACTTTCACCTCATGGGGATCGTCTTTGCCATCCTCATCGCAATCATGTCCATCGCATCGAAGACCTCGCCCCGAAGCGAAGCCTGGGAACTTGAGACTCAGACTTCCATCGACATGACCCCATGGAAGGGCGCCCCCATCGCAAGCGCCATTTTGATCATACTTGTGCTCATTATTTATACTTCCTTCCATCAATAGGCTCCAATTACGCTGATTTTTCAAAGCCCCGCCACCTTATAGGTGCCCGGGGCTTTTTCTTTTCCCGATCTTGCCCCCATCTCTTTGCATGATTAAGATCGCATAACACACACAAATGCTCGATCAGAACAAAGCACTCTCCGACCTCGCTCAAGATGCCAGGGACAGCCTCAAGACCAACTTCAATGTCGACAGCACCTTCGTCGCTGTTGCCCCCGGTCGCGTCAACCTGATCGGCGAACATATCGACTACTGCGACGGCTTCGTTCTCCCTCTCGCAATCGCACGCTACGTCGTTATCGCCGCCAGGCCCAACGACTTACAAATCGCCCGTATCACAACCACTGACGAAACCGCGGTTGAAATCAATCTCTCGGAAGAACAACAGATCGCGGAGCCCAAATGGTCCAACTACCTCCGGGGTATCATCCGTGAATTCCAGAATCTTCACTATAACTTGCCCGGCTTCGATGCCGCCATCGTTTCTTCGGTTCCTCTAGGTGCTGGGCTTTCCTCTTCAGCAGCGCTCGAATGCGCCTTTGCCACTCTTCTCGAAGGCCTCGTTGACACCGTTTTGCCCACAGCCGAGAAAGCCCTCCTCGCTCAAAAAGCAGAACACGACTTCGCCGGAGTTCCCTGTGGAATCATGGACCAATTCGCCTCCGCTTTTGGCATGGAAGATCAACTCATTCTCATCGATTGCCGCTCCGGTGAACCCGAGATGGTTCCCTTCGCTGACCCCTCCCTCTCCATCATTGTTGCCAACACCAACGTCTCCCACGATCTCTCCGACGGCGGCTACGGAGCCCGACGAAAAGACACCGAAGACGGCCTCGCCCTAATCGGCAAAACCAGTTGGCGCGACGTCACCATGGATGACGTTTACGCCGTCCAGGAAAAAATGGGCGACCGCATCTTCCGACGTTCCCGCCACGTCGTCACCGAAATCGCCCGTACTGTGGAAGCGGTCGAGGCTTTTAAATCCAGCGATTTCTCAAATATCGGCTCTCTCATGGAGGGCTCGCATCGCTCCCTCCGGGATGACTTCGAAGTCTCCTGTGATGAACTAAACCTCATGGTCGCACTCGCCAAAGAGATCGGCTTTGAAGGTGGCGTTCTCGGTGCCCGCATGACTGGCGGCGGCTTCGGCGGCTCCACTGTCACCCTCTGCCGCTCCGTCGACGCTGAAGCAATCGCTAAGCAGATGCACGAACGCTACAAAGCCCAAACCGGCATCGAGCCTCTCCTATTCATCACCCGCCCCTCAACCGGCGCGCATCTGCTTTAGATCCGGGAAGACTCGGAAATCCCCTTTCGAAAGATCTACCCAATTTCTTCCGCATAGATCGTGTTATACCAAACACGCGCCAAGCCGAAGTCAGTTTTGGGAATCCCGCAGGCTTACGGCTTCTCAATTTTCACTTTATAGAAGGTCGCGGTCTCTCCGGGAGCGAGGTAGATGACGATGCGCTCGATTAGCCCTTTGCTCAGGGTTTTGAAATGCGGAAACCACGGTAGTGCAGCTCGCTACTTGGGGACGCCGCATTCGGGTTTGTCGCTTTTAGTGCGATACCCCTATCGAAATACGCCCCCCCGCGATTAACTCGAACACTCGAATTTGCGGCAGATATCGTCTCCAACCATTCGGCCACGTTTCCCGCCATGTCAAAAGTGCCATAGTGGCCCTCCGTGTTAGTATAAGCGCCAACTGCAATGGCGCTGCTCAGCTCACCGTTAAAATTCGCAGCTGGTGATGTGCCCGGTGGCGCCGAGGCATTTGGCTCCAGGTTGCCACCGGTCGGAAATAGCCAGTAATGATTCGTATCACCACCATCGCCGGACGGCTGGTAATAGGCCGCCTTATACCACTCGTTCTCAGTCGGCACCGCAAATTTTGCGCCCGGGTTTCGAACCACCGTTATTCCGTTCGTGGGGGCAACCCCACCACCCAATAGGGTGTAGGCCCCGTTCTCCGTATCTCCATCCGACTGAGCTCCATTGTGTAACCAATTGCAGAAACGCATGGCGTCAAAGTAGCTTACATACACCACGGGCCTGTTAGCATACCCTGCTTTCACCTCGTATTTCGAACCATCTGCGTTACCTGCAGTATTGGTGATGCCTCCGTGGCTGCTCGCCCCCATGAGAACATAATAAAGGTTGAGTTTATTAATTCCGGTTGGGTCCACCGCATTCAGAAAGTCCGTGTATTCCCGGTTTGTCACCTCATACTTACCGATCTGGTATTCATAGCTAACAGCACCGCTATTCCCTTGACTGCTCCCCGAGGTATCCGCGGCATTTCCCGCGTCGCCTACCGTCACAGTTTGTACCCTTACCAGTGGTCCAGGGTGTTCTTTTATCCGATAGAACAAGAGATCATCGGCAGGCAGAGGAATGGATGTCATGCCGATCGGTGCCGTGGCCTCAATATCTTGTGCTATCAAGCCCCAATTAGTGAGATCTGCGCTACTCCAAAGGCTATAAACCATTCCGCTCTGACTGTTCCACTCAAAATCAAGATGTGTTGGATTTAGGATAAACTTCTTGATCTTGAAATCTTGTGCCGGAATCAGCGAAGCGGTAAGTCCACACGATGCTATGATACTTAGCAAATACTTCATTCTTTTTAGCGAACCGTGTTTATAGATATTCCCTTTAGGCCTAATGTTAACCGAAGTAGCGAGATACTGAAAATACCTTTTCCCATTGTGGGTTCAACGATTATTTCATTTCAAACATGCTAGATTATAGACTTTTCGCGTCTTCAGGAAGCCGTTGATTCAAATCTGAGGCCACTATTAATGGCCCTTCGTTTAAGTAGTTATTCTGGATGCCGTAATCAAATTTTCTCTTTTGATTTACGAGAGGCTTAAAAGGACTACCAAACTTCTTCCTTCTCTTTCATGAGAATAATAAATGGGGCAAATGACACAGCTCACGATCAATGCTCTGGAAGGTGAGGAGGGGGAAGGCCTTCATTCTCACTCTCCCGCCAAAATTGCTTCTGCGATAATCCTGAGTTTTTCTTTACCCAGGAATTGAAATGATGGCATGGACGGTAGTTGAGGGTTTTTGTTCTGTGGATTCATGGCCCATTCAACGATGCCATCCGGATTGTTCGCATAACGCTTGCGAATTTCAGCAAGCGCCGGACCGACAAGTTGATTTTCCGGATGATGACAGGCCGCGCAGGCTGTCATCAATACCTGAGGGTTCTTTGAATTCGCTGAAGTTAGCTTTTCCACGTCACCCCAAGTTTTCCCGACCTCTTGATAGCCTTCGAATTCTGTAAATGGTTCACCCAATTTATGGATCGTGGCGAACATCTCAATTCGGGGTAATCCATCAAAATGTATATGTAGTTGATCGACGGGTTGAAGTTGAGGTATTTCAATGAACACTTGACTGCCATCGCCGACCTTGTGCACTCCGCGAATCACCAACTGATCGTGGCCTTTGCTGTTTGGATCAAGCACCGAATACTCGGGTGAGCCATAAGCTGGTCCGTATCTATAGTTCCAGTGTTGAGCAAACCACTCACTCATAACCAAGAGTGAATCTAATTGCGGTGCGGCAAAGGTTAGCAGGATACCATTATCCCTGGTCTGCCACGATATGGGATAAGGATAAGAATTTTCACCTCCGGAAAAACGGACTCGCTGCAAACTGCCATCCGCCACTCCGTAATTCCCCCAACCTTGCGCTCCGGCTACATATAGCCCACCATCGTAAGGAGAAAACCTACCTCGATGAGCTCCGGAAGCAAATGAACCAGGCAACGCCACTGCAGCAGCCTGCGAATCGATCTCCAGTGCTTCGCGAAGAACCAGGAAGTACTTTGCAAATCCACCTGAGAAATGTATCCAGTTCTCTTTCACCGGCCCCCATAGATTGTTATCGATATAAACTTGTCCGCCACTGGAGTTATCAACGCCCCTAGGTAAATATAGCATCGGCGGAACAAAGCCTCGCTCACCATCTCGCGGGCCACCCGCTCCAAAATGCCCGCCTGCACTTATGTCGGTTATGGCGCTGGCGGGTGTCCATGATCCTTCCTGCACACTAGTTAGAACCGTCTCACCATCCGATGAGATACCCAGCCCGTTTGGATTGCGTAAACCACCGGCGATTTGAGTCAGTTCTTTTCCATCGGCGGAAACCCGGCACACTCCCTGGTTGCCGGAAGCAAAAAACCATCGACCTCTACTGTCGCGCTGCAAACCGGTGATGAAATCATGAGCACTTGCTGAAGTTTTATGAACCCGTGAAAGCGACTGGTAGAAATCAGCTTCATCATCGCCATTGAGATCGACTAATGCAGTGATCTGATCGCGACACATGACATGGATTACTCCGTCGACCACTTTCAACCCGAGCGGTTGATGTAGCCCTGCGGCAAATCGTTTCCAGCTAAGCCGCTCCAGTTCCGGGCCTGTAACATCACATATCCATACTTCACCATGGATGGTGCAAATAGCGATTCGGTTAGCGGAGACGAAGTCGACTCCACCAATAAAGAACAGTGATTTCCAGGGGTTTTTAAAGGGGAGAGTTAAGGTATCAATGGCGTAGGGTTTTTCGGCACCTAAGATACCTTTAGTGTCGATTCGCTGCGACCACCGGGCATCAAAACTATCCGGCTTCCGGGTTGCTATCTCGACCACTTTACCTTTCTGTAAAGAGGCTGATCTATATCGAATTTCTTGATTCTCTTTGTAGGCAAAAATCACCCTTTCTCCTGATCGATAGAGCCCCAGATATTCGGCATCGTTAGCAGCGCTGGTTTTCAGGGTTTCCAGTTCAACAGGTTTCCCGCCGATTGGAATCCCCCTCATAAAGCCCCGGCGCACGTCTGACCATTTGGTAATATCACCCTGCCATGCTTCGACGAACTGAAGCTTATCGGTATCGAAAACCGCAAAGGTATCCTCACTGACTTTCAAGGTGACCGCGCGAGGAATCACTATCTTACGGGTGCCTCGATAAACACCACTGATCATTGAACCATGGTCCATGTCTTTCACACGACCATCTTTCCATGTCGTTTGATCATTCTGGTTGCCCCAGTGCCCGAGATGGCCACCGTCAAGCCCGGGAAAAGCGGCTAATTTATCAGGTCGTTCGCGGGCCTGTTTAGCATAGAAATCATAGATTCGATCGCGATTGATATATTCCTGCCAATAGGGATTTGCTTCGGGCTCCAATGGTCTAAGACCTTTTGCCACGAGTGACTTTGCTTTCGCTTGCAATTTACTCAGGTCTTCAAAATCCCATTTACCCAAAACCTTTGATTCCTTTGCTTCAAAAGGTGGATGGATGCCCTTACGAATCCGCACTTCATCGATTGCACCTCGAAGCCCGATGCTGCCTTTGACAAGTCGGCCAAAAGCCAGGCCGCCCGGAACGATATGGCGATTGGGTTTCAGGGCAATGGTTTGCTCAGCTACCTTTTCTTCATCTACCCACAAAGTCACCTGGTCACTGGCATATTGCATCGCGACTTGGTGCCATTGGTTATCAGTGATGACTTTTTCACTACGCACATGGTTGGGATTGGCCCCGGGCAGGTAGGCGGTCAGTTGACCGCTACCATTCATAGAAAAAATTTCCCAGTGCGCGTTGGATGATTTGGTATCGCTGGCAACGAGGATATTGAAGCCCCTGGCATCCTCTAGTCGGACTCGACATTCAACGGTGATTGGCGGCTCTCGCCATTCGCTTTCGCCTTCGATTATCATACCGCCAGCCAGGGTTTTACCATATCCTTTCGAGCCTGAAACCGAACCCGCTTTTGCAGCGAGTGTACTCTCGGCGTATTTAGGGAATGCCTTAGCTTCAGGCTTTTCTCCACCGGAACCTGGTTTGTTCCATTCTTTCTTTAGCCATTCAAGGCCGTCGAGATTGTTACGTAGTGCGATCTCTGCATCGAGATGTGCCTGGTGATCCAGTATACTAATCGGCCCATCGTAGCCGCTGCGGATTACGGCATCGAGCATTGTCGATTCATGTTCGCCATGGCCGATTGTTAAAATCTTTGGCTTCGCTCCGGTGTTCATACCATTAAGATTGAGGCAGTGAAGCCAAGGCTTCATCAAAGCGAGCGAATCCCCCCAATCATCAATATGGCCATGACCGTGATGCCAGTTGTAAACAATGCCAACGTGCTCGTAACCTCGCTTGTGCAGATCCTGACAAACCGCGACGAGATTGGCGGGTTCACCGCCCCATCCACCGTGGTTATACAAACCCAGCTTGCAATCCAACTCGGCAGTTCGCTTCGCCAGGTCTTCCATCGAATCTGCAGCAGATTTCACCATTTCATCCAGCGAACCGCTTTTTGGTGAACCCAGTGTTCGCCAGATCTGTGGATGCAGATCATATTTTTTAAATAATTCAAAAGCCTTGTCATGCTCTCCCCAGAAAGCGAAAAATTCGATGCCGTGCTTCCGGTATTGCAGGATCTCATCCTCGAACTCCACCACATGATGCCCCCGCCAATCATAGGCACAACGTTTCAATCCAAGTCGCACAAGCATCTCCGCCCGTTCTTTTGGACTTCGCTTTTTCGCGTCGAATGGGACGATGCACCAAGCCGCCAATTTATCGTTAGCAAAATTGGTGGGAATCTCCCTAGCTGACAAGCTGGAAAAACTTATGAGTAAAGCACTCAGTAGCAGGTATTTCATTTAATCGTTATCTATACTTGTTCGTGGTATCTTCGTAATTTCAGGGCGCAAAAGAAATCCATAAATTTCGAAATCAAAGCACTTCCGCAGTAGCAATGGCTTCCAACTATATGCCTACAATACTTCCTAAATCCTTTTAGCTGCGTCATCCATAAAGGTTCCATTTTGCAGAGAATCATAACCGGCACGCAACGCATTCTTGATACCTTTAATTGCTTGGTAATGTCCGGTCATCTTTATACCAAAGTTGTGTACGGTTAGTACCTTCTTTAAGAATCATGCACAGCGTGTGATGCCCATTGATAATAAAGACCAGCCCATTAATACCGATCTCACGGAACTGCGGATTCCAATCCATCAGACCCCCGGCGGAACAGATCTCACGACCAACCACTCCTACTTGAGCTGTTCCAACTTTGGCAGAAACTTCGCTTCGTCCTCTTCCGACAACTGAGCGGCCTCGATCAGAGAGCTCACCTCTGCCTTGGAAAAGCTCCTCCACCCCCCATAGCCCTGAAAGACAACCTCGAGAATCGAAACCCTAGTCGAGGTGTCCTCCGTAAGTGAAAGCAAGCGTTGGAAATCCTCTGCACCAGAATCGAGAAAAAATCTTTTTGCAAATACGGCAACTCGTTCGTCCGTCACGACATCTTCATCACGGTTTTGCTCAAACCACTCGAAAAGCCGGTCCCGATCCTTGATCGCCCAAATCACGCCATCATCCATCAGATTGGCGGCCTCTTCATTCGCCTTGACCTCCTTAAATCCCCACTTCAAGGCAGCGTCCAGATCCCACCGGCTCCATCCCTTGAGGACCGCAGTGATCACCCCATCGTGTCCGGCGAACGCCGTTGAGGGAGTCTTCCAATCCACCAACTCCTGCAACTCCTTCCGAAAGGCCATCCAGTCGGTGCCTTCACCCATCCCCTCGCCGAAGGCTTCCAAGTGAGGGGAATCAGGCGGCAAGAGATCTTCACGGAAGATTTCCAATCCGCGAACTGGATCCGCCGTGGCCACTGCACTCAAAACCGTGCGCTGCATGATCTCGTAACTATAGCTCCCCTTCTTTCCCCGTCCCTTAAATTGCCGCCCCTGCCAAGTCATGGTTTTGTGGCCGTCCCCATCCAAACGCTCGCTCTCCAAAATCTCGGTAAATCCGGCAATTGCCGCGGACGAGTCAGCACTCAACCAGCCCTCAAACACCACCCCCATCGCCGAGAACGGATCAATCATAACCATTTCTCCATCATAGCGGCTAAGGACTTCAGCAATCGCCTCTCCCCCCATCAAGACCCCGAGCTGACGCAGGAGCGCTTTCGCTCGGAGCCACTCCGTGGTCTTCGTCTCCGGAGAGTAACTGCTGAACTCCCCCGGTAATTGCTCGAAAATCTCCGCCACCGTGAAATCGGTCACTTCCCTCTCCAAATTAACCCGTAAGGCCCGACGAGCCTTTGCCTCACTTGAACGCTCGAGATCGATGGCCCGCTTGGATTGAGTCAGTAAGTCTTCGTCTGAGTCCAATCTCTTTGATAGTTTAACGACCCCAATCACTCCAAACGCGGCCAAAAGAGTAAGGGCAATTGCAAGTCGTAAAATAATCATGCTGAGAAGCTTAGCCATGTTGACTCATTTATATGTAAGCTACATATAAATCCCCATTTCGCCCACTCTCTGCAACTATTTTTGTAATTCAGATTCGCGACAGTCGATCCGGAATGCGCAGGTCAATAAGTCCTTACATAACTAGTCCATATTCCGCCTCCGTAGATACCCGAAAAAATTTAGCTCTCACTTCCGCCGAACACCCCTTCAGGTCTTGTCCTGCCTCCTATTTTCATCCCCTTCGCTCCGGTCCAAAAGCGGCTTCAAGTCCCTTTCAAAATAGGAATTTGCCACCAGTCCCAATCTAAAACTCAGATCAAAATATCGCACAACTCCTACCTAGTGAAGTTATGTCGGTCTCAAAATAAAAACGTGGGTGTCTCCGTCTTCCATTTGCTAGTGGATTCGACTGATAGATAGTCTCTCAGGACAAAGGATTACAGTATTCTCTCCATACGAATAAGATCGGTGCAGCTACCGACCGCTTATGCCGATCAAACCAACCCGCGCACTTTTTATTTAAATCTTAGAGCCACGCCCGAACACAATGGGTCGAACAGAGCCCATCCTTAATAAAACTGCTGCTTTGCGTGAAACGCCTCTTCAACTCAAGGCTTCAGTAAAACCTTCAAGAGTCCCTCTTTTCCTTCTCTTGATCTTTTAAAATAATCCCCGCCTTCGTTCAGTGGAGCCACTGCCGAAATCAAAGGCTTTACTTGAATTTCCCCGCTTGCGATCGCTTCCAAAGCCTCCTTCGTTTCCCCTGCCGCCGCACATGATCCCAGCAAGGAAATTTCGCGTGTCACCACCCATTGCAAGGCCAGTGGAACTTCAGCAACGACATTCCCAACCAAGCCAACCCGGCCTCCCTTGCGAACCGACTTCACCGCCTTCTCCAAGGTCGGAGCCGCGCCCACCACTTCCATCGCGATATCAAATTCATCACCGCAGTCCTCGCCCGGAGTGTGGGCACCTGTCGCACCCAGCTCCAAAGCGAGATCCAATCTCTTCCGGTCCATATCAACTGCGACCACTTCGCCAGCACCGGCCCGCTTCAAAGCTTGAATAACCAAAAGTCCAATCAGCCCCGAGCCCACTACAAGCGCGCGCTCGCCGGGCTTCACTTTTACCAAATTTACGGCGTGCAACGCCACCGCCAATGGCTCGGTAAATGCCGCCTCCTCAAAACCCAAACCTTCCGGCACCCGTTCCAAAATCCGAGACGGCACCACCACCCATTCCGCGAACGCTCCATCGCGTTTGAACTCCTGACAAGATACTCCCATCACCTGACGCTCGTGACACAAATTCGTTTCACCCCGCTCACAGTGTTCACACTTTCCGCAATACACCATCGAGTCAAATGAGACACGGTCGCCTTCACTCCAACCCGACACTTCCCCCCCAACTTTCTCGATCACGCCGCTTGCCTCATGCCCCATAATCATGGGCGGAATCCGCCGCCCGCTGCTATTGTCCATTCCGTGGACGTCACTTCCGCAAATTCCGCAACAGGCCACCTTGATGAGCACCTCATCAGATTGCGGCGAAGGTTTCGGCTTTTCGGAAACGACAAACTCGGATGGGGCAACAAGCTCAAGAACTTTCATGCCCCCAGCATGAGGATCACTTAGTCAGCAGGCAAATCTTAACGACGGGTTCTTCCTCATTCTCGTCCAGATAGAGCTCAAATGGAGGAAATTTCTTCAGGTGCTTAAGTTTCTTCGCAGGTGACGCTAACAGCCACGATCGTAATCCATGCCAATGTGAGCCTCAATCGACTTTATCATCCAAAACAGAAAGACGGGCAACGGCCTGCCCACTGTCCAAGTCACCTCCGTGACATCGCCTGTCACTACAACCGAGATCTGAATATCCACTTGCGATTTCCACGGATTTAAAAACTGTCAATTATAGTGAATCAACTCATTGGCCTGCGACCTCCTTGGCTTTTGAAACAAATATTTTTGGCATAAGAATCCTCTAACAGAAAAATAGTTTTTAAGAATACTTTTAGTTGCGCTTTCCAAAATCAGGGTTCCCGTCGCCTATATGAAAAAACTACTCGCTCTTCTTCTTCTGACCGCCACCCCTTTCTGCGTTGCCGAGGATGCAACCGCCGAAAATCCGACTTACCAGTCCGAAGCGCCGCTGCCACAAGGATGGCCCGCTCCAGGACCATACGACGAGGTCTCCGAAAAGACCTACCCCAAGTATCGCGCTGCGATAGCCAAGGGTGGAAGCGGCATGTCATTCTGGACCCTTTTCAGCCACATTAAGAAAAAGGATATTCCAATGACCGCCCCAGTCGAAATGAAAATGGAAAACAAAGGCGATAAAATGGAAAAGGTCAATATGGCGTTCCTTTACCAGAACACCGAAGTTGGAACCACCGGAGCCGACGGCAAAAAAGTAGAGGTCAAGGATTTCCAAATCTCAAAAGTCCTCAACTACACTTGGATGGGTGCTGACTCGAAAGGACAGGTAAAAAAGGCCAAGGAGGCACTCGACGCGGAACTCAAAAAAAGAGGTGTCGAAGCTGAGTCTTTCCGCATGCTTGGCTACAACGGCCCCGGCACTCCCCGTGAGAACCACACATACGAGCTTCAGGCGATTCTGCCGGCTAAGTAACAGCTCTTAAGACTTAAGATGCGTCAGTAAGTCGCTCATCGACTACAGATCGATCGCTGTTTAGCCATTTTTGCGGGTCACATAATACTGCATGAAGTTGGCCAACAACTCCCGGCTTGGATCAGGGATCTGAAGTAATATCGAACTGGACTTTCGATTTTCAACAGTCGAAAAATCAGGCCCGCCTTCGGGGCCTTCCTCTCCATTACGGCGGCAGACCATGCAATTTTTCCGGAAAACCACGAGCCCCTTTTTCGGATCACCAGCAAGCTTGATAGCCGCCTGATATCTTTGGGCAATCTCGTCACGAGGAGCCCCTTTGACTGAGGACAATTTTCCCGTCAGCTTTTGCACCGGTCGGTTTGAGTGTTCCACAAACCACTTTTATTGGATCAGCGGAACCTCAATCACTTCTGCCCGGACCGGAGGAGAAAAACCGGACAGCCCAGCAACCAATATTTTTGTGGATTGCCATTTCCCAAATTCTGCGATCCTCACGGGGGCCGCCTTCTGAAGTTCAAAGGCCCGGGACGAATCCAAAAGATCACCGACTCCCTGATTGCCGGCCTGACCAAGAAGTCTCACCGCCGCAATCTGCCTAGCCGGCTGAATTCCCCCCCTCTTTAAAAGCTTCCGTGCCTTTTCCCCCAGGGAAGTCATCACCCTCTTCGCTTCCAGATAGTCAGATAGTCCCGCACCCGAGTTCTTTAAACCCTCACCCAACTTCGACATCACAGCCGCTATCGGAAACCCCGGCGAGGTTTGCTTTAAAGCCTCCAATAAAGTCACGACCTCGCTCTTCTCATGACGCGCCCCTACCACAAAAGCCAATGAATCAAAAAGCGGACTTTCCTTCGCCAACTTTTCCAGACATTGAAACCCCGACAAAGCCTGCTAGGATCGCAGCTGGCAACCTTTTCCGGTATTGTCTATGGTCTTTCCAACGCGATGCTTACCGACCCCATCAATATCAACTTCCAGTGCCCGCCGGTTGATCCGCTCGGAAAAGACCACGTCATCGGGAAACTCAGATTTCTCCCTGACCAGGTCGAATTGTCGTGGCGGCTCAAAGGAAACGTTTTCACCGGAGGAAAAAGCGAGATGATTTCGCGAACCTTAGCCTATGGTGAAATTGAACACGTCGATCTCGTAAAAAAGTGGTGGAAGATCCGCCGTCTCATCTTCCGAGTTACCGACCCCAAACTCCTCGGCGACATTCCTGTCGCTGAAATGGGTAAACTGGCAATGGAAATCGACGAGCGCTCACGCGATGAAGCGATGAAGCTGGAATCTCTGATTGATTTCCAACGGTCCATCTTCCTCCTCGAGGCCCAGGACGAGCGCCTGAAAGCGATGCGCGACAACAAATGATTGCAAGCTCTTGGCCCGCTTCAAATCCAATCCCAAAACACTTCAATGAAAGTCTGCATCCTCCCCTTCCTTCTCACTCTCTCAACATTCGCTCAAGACACCTGGCCCCGTTTTCGAGGCGAAGATGGCACCGGCATTTCCTCAGCTGAAATTCCAAACGAACTCGGAGAAAATTCGCTGATATGGTCCACCAAACTGCCTGGTCCCGGCTCCAGCTCCCCCGTCATTTGGAAAGACAAGCTCTTCGTCACAAGCGAAAATCGTGACAAAAAAACCATCGCATTGATCTGCCTTAATACCGAATCCGGTAAAACCGCTTGGACAAAGGCCTTGGCCGTCGGCGACTACCATCTCCACCGCTTCAACAACACTGCCGCCGCGAGCCCTGCTGTGAACGACAAAGCTGTGGTTGTCAGCTGGTTCGACGGGATCGCAAACAAAGCAATGCTTACGGCCTTTGATCACTCGGGCTCCAAACTATGGGACTACGAAATTGGCAACGTGAAAACCCAACATGGCTTCAACCTGCAACCGGTCATTCACCAGGACCAGGTTGTCCTTGCCCACATTCACATGGAAGATGGATTTGTCGGCACGGTTTCCCTGAAGACGGGAAAGACAATCTGGAAAACGAACTACAAGGGAAGCGGTGAAAAAACCAGCTACATCACCCCCTTGGTTCGCAAGACTTCATCCGGACACGAAGTTGTCATTGCAAGCCACGCTCAGGGAGTAGTCGCCCTCGACTTTCAATCAGGCAAAGAGTCATGGTCTCTTCCCGGCACCATGAAACAGCGCACCATTGTTTCTCCAATCAATGTTCTCGCAGGTTCGAAGAGCGAGAATGCACTTATCGCCGTCGGCTGTAAAAGCGGGGTCTACTTTACCATTCGCCCGCCTTCGAAAGCAGGAGAGAACGCTGAGATCGTATGGCGAATGAAAGGGAAAACACCTTACGTCCCAACCCCCGTTTCCGATGGTGAAACCGTCTTCGCACTCTCCGACGGCGGAGTGCTCACCGCACTCGACGCCAAGTCCGGCAAAGTGAAATGGACTCAGCAAATACAGGCCAATTTTTATGCCTCTCCCATCATCGCCAATGGCAAGCTCCTCGCCCTTTCCCGTGAAGGGGAGATGATTACTGCTGATATCTCCGACGGCTACGAGGAACTCTCTCGCTGCAGCCTTTCCCCGGGCCCCGAATCAGAGTGGAGCGACGCCACCCCCGCCCTCGCACACGGAAGAATATTCCTGCGTCTTGGAGGCCGTATCGATTGCCATGGGAGAAAATAAGGCGAATGTTCATTGACCCGCAGGCTTTTCGGGTTCTTGTTTAGCTCCTTTCATGAAGCATTACCTCCTCTACTTAATCCTCATCACCGCCCTTCCCGGGCAGGTCTTGCAGGAGATTTCACGTGGAGACCAAGGCAAATTCGAGATTAGCGTCCCCACTTCTCCTTCCCATTACTTCCGCCTGCTCCGGACGCGGGACTTCGACACGTGGCACACCGTCGACCTCAAATCATCCGAGACCGAATCTGCTATCTTAAGTGACTCTGTCCTTCCCCGACCCAACGGATTCTACAAACTTGAGCGGGTTTCAGTTCTTTCACCCTTAGACACCGACGGTGATGGCCGCAGCGACATCACGGAACTCGACCTCCGACACGCACTCAATGCAGCCGATCCAATCTCAGCCCTCGACGGTAATATCTTTCTCGCGGCTCAGAATGACTACAACGTCCTATCCAGACGCGACAACTTCCCCGGGGCTCAGAACGTAAGAGAGGTTAAATTCCTGATCACCAACATTCGCACCAAACCCGAGCTCTACTTTTTCAACATCAATCGTAACCAACACCACTACGACTTCGCAACCAACGTTCTCAATTTCCCGCGGAACTACAACGCATTTACCAGCTCTACCTACATCAGCGCGGCAAATCGGCAGAATCTCGCCGGTTCCTTGGTCGCGCACGACAACTACATTGCGCCGGATGGGGGCAAAGGGATTTACACCCTCGAATTCTGGCCCACCGATCCCGTCGCATTCGAGTGGATTGAACTGGCTTACGAACTCATCGCGAAGAATGCTCCTTTCATCACGCGCCTCGCTTATCACGCTCCCAGCGAGACCCAACGACAGCTCCAGAAGGTGAACCAAGCGAAGTATGATGTCTCTTCGATTCACACTATCGAGACAGACGATCTTTTCTCCAGCACGACCTACCAACCGATGAACCAACAGGAAGCCTTCGGGCGCCTTGTTGTCTCAACCGGAGCCGAAACCCTCTCTGCTCGCGACATTGTCATTTTTAACAACCTCCCCAACGACCTCACCTACATCTCGGGCATCATTACCGAGGTCCCCCAGACTCCTCTTTCCCACGTTAATCTCAAGGCCCAACAAAACGACACTCCCAACTCCTACATTGCGGATGCCGCCAACCACCCCGACATCGTTCCTCTCATCGGACAAAATATTTTCTATCGAGTGTCCCCGGAAGGATTTGAAATTCGTTCAGCAACGCAAGAAGAGGTCGAAGACTATTTCGAATCAATTCGCCCCACTGAATCGTCCTCACCTCCTCGGGACCTGAGTAAAACTGATATCATCCCACTCTCTCAGGTTTCCTTCTCCATGAGTAATTCATTTGGAGGTAAGTCGACCAATGTGGCCGAGTTACTCAAACTTTTTCCGGATAATGCACCCGATGGATTCGCTATCCCTTTCTATTTTTACCATGAATTCATGATTCATAATCGCTTCTACCCGCAGGTGGCGGCGATGATCTCCAACCCTGATTTCCAAAGTAATCCCGCACTTCGGGAGTCACTTCTTGCCAACTTGCGCGACCAAATCAAAAACGAAAGCACCATGCCCGAGTGGATGTATTTTGCTCTGACTGATCTTCAAGACAGCCTCCCGCCCGATATCACCCCTCGCCTTCGCTCCAGCGCCAATGCCGAAGATACCACAAGCTTCAACGGAGCAGGCCTCTATGACTCGTTCACCCACAAACAAAACGAGGGTCATATCAGCAAGAGTGTCAAACAAGTCTGGGCCAGCCTTTGGAACTACCGCGCATACGAGGAGCGGGAATTCTATCGGATCAACCACCTTTCTTCAGCCATGGGAATCCTTGTTCACCCCAATCAGAAAAACGAGCAAGCTAACGGAGTTGCCGTCGCAAAGAACATCTTCGATCCCAGCTGGGAAGGATACTACTTCAACGTTCAGACCGGAGAAAATCTTGTCACCAACCCTGAAGCCAACTCCACTCCGGAAGAGCTCCTCGCTGCAAAGCTCTTCGGAAACTCCCAATATGAGCTTCAATACATTCGTTACTCAAACCAGGTCCCCGAAGGCGACACCGTACTCACCCGCACCCAAGTTTTAGACCTGGTTGGGGATTTAAGAATTATCAATTCGCGCTTTAAATTACTCTATAACCAAAGGACGAACCGAAACTTTGCGATGGAAATCGAATTTAAAATCACCGAGTCCGGTGAGATCTCTATCAAACAGGCGAGGCCCTACGTCAACTGAGCCGCACCTTCTTTCCGAAGAAACACCAAAGTCGAATTGTCCGATTCCTTCTTCGAAAAACGATAGCCGGCAGTCTTAAATTTCTGCAACTCCTTCGGATCGGTCACCCCGTTGCGCACAATGTAATCAGCCATCATGCCCCGCGCTTTCTTGGCGAAGAACGAAATGATCTTATACTTCCCGTTTTTCTCATCCCTAAAAACCGGTGTAATGAGTTCACCAGCAAGTTGCTTTTTCTCAACCGCTGAAAAATATTCGTTCGAAGCAAGATTCACTACAAAATTAGATCCTGATTTTTTCAAATCAGCGTTCAGTGATTCCGTTAAAGAATCTCCCCAAAATTCATAGAGGTTTCTACCCTTCTTATTCGTGAACTTTGTTCCCATCTCCAGTCGATACGGTTGCATCAAATCCAACGGCCGCAGCACTCCGTAAAGTCCGGAAAGGATTCGCACTCGCTTCTGTGCCACATCAAACTCCTCCTTACCCCATTGGCCCGACTCCATTCCTTGGTAAACATCGCCAGTGAAAGCCAGAATTGCGGGACGGGAATTCTCTGTGGTAAACTCTTCTTCCCAAGCTGCGAAACGGTCATGATTCAGTTGGGCCAGCTTTTCGCTAATCGACATCAATTTTGCTACTTCCCCCACTGGAAGCTTCCGCAATTGCGAAATCAATTCGGAGGACTCTTCAATGAAACGGGGTTTCGTCGCACGCTTGGTCAAAAGCGGTGACTCATAATCCAATGACTTGGCGGGTGACAGCAAAACGATCATCTGGGAGAACCTTGCCTCCAGCTTGAAAAATTGCAACCCGTCACAAATCGACAAAATGTGCCCTCATGAACCATATTCTATGATTGGCCCATTTATTTTGAATAAAGTCTCCTGTGGTGTTAATCCGCCCCTTTTCATTTTCATAAATTAACTATTTGGAACAGACAGCATCCGAGGAGTGGTGAACAAATACCCGATCACCCCTGAAGTCGCCCTCCGTATTAGCCAAGCCGCCGCCCACCTTACCAAATCCATGGCCTGCAACACCAATATGATCTATGAAAATTAATGACGCGCGAATGCAACAAGAATTACCAACCTCCTGTTCGAGCTTGCCAAATGGTTCCCCGCTAAAGTGGAAGCGATTCCTTCTGCCCTAGGAATTTCGGATCAGTTTTTAGGACATTGACATCAAGCCACATTTTAACCCGTGCCAACTTCTCCCGGCTATTGGTCTTTCTT
>JBDNAG010000205.1:0-9086 GCA_039768565.1 Akkermansiaceae bacterium | reverse complement strand
TGAAGTCTCGCTTCCGGAGACAGGGGTTTTCTATAGAAACCGTTCACTTGCGGAATTTATCCCTCTTTTAAATTTTGATTGTGAGTTCCCGGCTCCTGCGGGAACAGGAGCATTTGAATCCTTGAGTGGAGTCTTGTCTTTTCATTCCGATACGAGTGGAGGTTTTGAGGGTGGGAAGAATAATTCTACAGCCTTCAATCGTCCCTTCAAGTTCACGCCGGCCCCTGAAAATCCATGAAAAATTCATCTTGGATCGTCTTTCTTTGGCTTGGTTTAGCCTCGGCAAGGGCTGACTTTATTGCTGCGGATTTTCAGACCACGAAGGGGGATTTTACGATGTCTCTGGACTACACTAATTCTCCTATGGCGGTGGCCAACTTTATCCAGTTGGCTGGTAAGCCAGATGATATTTTGGAGACTCCCGCAGGTGTTCCGTTTTTGGAAGATTCGGCTCATTATGCGCAATCGTATTATCGTCCGACGGCTCAATCGGATGTTCAGCGGTTGGCGCTACGTGTTGAGCGGATCGAAAGTACACCAACGATGCGCGGATTTTACGGGATTTTTCAAAGTAATACATACATCGGTGGGGTGGAGGGCATTGCTTTCACGAACTACCATGCCGATATCACTGGTGAGGATCGGATCCGGCTTCAGCAAATTAGCTCTAATCCTACTAAGTATCGGATCACATTGAGATATCCAAGAACGTGGTTGGATGCAAGGGACCTCAGGGTCAAGCAAGCTCCGATGTATCGTGCACTGCGTGTGAATCGCGTTGATACCGGTGTCAGGTTTTCAGCGGGAAGCATGACGAATGACCCTTTGGAGCACCCGGGATATCAATTTCAAGACGAGTTGGTACGCAATCCAAACAACCTCAATAATCTTTATGGGTTTCCATTCAATCAGCAGGGGGTCCTAGCGATGGATACTCTAGCCCCAAATAGAAATGGGAGCAGGTTCTTCATTACTTCAATTGCGGTGCCTTCCTTTAACGGGCGTTACACAGCTTTTGGTCAAGTCGCTAGTATTCCGGGGTTGAATGTTGTGCGGAGCATCGCAAATACCCCCACTGACAAAAACGGGATGCCTGACGAGGAAATAGCGATTTTGGATATAAGTATCCGCCGTGATGGGATCACTGCGAATGCCTTTATGGAGGGGTATCATCAAAATTTTTTACCCGGGCCTATCGAAACTCTTCCGTTATCCGTCGAGAAGGCCGGAGACCATCTGGAGTTGGTGACTCCGCTTCGACCACAAACCCAAAATGCCCTCTATTCTAGCACTGACCTACGAACATTTTTGGGAGGAGGCATTGTGGCCCAGCCGTCTGGTCGAACCGAGGTCGGGAGGATCGATCTGGGACCGCTTCTTGAATTTACCCCAAAGAGCTTTTTTAAAGGGTTCGCGGCGACCATTCCAAACTGGCCATCCGGAGAGATTTCGCTGGAAAATGCTCAGTTGGATTTTAGAGCGACTTCGGGAACTGATCGTGGGACTCTCACCATGAACTTCGGTGTAGATGGAACCAGTGGGAGTTATTCGATCGACATGTATGTCGAGCAGAACGTCTTTGGAGAAGATCCCAGAGTGCTTCGTTCGTTTGGTTCGGGCACGTTCACTTCAACCTACGATTTTGCACAAGGACCGTACTTGGGCGTTTTGGATATCACGAATTATACCGGGCCCTTGAATGCCGAGCGGTTTAGTCTGCATTTCGATTCGAGTCGCTTCACCAATAACCCATCGCCCGGTCTTGCTCCGCCAATTCGTCGCGTTGATGCCCGTACGACGGACCCGGAAATCCCATTCCTGAGTTACAGCGGGCTGTTTCAAAAAAATCAATAAGATGGATTACAAAGGTAAATTTATCAGGCCCACGGAGCCCAATGAATTGGTTCCGCAGGACTACTTTTCAGAGATTCAAATCAGCGATTACTTTCCGTCCGAAGGTCCGTTGGAAATTGATCTCGGGTGTGGTGATGGAAAGTTCACCCTTGAGATGGCTGAGTATTATCCCGACCGTAACTTCCTCGCTGTTGAGAGGCTTTTGGGTCGTGTAAGGAAGGTTTGTCGCGGTGCCGAGAAACGAGGGTTGAAAAACGTCAGGGTGCTCAGGTTGGAGAGCCTCTATACTTTGGAGTGGCTTTTGCCCGAATCCTGTGTCAACCGGCTTCATCTCCTTTGCCCGGATCCATGGCCCAAGGCCAAGCATCACCGGAGGCGGCTTTTTCAAAAGCCCTTTCTTGATGCGGTGGTAAGAGTGCTAAGGCCGGGAGGAGAGTTCTTGTTCAAGACTGACCACGATGAATATTTTGAGTGGAGCGAGGAACATTTGAAGGATTATCCCGGATTGGGCCGATTGGATTGGACCGATGATACCTTCTTTTATCCCAAAACCGATTTTCAGATCCAGTGGGAAGCCGAAGGTAAGAGACTTCAAGGGCTCAGAGCCTTGAAGCCTAGGTCTTAGCAGGATCATCATTATCCCCGGCCTTATTATCGACTCCTGGGTAGGATGCTGGAGCCACAAGGCCTGCGGATAGAATCATTTTTCCAGCTTCTTCCAGTGTCATGTCACTCTCGAAGACTTTTTCGTCATCCATCAGGACTACAAATCCGGTCATGGGATTGGGGGAAGTTGGAATGAAAATAGAAGTTGTGCTCTTTCTGGTTTGAGGGTCAACGAAGTTTCCGGTTATAAAACCTATGAGTCTGCAACCTGGGCTGGGATATTCCACATAGGCAACGCCTTTGAATTTTTGAGGGCCTCCAAGGTTTCGAACGGCATCTACGAATTGTTTGATCGTGGCATATACAAACCCGAGGAGTGGAATGCGGATGATGAAATCATCAATCCAACTACTTACCTTTTTGCCGGGTCGGTTGGTGACGGCGATGCCAACGATGAAAAGGAGCGCGAGAGGAATGAGCAGCCAGAGAAAGTCATCACCTGGGAACCCGTCGAGGGTCCAAACTTCCCTTTCTCCTCTTTTGGGATCGGCATTTGTTTTGGCTCCACGCATTGTGTTGAGCCCTGAAAGGATCCCGTTAATGATGGTCAATCCAATTTTGTGAAGAAGACGGAAGACGAGGACGACAATCCAACCGGTCGCAAGAATGGGGATGACCGTGGCCATTCCTGCCAGAAATGGTTTCAAAACCTTTTTGACCCTGGGGTGACGTGATTCCCTTGGACGTCCGACCGGGTCGATCTCTTCTTCGCTCATTGCTTAAATAGACCTGAGCATGGAGTGAGCCATCTGACAACCATGAGATTTCCTGACTGACGATTCGGGAGCGAGGTGCTACATATTCCAAGTGAGCCGGAGGAATCCAACTACTGATCAAAAGCGGGTGATCGTGTTGGTGTTTCCTATTTTGCTTGTTTGCTTTTTTGGACTGAAGAAAGGGGGGGGGGACACTGGATCGGGACAGGATGAAGTCGAGTCCAAAGGAGAAGGGGTGGGCTTGAGAGCTGTCGTAGCGGATTCCAGATGGGGCTTGGAAGGGGGGGGGATTCCGCCACTAACGTCCTTGAATGGGCCGCTAGCAGGGATGGAGAAATCTCCTCAGAAGATCAAAAAGCTGGTGGACTTTAAAAGTCTTATTGATTTACGGGATTCCAACTTTCTTTCTCAACTCAGCCGAGAAGAAATAAGGGAACTTAAAGACTATCTGGATCGAATGAGTTCGGCAGCTAACAAAGATCGGCCCTGGGTGTGCTGGGGAGAGAATGTTTCACCAGCCAAGCTGGCAGCTTACCATGAGATCGAGAAGATGGTTGGGCTCGCCGGCCCTGAACTTCAAATTTCCGCCAACCAGTTTCAATCCAACGGGCGATGGAGCAAGACCGCTACTGATGGTTTTGATTTTGGGTCCCAGGGCGATGCTTCAACTCTAACGTGGAGTATTGTTCCGGATGGCACGCCTACCCCGGGTTTGACCAATCAATCCGAAACGGGGTCTGATTTTCGTGCCTGGATGGCTTCCATCTATGGAGGCTCGGCGAATGGGGCTGCGGCAGATCAGCCATGGTTCGCGCTATTTGAAAATGCCTTCGACGAAATTGCTGCAACCTGCGGGCTGACCTTGGTTTATGAACCGATGGATGACGGCGCTTCTGTAGAGTCGGCCAACTCAGGTGAGCTGAGAGTTCGCGGTGACATCAGAATCGCGGCGAGAGCTTTGGATGGGAATAGCGGAAATCTGGCTATCGCTTTTCAACCAGATCAGGGCGATATGGTTTTTGATTCGAGCGATGGAACATTTTTTATTACAGCGGGCGATTCGATTCGCTTGTTTAATACGATTACACATGAGTTGGGACATTGTCTTGGTTTGGCGCATGTGTGTCCCATCAATCAAACCAAATTACTGGAGCCCAGTTTAACTACAAGTTTTCGAGGGCCGCAGTTTGATGAATTTCAATCGTTGCAGCGACTCTATGGTGATCGATTTGAAGTGCATGAAGATTTTCGTGATAACGACACCACGAGTGCTGCCAAAGAGATTAATCTGGTTGAAGGTTCCCCGGTTTTCTTTTCGAGGCTGAGTATCGATGATGACCGTGATCGGGATTTTTATCGATTTGAAGGGGTTGTTGGTCAGCGGTTGAACGTTAATGTCGTTCCTGGTGAGGGGGGGTATTTGGAAGGTGAGGATGGCGATCTTGGTTGCACGCAAGCAGTTGGATTTGATTCCACAAGCATACATGATTTGTCAGTTCAAGTTTTGGGTGATGACGGGGTGACTGTTATTTTTGAATCAGTATCGGGCGGGCTGGGTGAGCCCGAATCCATTGAATTATTTGAGCTCCCTTCAACAGGAGCTTTTTATCTGCTTGTTGAAGGTGAACCGGTCAATGCGACACAGATCTACGAGTTGCAGGCGGAGTTGATAACACGATTGCCTGCGCCGCGATTGAATCTTCTTGGGCATCGTGTTTTGGAGGAGTCAGGAGCAGTGAAGAATGGTCGTTTGGACCCAGGTGAGACGATTCGATTAGCGATGGATATCAAGAATGAAGGAGAGCTTCCGACAGGGGCGCTCACGACGAATCTTCTAGCTTTGGAAAATGCAGTAATTTTTTGGGAATCAGCTCCCTTGCAATTGGTCCCTGGGGAATCGGGAGTAATCGAAGTGGTCGTTGGTACAATCGGAAGTTGCGGGGATATTTTGGCCCTAGACCTGGAGGTTAGAGATGCTTCGGGGGCGTTGCTGAATCAAGTTTTTAAATTGGAGGCAGGCATGGTAACTCGGTCGGTCGCCTTTGAAGTTGATTTTGAAGGTTTAAATAATCTGTCCATTGGCTGGTCCTCTAATGCCTCGGGCTCTGGTGAGGAATGGAGTGTTGTATCGACTCGGTCGGACTCCAGGTTTAGGTCCGCATTTTCTCCGGCGCGAGATTCGATCGGTGAATCATTTCTTCTATCTGAAATCTTCGAATTGGCATCGAGTGGGGGAACTCTGAAATTTAACCACCTCTTTCGTCTTGAACCTGGTTTTGATGGGGGTGTATTGGAGGTTTCGAGAGATGGAGAAGAGTGGACCGACTTGGTTACCAACCCTGATGTTATTGTGACTGGAGGATACAATCGGGGGATTCGTGACGGGTTTGGTTCTACGATAGCGGGACAACTTGCTTGGTCCGGGCTTCAATCCGTTCCTGAGTCTGTTTCGATCGAGCTTCCCACCACTTGGGCTGAGGAAATGATTCAATTCCGGTGGCGGGTTGTGCATGACGCCTCGTCGGCGCGGGATGGGTGGTGGATCGATGATGTCAGGATGGAAATGTTGGTCGAAGATTGCGAGCAGCACCGACCTGCCGTGTCGCTTGAATTTGTGAGCGGGCAACTTAATGAAAACGATTTTGATTCAAGGGCCATCTTGAAGTTAGGAGCAAATTTGCCTCTTGTTACACCGTTATCTGTTTCGCTGGAGGTTTCAGGAAGTGCGAGTCTCTCGCAAGATTATGAACTCAACCGGCAAGTTGTGCTGCCATCAGGGGCGGCTTCGGTTGAAATTCCAATCGAAGTCATTCCCGATTTGGTGACCGAAGGCGAGGAGATCGTTTTGATTGAGATTCCATCGGATGGCTCAGGCTTTGTTTCCGGGAACAACTCATCGGTGTCGTTGACGATTTTAGATGTGGTGAACGTTGAGACCTGGAGTATGAAGTTTTTTGGGGGGGCGGTTAATTTGTTGGGCGATTCGGACGGCGATGGATTTGATGAGATCTCGGAATATGTTTTAGGCACGAATCCAAGGGAGACAGATGATTGGCCATCATTGGCAATCATTCCGAGGAATGGAAGGTTTCTACTGCCACTGGGTGAATTTCCGGATCGGGTGGATGCGAACTTGGGAATCGAGTTTTCAGGCGATTTGCGCACCTGGGAGGCTGGTGTGTTGGTAAAAGTGCCAGGAGGGCTGGAGATTACTCCAATTACGGAAAAGTCGTATTTCAGGCTTACTTTCTCGCTCGACTGATTGAGTTACGACTTCCTTTCTTTGTGGGATTTGGCAAGACAGTCGCGACATGAACGCTGTTGATCTCGCAAGCTCTGCGCAATCTGACTCTGAACCACCTGCTGGAATCTCTTTGGCCCAGAAAGTTCTTTGGCTCGCCAAGGCGGGACGCTGGGATGATTCGCATGATCTTTGCGAGGATGTTCCTGATCCGGTGGGAGCGTGGATCCATGCATACTTGCACCGTGAAGAGGGTGATCTTGGGAACGCCTCGTATTGGTATCACCGTGCTTGTAAAAAGATGCCGGCATCTGGCGTGACTCTCGATGAAGAATGGGGGCAAATCGCTTCTGCAATTTCCTAGTGTAACCGCTTTATGGCAAAGTCTGATAAGAACGTTCGCCGCGCTGCGGTTTCTGCTTTGAGAGCTTGGGCGAAGGGACACGCCTATGCAGATTCCCTGGTGGATCGCCATTCCGAGCGAAACCACCTTTCATCATCTGATCGTGCTTTTCTGAAGACGATTCTTCTGGGGGTTTTACGAAACAGAAGCCTTCTCGATCATTGGATTGGGATGTTCAGGAAAGGGAAACTGGATCCCGAGACCCGGGATGTTTTACGGGTGGGATTTTTCCAATTACTCATCTTACGTACTCCAGACCATGCCGCGATCTATGAAACTGTGGCGTGTGCCCGCAAGCCGGTGCAGGGGTTGATCAATGCCGTTTTGCGGAAGGCTGCCCATTTCCGGATGAGGCTTTTGCGTGAGTTGCCGGATGTTGAGCTTCCGATTCAATTTTCACATCCACACTGGATGTGGAAGCGCTGGAAGAAGCTCTTTGGACAAGACAATGCGGTGGCATTGATGGATTGGAATAATCTTCCTGCCGAGCCCTACTACCGGCCCAATCTTTTGAACCTACCTCCTGCCGGAAGTCCGGAGCCGGAGAGTGCCAGGGATGCTGTCGAAAATGGCCATTACTATGTGACCGATCCATCCACGGCACATGCTCCGGAATTGCTGGCGCCACAACCCGGTGAAATGGTGCTGGATGCCTGTGCCGCTCCGGGCGGTAAGGCCATCCATCTAGCCGGCCTGATGGGGAATGAGGGGCGTTTATTCTGTATGGATTCCAACGAGAAACGGTTGCCCCGGTTGAGTGAAAATCTCGAGCGATGCGGCGTTAAGATTGCCGAAGTTTCGTGTCATGACTGGACCAAAGATCCACCAGAGGAGTTTGTGGGTGCCTTCGATGCTATCTTGCTTGATGTTCCTTGTTCGAATACCGGAGTGCTTCGGCGCCGGGTCGATGCCCGTTGGCGGTTACAGAAAGTCGATTTAGAAAACTTGGTCGTGATTCAGAACAAGATTTTGGAACAGGCTGTCAAGTGCCTGAAGTCGGGCGGACGCCTTGTTTACTCAACCTGTTCGATTGATCCGGAGGAAAATATCGAGTTGGTAACTCGCTTTGCTGAGAGCCATCAGGAATTCGAGCTTGAGAAAAGCGAGCAATTGTTGCCCTTCAAAGATCAAACTGACGGGGCTTTTGCTGCTCTTTTGCGTCGGAATTCCTCCTCTTGACCCTCACAGGGTTTCTCTATTACTTTCAACCACCAGAATACTTTATGAAGGCATTACTATTGTTGATCCCGCTGGGGATTCTTTTCTCATCCTGCGGTCCTCCAATTGCTGCAGGTAATAGCAATGGCTATCTTACCGGATTCCGTTCCGCGACCCCGACCAGCGAACGCCAGCCGATGGCGCATGAACGAGGGTATTGGGATGGTGACGCGGAGGAGGGACCAGCCTCGATCCGAATTAATAGGAATGATCAAAAAGCCTACTTTTACAAAGGTAACCAGGTAGTGGGAATGTCTCCCATTTCGACTGGTAGCTCAACTCACACCACCCCGGCAGGAGTATTCAAAGTGACCGAGAAGGACATCGATCACGAATCTTCTCTTTATGGGGTCATTCGTGATTCGGCGACTGGCCAGGTTGTGAACGATGATGCGGACACGCGGAAGCATCAGCCGCAGGTCGGGCAGGTTTTTGATCATGCTCCCATGCCTTACTTTATGCGATTCAATGGCGGAATTGGAATGCACGTCGGACACCTGCCCGGATATGCCGCTTCCCATGGCTGTGTGAGAATGCCCAAGGAGATGGCGGTTCGCTTTTTTGAGGGAGCGAGCGTTGGGACTCCTGTGATTGTGGAATAGAATATTATGAGTAATTCACTTTTTTTGACTGCTCTAAGTCCGGACCCAATCGGGTTGGTTGACGATGTCGCAGATGCCGTCGACAATGGGCGTGGAAATTGGCAGGAGAGCTGGATGGCTCCTCTTGCCGGACAATTTGCCGGTATCCTTCGGGTGGGGTGCCCGGAGGGAAACCGAGAAGCCCTTGAGTTGGACTTATCTGCACTCGGTGAGCTTGGTCCTGCGATCATGGTAGCCCGGGATGCTGATTCCGGGGATTCAGAAGGAGAAGCATTGTTCCTTGATATCACTGGGTTAAATGAGCCGGGAATCGTGAAACGAATAGCTTCGGCTCTGGCTGAGTTGGGTGCGAATGTGGAGGAGTTGCAAACCTCACTTGAGTCCAC